>NZ_JBFODG010000001.1:0-296049 GCF_040908215.1 Aeromonas sp. R5-4 | reverse complement strand
GGGCCACTTCGCTTCATATCCTTGATTTACAACTTATCCTGACAAAAATCGACGCCAATAAAAACCCCGCCGAAGCGGGGTTTCTGATTAGTTGCGGTTGCCGCCAAGCAGGCTCAGCAAGCTCAGGAAGATGTTGTAGATGGAGACATACAGGGTGACGGTGGCAGAGATGTAGTTGGTCTCGCCGCCGCGCACGATCTGCTGGGTAGTCAGCAGGATGGCACCGGAGGAGAAGAGCATGAACATGGCGGACAGAGCCAGGCTCAGGGCGCTCATCTGCAGGAAGATGTTGGCAATCATGGCCACCAGCAGTACCCAGAAACCGACGAACAGCATGCCGCCGATGAAAGAGAGGTCACGCTTGGTGGTCAGGGCATAGGCCGACAGACCGAAGAAGGTGAGCGCGGTGCCGCCAAGGGCGGTCATCACGATCTCGCCACCACCATTGTTCATATACATGTTGATGATGGGGCCCAGGCTATAGCCCAGCAGACCGGTCAGGGCGAAGGTGAAGACCAGCCCCATGCCGTTGTTGCGATTCTTCTCGGTTAGGAACATCAGACCGTAGACGCCGATCAGGAACACGGCCCAGTGCAGCGGCGGCATGTTCATCACGGTAGCGACCCCCGCCACCACGGCAGAGAAGCCCAGAGTGAGGGAGAGCAGCATATAGGTGTTACGCAGCACCTTGTTGATATCGCGTACGGCACTTTGGGTGCCAGTGTAGATAGAACGGGTATCCATCTTGGGTGTCCTCTTGATGTCCGGGTGAGACGGCGAGCAGCCGCCTCGTGATCGCTGTTTGTTACTGCATGTTTACGCATTGTATGTAGAACAAATAGGGATGACGAGGAACAATTTCAAGCCACCTGCCATTTTGCTCCCGCACACTATCCCACAGGAAATATGTATTGCATATGAACAAGGGCTTAGCGTAGTATGCACGCCGTTCGGAGGGGTGGCAGAGCGGCTGAATGCACCGGTCTTGAAAACCGGCGATGGGCGACCATCCGTGGGTTCAAATCCCACCTCCTCCGCCATATTCAAAGAGAAAGCCCAAGCGATTCAATCGCTTGGGCTTTTTTGTATCTGCCGTATCTGGTATTTCAACGGACACGTCACATGGACGATATAAATGGCTCGGGTTGTCCCTGAGCCATTTTCACCTTGAATGATGGCTTAGATCCGCCCCTGATAGCGCAGGGGGAAGCGGCCCTGACTGTCGGGCTGGCCGAGGAAAGGGAGCCCTTGCTGCATCTGCGGTGGCAGTTCTGGGCCCGGCTTCAGGGTGCCCTGGAACAGGTATTGGCCATTGGGTTGCAGCTCGAGGCGACCCATGGTCTGCACCGCATCCGAGCCCTGCTTGAGTTCGGCCACCAGTTTGGAGTCGAGGCAGGTGAGTTTCAGCTCGGGGTCGGCCAGATCCAGCTTGCCCGCCGGGGTATCGGCGCTGGCGTTGTACCAGTCGAGGTTGCCGTAGAGGTTGTCACACCAGGGGGTTCCCTGGGCAAATTGCTCCACCTTGAGTTGCAGCTGGCCGCTGACGGAGATCGGGATCGGCAGGCGCATCGGCACCCGGCTCAGCAACCAAGGAGCGGGGGCGTTGAGGGTCAGATCCCGGCCGAAGGCAACGCCATTCCAGCCGACAACGCCCTGACCATTGAGTCCGTTGCGATCGCCAAAGCGTATGGCCACTTCGGGGGCGAAGCGCAGCAGCGACCAGCCGTTGAGATCCCAGCGCAGCTGGTTCACCGATTCGCTGGCATATTGCAGTCGGGCAATCTGGCCACTCCAGAGGGTGCCGCTCACCCCTTCCAGTTTCAGCAGATTGGCGACGTTGGCAGGCAGCGGCAGATGGCGAGCCACCAGTGCCGCGGGCAGGGTGGCCAGCAGGAAGATCAGATAGGCGGCCAGAAACAGGCTGGCAATCAGGATGCGTTTTTTCATTGTGGACGACTCAACTGCAAACGTCTGACCTTGACCAGACCCGGGGCCAGATCCTCGCGGGCGATCTCGATGATTTGAACCTGAATGCCGTGCTGCTCCACCAGCGTGGAGAGCCAGAGCAGCAAGTCATCGAACTGGACCGTGTCGATCCACACTTGCAGCTCCTGCGCTTGGGGTTGCAGCCGGGCAATCTTGATCTTGTGGTTGAAGGCGGTGCGGTTGACAACCCCTTCCAGGGTGCCGCTGGTGTCGATCTGGCGACCCGAGCCACCCTGCATGGCCAGCACCTCTTCACCCTTCTCCTTGAGCCAGGCGAGGGTCTGCTGCTGGTTCTGCACCTGCCGCTCCCGCTCCGCGATGCGGTTGGCGATGGGCTGCCAGACGCTCCAGTAGAAGAGACCGACCAGCAGCAGAACGCCGCCTGCGACCACCAGCCGCTGTTCCCGTGCGGTGATGCCGTGCCACCAGCTCTGCAATTTTTCCATCATGATGATTTACCCTTGAGCACCAGTGCGCCCTCTACCTTGCCCTCGGTGCTGCGCACCTCGCCTTGCTGTACCTCGAATTGCTTGCCAGCCAGCTCGCGGAACCGCTCGATCTCGGCAAAGCCTGGGGCGGTCACCTGCAGCCTCAGCTCGCGGCGACTGGCATCAAAGCGCATCACCTGTGGTTTCAGACCGGGTACTTCGGCAAAGGTGGGGGCCAGCTCGGTGAGCATCAGCAGCACGCCGTTTTGCGGGGCTTGTCCCATCTGTTGCAGATGCTGGTTCATCTGGCTGCGCACGTTCACGATGCGGCTCTCCCCCGGGAAAATGCGGGTATAGACGGCGCGGATCTCCGCTTTCAGCGCCTTGTCCTGCTCGGTGAGCTGATAGAGCTGCACCCCGCGCTGGCCGAGGGCCACCAGCAGCAACAGGCCGGCGGTGATGGCTACCTTGCGCCACTGCAACCAGTAGCGGGCATATTCGGTCTGCGGCCGGTAGGGGCCGGTCAGCAGGTTGGCCCGGCAGGTGAGGGCCCCCTTGGCCAGCAGCAGCATGGGGAGTTCGGGCTCCGCCGCCTGCCAGTTGGCGGCGGCAATGGCGGGCACCGGGGTGTGGCTGTGGATGGTGACCGGCTCCGCTTCGGTTGCCAGCAAGATAGCCAGCAGCGGCTCGTCGGCGACGATCCCCTGACAGGGGCCCTGGCGTACCAGCCACTCATTGCCGAGTTGCAGGGCAGACCAGCCATCAGCGGCCTGTGGCAGCGCCAGCACATCGGGCAGCAGTTGCAAGCTCTTGAGGCCAGCGGCATCGAGCCAGTCGAGCCACTCGGCCATCTTCTGCCGATCCACCGCCATCAGGTCGACCTGTTGACCTTCATGAGCCAGCACCACCAGATGGAGCTCGTCCACGTCGGAGGCGATCTGCTCCTCCAGCAGGTAGGGGAGGGCCGCTGCCGACTGGCGGTTGTAGCGACCCGGCAGGGTGACGCGCCGGAAGATCAGATCGCTGCCCGGCACCAGGGTGACCACGGGGCGGCCACCGGCCCGCTCCTGCAGCTCGCTCAGGGCATCGGCCGAGGGCAGGGTGCCGGAGGCGATGATCTCCTGCTCCTGACCGGACCAGACCAGCCAGGCCACGGGTTGTTGTTTATTGGTCCCCAGTCGGATGACCAGACTTTCGCTCACGCATCTCTCTCCTGCGATACCGGTTTGTAAAGGGCGTTGTGCGCCCTGGCAACCGGTGCGCAGCCCGCAGGCTGCATCCAACATCTCTCGTACCCGCGGGCGTAGGGCTCGCAGGTGCGCTGTTTATTCGGCGCCACTACTGAGGCGGCGCAGCATCACCAGTTTATTGTCCTTGCCCCGCTGGAACAGGGTTTCGAGCCAGGCCCGGTTGTCGCCGACTTCGGCCACGACTCGGGCTTCGAAGAAGTCGCTCTTGACCACCAGCGCCTCTTTCAGCCCTTTCACCGAATCGACCGGAGCGAGCATGTCTGTCATCAGCTTGCTCTCTTTCCACCCCTTCTGTGGCCGCTCGTTCAGTACTCGCTTGGCATCATCCAGCCCGATAGTGCCCAGATAGAGGGCAACCAGCAGCTCGGGGCGCTGGGTGGCAAGGGTATTGATATTGATCTTCAACTTGTCGTTGGGCAGGGTGCAGACGTAGGGTGCCAGTTTGGCATAGACCCTTGCCGTCACCCCGCGCACCGCCCGCAGCTCATCCTTGCCCAGCATCCACTGGTTGGCGGTGAGGTAGGGTGGCTTGAGCCCCTCGTAATAGGCGTCCTCTGCGCCAAGGCTGGAGACCAGCACCGTATCCTTGTCAGTCCAGTCACGGATGGCATCGGTGAGCTGGGCCGCCTCGTAATCATCCATCGCCAGCTGTTTGAGCAGTTCGCGAAACACCTGCACCGGATAGGATTGCTGCGCCAGCTCCTCGCCGCTCCCCGCCTTGGAGGCCACGCTCAGGCTGTTGAGGTTGAAGCAGGATTGCAGGTCGGTCACCTCGCCCTTGAGCTGGCCATCGTCCACCGGAAACACAGTGTTCTTGCGGGCCCAGTTCTGGCTGAGGTTGACCACCTCGGGGTTGTCCTTGAAATCCTGCGTCAGCACCTTGCTCACCAGCGCTTCCGCCGAGAGGGCATACCACCACGCCTGTTTGCCGGTGGTGATGTTGGCGGTGCGGCGCAGCTCAAGCTGCAGGCGGCCGCTCATATTGCTGGCGATGATCACCATCACCGAGAGGATCAGCAGCACCACCAGCAGCGCCATGC
This sequence comes from Aeromonas sp. R5-4, assembly GCF_040908215.1. Taxonomy (NCBI): domain Bacteria; kingdom Pseudomonadati; phylum Pseudomonadota; class Gammaproteobacteria; order Aeromonadales; family Aeromonadaceae; genus Aeromonas; species Aeromonas sp. R5-4. Next base: position 291,345 of record NZ_JBFODG010000001.1, on the reverse strand, counting down.
CGCGCTGGCGACCGGGAGCGGCGAGATTAGCCCGCATTGGCGCCCCCTCCGTTCTGGCTGTCACCATTACCGCCATTGGTATTGCCGTTGCCGCCGTTGTTCCCGTTGTTGTTGTTGTTGTTGTTGTTGCCACCTTGGTCGGGGTTGCTGCTCTGGCTGTTCTCTTCGGCGCGCTGGCCGCCGGCGCCAATCAGGAATTGACGGCGAATGGTGCCGTAATCTTCCAGATCCAGCTCCACTGCCAGCCCGTGGGGCAGCACGCTGCGCTGGGTCCACTCTTCTTTCCAGTTGCCCTTGTCGAAGAAGTAGAGGCGAAACGCCGTGACCCCCGCCAGCACCGGCTGGATGCGTGGCTCGGTGCCGATCACCGGATCCGGATAGAGATAGCTCAGGCGCTCCAGCTTCTGATCCTTGAGGCGCCAGCCGACCCGTTGCAGATGGGAGCGGGGCAGCATGCCGTCCGGATTGAGCCAGCCGCTGCGCATAAAGGCCATGCCCCAGTCATCGCTCTGCTGGCCGAAGCGGGAAGCCGCCAGCAGCACCTTGTTGTTCTCCCCCTCGATGCGACCGCTGCGCGGCACCATCTGGGTGATGTCTCGCTCCAGCAGGGTGAAGGCGAGCTGCAATTCGTTGAGGCGAGCCTCCTTGCGCTTGGCCACCTCGTCACTGGTGAGCACCCCCTGCAGCACCTGATAGGCGCCCATGCTGAGAGTGGCGAAGATGGCGATCGCCACCAGCATTTCGAGCAGGGTGAAACCGGCGTGACGGACGGGGCGAGGCGTGCGGGCGGAGAGCTGGGTCATCGGCTGATATAGGTCCGCATCATGGCGACCGGGTTCTCGGCCTTGGCCTCGGTGCGCACTTCCATATCGAGTGCCCGAAAGTTGTTGTCGGCGGTGGCGACGCCGCGATAGCGCCAGTACCAAGTCTGCCCGGCCATCTGCTCATCCCCTTCCACCCAGCTGTCGCCGGGCCACTTGTTCTCGAGCTTCTGTTGCACCAGCTGGTTCTCTACCACCCAGGTGGCCAGGGTCTTCTGCTCCAGATAGTTGAGGGCAGAGAGGTGTTCGCTGGCGGTTTTCATTACCGCCAGACCCGCGATGGCAAAGACCGCCAGTGCCACCATCACTTCGAGTAATGTCATGCCCCGTGCGTTCATCGTGCCACCCGTTGCACATGTTGTTGGCACAGAGGTGGCGCCACCATCACTCCTTTCTCAAATAACGTCATACCGCGGGCGTTCACTCGCTCACCTCTTCATCTTCATCGCCGGTGAGCAGGGTGAGGCGGCCAAACTCGTCCCCTTTGACGATGCGGGTGTAGCGGGCATCGTCATCCTGCTGGGTGAAGGTGAGCACGAACGGGCTCAGCTCTCCGCCCGGGAAGATGAGCAACTGCGGCGTGCGCTCCTTCTCGTCGCGCTTCTGTTCGGTTTTCTCGTCGGAGTCCGGCTGCCAGCCAAAGCCTTCCAGCTCCAGTGCCAGCGTCATGTTCTCGGTCAGTTGTACCGGCCCCAGCTGCTTGTCGCCAGTCAGGGCCAGCCACTTGCGATCTTTGGCTTGGCGCTGCATAAACTGCCAGCCGTTCTCCTCGATACGAATGCCCACCAGCCGACCATCCATCACCGCATACTCCTGTGCCAGCTGCAGCGTCGCCATCAGGCGGCGTGCCTGCTTGTCCAGCTCCCGATCTCCTCTGGCGCCTCCCATGCTGAGAGTGACGGCGGTGGCCACCAGTCCCATCAGCATGGCGACCAGCAACACTTCCAGCAGAGTAAAGCCGGATTGGCGATGAAAGGAGAGAGAGCGCTTCATGCAGTCAGCTCACAAGGAGTGCGGTGGCGACATATCACTTATTGGAAATCCTTCAGGTTCCAGTTGCCGATGTCGTCATCGGTACCGGCTTCGCCATCCAGACCCATGGAGAAGATGTCGATCTTGCCGAACTGGCCCGGGCTCAGCAGCTGGTACGGGTTGCCCCAGGGATCTTGCGGCAGGCGCTTGATGTAGCCGCCATCGCGGTAGCTGCGCGGTGCCGGATCGATGGAGGGCTTGGTCACCAGCGCGTCCAGACCCTGTTCGGTGGTCGGGTAGCGGTTGTTGTCCAGCTTGTACATGTCGAGGGCGTTTTCCAGCGCCACGATATCGGAGACCGCTTTCTGCTGGTCGGCTTTCTCCTTGTTGCCCATCAGGTTGGGCACCACCAGACTGGCCAGAATGCCGAGGATCACGATGACCACCATGACTTCCAGCAGGGTAAAACCGGATTGACGACGTTTGTTCATGAGTTGCTCCGTAACGAATGAGATGGGATGGCCCATCAGAGAGTGATCACTGGGTGGGTTCGACGGGCCGCCAGCGGCACCACCGAACACCGGAAACTTACATATTCACCATATTGTTGAGCTCGAGGATCGGCTGCAGGATCGACATCACGATAAACAGCACCACCCCGGCCATGGAGACCACCAGCATGGGTTCGAACACTCCGAGGGCGATATTGACCTGGGATTCAAACTCCCGATCCTGGTTGTCCGCCGCCCGCTCCAGCATGCTGTCGAGCTCGCCGCTCTGCTCGCCGGAGGCGATCATGTGCAGCATCATGGGCGGGAAAATCTTGGTCTCGGTCAGAGACTTGCGCAGACTGGTCCCCTCGCGCACCCGTTCGGCGGCCTCAAGAATGCGCATTCTGGCAAAGTCGTTGGAGAGCACTTCGCCGGAGATCTTCATCCCCTCCAGCAGCGGCACCGCACTGGCATTGAGGATGCTTAGAGTTCGGGCGAAGCGGGCGGTGTTGAGACCGCGGCTGACCCGGCCAATCACCGGCAGGCCGAGCAGCACCTGATGCCAGCGTCGGCGGCGCGTTTCATCGGTGAGCCACCAGCGCCAGACAAAGCTGCCAAGAAAGATCAGCAGCAGGAACCAGAGGCCGTAGGCCTGCATCAACTCGCTGGTGCCGATGAGAAAGCGGGTGGTGCCCGGCAACTGCTGGCCCATGTGTTCAAACTGGGCCACCACCTTGGGCACCACGGCGGTAAGCAGGATCGAGATAACCCCGATAGCCACGCAGGTAAGCACGATGGGGTAGATCATCGCCTGCAGCAGCTTGGTGCGCATATGCTGGCGCTGTTCGGTGTAGTCGGCGAGGCGGTTGAGCACCTTCTCCAGATGGCCCGATTTTTCACCGGCCGCCACCATGGAGCGAAACAGCTGGTCGAATACATGGGGAAAGGCCCCCAGCGAGTCGGCCAGCGAATAGCCTTCCACCACTTTGCTGCGCACGGTCGCCACCAGAGAGCGCAAGTGGGCTTTTTCGCACTGCTCGGCCACCGCTTTGAGCGCCTCTTCGATGGTGAGACCGGCGCCGACCAGGGTCGCCAGCTGGCGAGTGATCAGGGCCAGCTCGGCAGTGCTGGCACCACGACGAAACAGGGCGAAGCGGGTCGCCTCCCGTTTCGCCTTCTCGGTGGTCTCGTTCACCTCGAGGGGGGTGAGCCCCTGTTCGCGCAGCAGCTGGCGTACCTGACGGGCCGAGTCGCCTTCCATCACGCCGCTCTTGCTGCGCCCCTTGTTGTCGAGGGCCTTGTATTCGAATGCCGCCATCTCAATCTTCCCGGGTCACGCGCAGCACCTCTTCGAGGCTGGTTTGCCCCTTGAGGACCTTGTCGATGCCGTCACGGCGGATGCTGGGGGTGTGGCCGCGGATCAGCCGCTCGATGGCGAGCTCACCGCTGGCACTGTGAATGGCTTCACGCACCGCTTCGTCGATCACCACCAGCTCGTGGATGCCGGTCCGGCCACGGTAGCCGGTGTGGTTGCACAGCTCGCACCCGACCGGACGCCACACCTGCTGATCGGGGGCCAGCTCGATGCCCATGGCGAGGCGCTCCTGCTCGGTGATGGGGCGCGGGGCACGGCAATCGGGGCAGAGGGTGCGCACCAGCCGCTGGGCCAGCACCGCCAAGAGCGACGAGGAGAGCAGGAAGGGCTCGATCCCCATGTCCCGCATCCGGGTGATGGCGCCGATGGCGGTGTTGGTGTGCAGGGTCGACATCACCAGGTGACCGGTCAGCGACGCCTGCACCGCAATCTGGGCGGTCTCGAGGTCACGAATTTCCCCCACCATCACCACATCCGGATCCTGACGCAAGATGGCGCGCAGGCCGCGGGCGAAGGTCATGTCCACCTTGGTGTTGACCTGGGTCTGGCCCACCCCTTCGAGGTCATATTCGATGGGGTCTTCCACCGTCAGGATGTTGCGATCCCGCGAGTTGATTTCTGACAGCGCCGCATAGAGGGTGGTGGATTTACCGGAACCGGTCGGGCCGGTCACCAGAATAATGCCGTGGGGCTTGCGAATGAGTTCGCTGATGATGGTGCGGTTGGCCGCGGTCATCCCCAGCTGCTTGAGCTCGAGGCGCACGTTGTTCTTGTCGAGCAGACGAAGTACCACCCGCTCGCCGTAGCTGGACGGCATGGTGGAGACCCGCACGTCGACGGCGCGGCCGCCGATACGCAACGAGATACGGCCATCCTGCGGCACCCGCTTCTCGGCGATATCCATCCGCGACATCACCTTGATCCGCGAGACCAGCAGTGAGGCTAGCTTGCGATGGGGGCGCAGGATCTCCCGCAGTACCCCATCGATGCGAAAACGAATGACCAGTGCCCGCTCGAAGGTCTCGATATGGATATCGGAGGCCTCCTCCTTGATCGCCTCGCTCAACATGGCGTTGATGAGGCGAATGATGGGGGCGTCATCATCGGCATCCAGCAGATCTTCGCTTTGCGGCAGCTCTTCGGCCAGGGCGAAGAAGTCCATCTCGTTGCCGAGATCTTCCATCAGCTGGCGCGCCTCGGAAGAGTCGCGCTGGTAGTGGGCCATCAGCAGCTCTTCGAAGGCCTCGTTGTCGAGTTGCTCAACCGCGAAGCTGCAACCAGCGACCCGCCGCACCTCCAGAAGGGCCTGCGGGGTGACGCCAGGGCGGCACTGCAGCACGGGAGCGCCCTCCCGCTCAATCAGGATCACCCCGAAGTTGCGGGCAAAGACAAAGGGGAGCTCGGGCAGTGGCGCAGGCCCGGCGCTTCCATCCAGATGGTAGGCACTCATCAGGGCTTACTCTGCACAAACGGGGTGGTGGTCTCGACAGTGCTTTGCTGTCTGCTCCGCATCTCGTTGATCTGCTTCTGGATCTCCTTTTGCAGCTCGGGCGACACCATCACATCCTGGCCATAGGCAGGCAATACCTGACGGGCGGGGGAGGTGAGATACCCCTCCTGCGAAGCGGCATTGAGCTGCTCGGCGCGGAACAGGGAGTACTTGTTGCTGGAGACACCGGTATAGACATCCGCATCACGCAAGATGGTCGGCCGGATAAAGACCATCAGGTTGCGCTTGGAGGTGGTGTTGGAGGTGGAGCGGAACAGATAGCCCAGCACCGGAATATCGCCAAGCAGCGGCACCTTGGAGACCTGCTCCTTGGTCTGTTCGTCCATCAAACCGCCCAGCACCACAGTTTCGCCGCTTTTGACCAGCACCGCGTTCTTGACGGTACGGGTATCGAAAGTGGGGCCAAGGTTGGCAGTACCGGTCGCCTGGGTCTGGGCGACGCTGGAGACCTCCTGCTCGATATTGAGCAGCACCGAATCCCCTTCGTTGATCTGCGGGGTCACCACCAGCTTGGTGCCCACCGTCTTGCGCTCGATGGTGTTGAACACCTGATCGCTGGTGGTGGAGCTTTGCGAACCGCTCTGGACCGGGACCTCCTGACCGACGTTGAAGGAGGCCTCCTTGTTATCCATGGTGACGATACTCGGGGTGGAGAGAATATCGTTCTTGGTATTGGAGGCCAGCGCCGTGGCCAGCATGGCCCAGTCGCCGTGATAGAAACCGGCGGCCATGCCGTTGAACTCTTTCAGCAGACCGGCAGCGGTGTCGGTCTTGCCATTCTGGTAATCCTTGCCCGCCGCAATGGCGCTGCCGAGAGGCAGACCTGAGTTGGTGAACTGGGTGCCACCGCCGTTGGCATTGCCCCACTGGACGCCAAGGCTGAGGCCATCGCCATCCTGCATCTCAACGATGATCGCCTCCACCAGCACCTGGGCGCGGCGGATATCGAGCTTGGCCACCACCTGCTCCAGTTCGGACATCACGTCCGGCTGGGCGGTGATGACCAGCGCATTGGTGGTCTCGTCAGCGGAGATGGCCAGCTTGCCACCGCCGATGCTGGCGCCACCTGTGGTTGCGCCGCCGCCCTTCTTGTCGGCCTCGATGCTGGAGCTGACCCCCTTGAGCACCTCGACCATGTCTTTGGCCTTGCCATATTTGAGGTAAAAGACCCGGGTGTTGCCCTGGCTCTGCAGGTCGCGGTCGAGCTGGCGCACCATCTGGATGATGCGGGCGCGCGCTTTCGGCTCACCACTCACCACCACAGAGTTGGTGCGCTCGTCGGCCACCACCTTGGGGGAGAGCAGCAGGGAGGCGGTGCCGCCCTGTGGGTTGCCATCCTTGTTGAGATTGGTCACTAGCCGCACCATTTCACCTGCCGAGGCGAACTTGAGCTTGATGATGTCCACATCCTGATCGCCTGCGCGGTCGACCCGGTTCACCACCTCTACCAGACGATTGACCACGGCGGCGCGGCCGGTGATCAGCAGCACGTTGGAAGGCTCGTAGTGCACCACGTTGCCACCACCGGCGTTGTCGTTGAGCTGGCGCAGCAGTGGCGCCAGTTCACGGACCGAGACGTTGCGCACCGGCACTACCCGGGTCACCATCTCGTCGCCCATGCCCGGGTTGCTGCCATCCACCACCGGAATGGCCGAGGTCTTGGCATCCCGCGAGCGCAGCACCTTGAGCACTCCGTTGTCCATCGGCACCACGGCAAAGCCGTAGACGTCGAGCACGCTCAGGAAGAACTGGTAGTACTGCTCCTCATTGAGCAGGTCGTAGCTGCGCACGTTGATCTTGCCGCGCACCGAGGGCTCTATGATGATGGTTTTATTGAGGTTCTTGCCCACCGTATTGATGAACTCTTCAATGTCGGCGTTCTTGAAACTGGCAGAGTATTCGGTGGCCCAGGCTGAGCCCGCCATCATCAGTGCCGCTGCGATAGTGGCCAGACGCCAGCTTTTCCCTTTAGTGGTCATTATTGGTACGACTCCAAATCATTATTCTGACAAGCGCACATAGATGTCGAACTGTTCGCCCTGTCGCTCGACGGTCACTGTCATTTCCGTTGCGCCAGCCATCTGCTGCATCGCCTGCATGGCTTGCATGTTGTCCCGTAAATCCAGCCCGTTGATGCTGATGGCCAGGTCATTGGCCTGCAGCCCGCTCTGGTTGAAAAACTCAGGATTGCTGCCCGGGTTGAGGCGATAGCCGGTCATGCGGCCATCCACCTGAACCGGTGAAATATTGAGGTAATCGGTGATCTTGCCCGGATCGGCCATCAGCTCGCTGCGCAGGGAGCCAAGGGGGGCGGTGTTGGTCTGCGGCAGCGGCTTGCCATACTCCTCGCCATCCAGCATCAGGGTCTCGTCGCGGCCATCCCGCTCGATGATCACCCGATCCGGATAGACCTGCCGGATCCGCGCCTGGGTGCCGTCAATCATGTCACCGACCCCATAGGAGTTCTGGATGCCGGACATGGCGATGATGGCGATGGATTTGGCGGGATCCGAGCTCGCCAACACCCCGTTGAGCTGGGCATTGAGCTGGGTACGCGGCGCATTGGCGGCCACGGCGGCTTTGGCTTGCGCCTTGGGGATCGCCTTGCCAAACAGCGCCAGTCGGCTCACCTCGCCCAGTTCAAGGCGCGGGTTGCTCTGGCCGCTGACCGCCACGGCGGAGGGTTGCCACGGTTGGCTGGTTTGCGGGCTTGCCAGGGTGAGCAGACGCCAGGTGAGGGCGGCGCTCTGCTGGGCCAGCATGATCAGCAGCGCCAGAAAGGCCACCTGGGTGACTCTGGTCATGGGAAGCCGCCGGCACTGGGCCAGCAGCATGGTCAAGATGTCATCCCTGAATCGTAGCGTCATATTAATCAACAAATTCCAGGCTCTGGGGCGGCTGCGTATTGTGTACGGCGGAGTGCTGTGACACAACGGGTCCGGGCGCGCCAAACCGTAAAAATGGATATTTCATCACACCGTAAACCTTTGAATGCTCACAAAAGTGGCACTCAGGTGAGGTGCATCCTGCTTGCCAGCGAACATCAGGGTTCGGTGCGTACTCATCCTCGCCAATCCTGCAGCGCCTTGAGGGTCACGCTCTGTCCGGCGACCTGCAGCACTATGTATTGCTGGTCGATGGTGGCGAGCACGACTCCCGGGGCGATTTCGCTCCCCTCCCGGTATTCCCGGCCATTGAGCACCACTGCGCGCTTGGCGGGGTTGGAGGAGAACACATGAGAGCCGTAGCTCAATTGCGGGACCTGCTGGCGCACCGACTGGGGTGCCGAGCCCAGCGCCATCAACTGGGCCGGTTGCACGTTGTTCTGGCCGGTGGCGTGTTGCGTCTCCTGTAATGGGGTCTCATTGAGGGCTTTCATCAGCTGCTCGGCCAGACTCAGCGTGGGGGTATTCCCCTGACTGCCCCCCTCGTTTTTGGCCACTGCTCTGGGTTGGGCCACCGGCTCCGGCAGGGGCGGGGGCAGCGGACGGGTCACCATCGCTTTGGGTTCGACCCGCACGAAGGGTGGAGTGATCACCTCTTTCACCTCCACCTTCTCCTCGATGGGGCGCAGGTGGAGCAGATGCCAGCCATAGTTGGCGCTCGCCCCCAGCAGCAAGGCCAGGGGGGCCAGCAGCCAGCCGATGCGGCGTGGGCTGCGCTCCTCTTCCCGGGGCATGGGCAAGCCCATGGCCGGAATATGGGCGGAGAGTTGTGGTTGCTGCGCACGGCGCAGCGCCTTGAGCAGGGTAGACATCAGGAGGCCTCCTCCAGTCTGGGCATGGGTTCACCGGAGAGGGCGTTGAGACGCAGCAGGGTGTTGCTGCCGGCGATGCCATCAGGGGTGAGCCCCTGATCTCGCTGGAACTGCTGCAGCTTGTTCTTGAGCTCGCTATCGAAACGGCGCACCTTGCGCTCGGGTTGCTGTAGCGCACGGCTCAGGGCGTTGTCGAGCCACTGGATCTGGGTCTGACCCGCATTGCTGGCGATCAGGCTGACGCCCCCTTTCGGCATACGCCAGAGCAGGGTGTAGCTGCCGCCCCAGTTGTCGCTGAGCCACTGGCGATCCACCTGCCAGCTCTGGTCACCTATCATCAGGCTGGCCTTGTTCGGCCCCAGATTGACCAGGGTCGCGTAGTAGAGGCCGCCAGTCTGGTCAGTGAGCGTGATCATGGCGGGATACTGCAGGGCGCGCAGCTCGTCAAGGCTCGCCTCGCCCTCCTGACAGCGCAGACCGGCACGGGGGGCGTTATCGCAGGTTGCGTCGAACGGTTCCGGTTCATAACCCCAGACCCGATAGAGATTCTGCATGGCGCTGTCGGGGTCGATGGCCTGATTGATCGCCTCGGTCAGCTGCTCCTGCTGCTCGGCGGTCTCGTCGATGGTGACCGGCACCTCGACCTTGACTACCGGACGGGTGGGGAACACGCCGAAAAATTGCCAGCCCCACCAGCCTGCGGCCACCAACAGGGCGCCCGCCAGCGTCACCATCAGACCGGAGGCCCAGCTTCCTTCGTCCCGAACGCCATTGACCTCGAAGGCGGCCTGGCTGATATCGCTGTGGACAATCTTGTAGCTGCCACGGGCGAAAGCGGCGATCAGGGCGCGGTCGCAGATGAGGTTGATGAAACGGGGGATGCCGCCACTCAGGCGATGAAGCGTCTTGATGGCGCGCGGGGTGAAGATGGGTTGTACGCAGCCTGCGACTTGCAGCCGGAAGCGGACGTAGGCATCCACATCGCTATGAGAGAGCGGCAGCAGGTGATAGCGGGCGGTAATGCGCTGGGCCAGCTGACGCAGCAGGGGTTGGCGCAGCATCTGTTGCAGCTCGGGCTGACCGATCAGCACCACTTGCAGCAGTTTTCGTTCGTCGGTTTCGAGGTTGGTGAGCAGACGCAGCTGCTCCAGTACGCCGGGCAGCAGGTGCTGCGCCTCATCCACCAGTACCACGCTGCGCTTGCCTGCCGCCAGGTTGGCCAGCAGGTGATCGCGAATAAGGTCGAACAGCCGCTTGATCCCGGCATCTTCGGGATAGGGGAGTTGAAACTCGTCACAGATGGCGGCCAGCAGATCCCGTTCGGTCAGAGAGGGGTTGAGGATATAGGCGATCTCGGTCTCGGCGGGGAGCTGTTGCAGCAAGCAGCGGGAGACGGTGGTTTTGCCGGTGCCCACTTCGCCGGTCAGCAGCACAAAGCCGCCGCCATCCTGCAATCCATAGTTGAGATGAGCAAGGGCTTCGCCGTGGCGCTCGCTCATATAGAGGTACTTGGGATTGGGCGAGATGGAAAACGGGTGTTCCGAGAGGCCGAAGAACTGTGTGTACATGAGGGTATTCTTTTGTAGCCGGCGACAGATGAAAAATGTCTCCGGATGATAGCAAACCTCGCTTTCATTGGAAGCCATCATTGGCGCCGAAGGGCAAATTGCGGCCTTTTCCTGCCATCTTGTGATCCCGGTTGCGTCATCGGCACGAATCCGGATCACAAAATGACAAAAAATAGCTGTAAATAAAGGGAAATATCAATATGGGCACGGCGTGGCAAATACCGCCAGCATGGCGCTGAGTCGGCGATCACCAGACTTGTTTGTGTACAATTTATGACACCGGTTGCCCTGTCAGCCATCAGGGCAAGCTGGTCGGCATGTACTTGCTCAGTGGTGATCCTGAAACTGCGCGGCAATCTCCCTGAACTGTGCCTCGCAGGCGAGAAACGCCGCGACAATGCCGGGATCAAAATGGTTGCCGCTCCCCTTCACGATGATCTCCTTCGCTTCCTCATGGCTGAAAGCAGGTTTGTAGACCCGTTTCGAGATGAGGGCATCGTAGACATCCGCTACCGCCATCAAGCGCCCGGAGAGGGGAATAGCCTCACCCGCCAGCCCTGCCGGATAGCCGCTGCCATCCCACTTTTCGTGGTGGGTGAGGGAGATCTCCCGCGCCAGCCGCAGGAAGGAGTTGGAGCCCAGCTGCGCCTCGGCGCTCGCCAGCGCATCGGCACCGATCTGCGGGTGGCGCTTCATGATGGCGAACTCCTCATCGGTCAGCTTGCCCGGCTTGAGCAGGATGGCGTCGGGAATGCCCACCTTGCCGACATCGTGCAGCGGGGCTGATTTGAACAGCAGATCGATGGTGGCATCATCCAGTGGATAGCTATCCCAGTTGCTGAAGCTCAGATGCTCCGCCAGCGCCTTGACGTAGTGCTGGGTACGGATGATATGGGCGCCTGTCTCGTTGTCACGGGTCTCTGCCAGCGAGGCGAGCCCGAGAATGGCCACGTCACGGGTCAGGTTGAGCTCGTCGCTGCGGGATTTCAGCTCGCCGATCATCTGATTGGTGCTGGCGGCGATAAGGCCAAACTCGTCATCCCGGGTGATCGGCACCCGGGCATCGAAGTCACCGCATTGCACTCTGGCCATGGTGCTGGTCTGGTGGCGCAGGGAGAGGCCAAGGTTGCGGCCGTAGCCGTGAATGATGAGGGCGAGATAACAGAAGGTCACCGTCATCACGAAGGCGATCTCCCACAGGATGTAGTGCTGGGCATCGACCCTCGGCAGGCTGCGCTCCACCGTCACCAGCCACTCCAGATCCTTGTTGAACAGCAAGAAGAAGACGCCTCCCAGCATGGTGAGGGTCGCCAGGGTAAAGAGGGTGAACTTGCGTGGCAGCGGCATGGCCAGCGGGTGGCTCAGTGCCAGGCTCTGCTCGGCTTGCCGTGCTCTGGCACGATGCAAGTCTCGCTCCAGAGTGAGATCGGCCGCCACCAGAAAGCCGAGGGTGGTCATCCCCAGCAGCACCTTGAGGTGACTCTCCAGCGGAAAGTCGTGAGTCAGTGCGTTGTAGCCAGAGAGCAGCAGTGCTCCCAGCAGGTAGAAACCCACCTCCAGTCCAAACCCGTCCAGTCCGTTGCGCGCCAAGGGCCGCCTTGAGAGCAGCCAATTGCGTACGGCGAACATGATGGCGAACGTCACCAGGGTCGGCCCCAGCAACTGGGGCAGGGTGAGACTCTCGAGAAACGGGCAAACCTGCCAGCCATAGAGACAAAATAGTGACAGGGTTACCCCGTAGTGCAGGGCGCAGCGCCCCGTGATCCTCTGCATATTCCCACCCATGTTGCTGGTTATTGTTATGTCGGCGGGAGGCCCGCCATTACAGGCGCCGCAGCAGCAGGCTACCGATGGAGTAGCCAGCGCCAAAGGAGCACAGTACGCCGCGAGCCCCCGCAGGAAGGTCGCGATTGTACAGATGAAACGCGATGATGGAACCCGCCGAGCTGGTATTACCATAGCTATCAAGAATGACCGGCGCCTCCTGCTGGCTGGCATCGTGGCCCAGCAGCTTGCGACCGATGAACTGGTTCATGGTGAGGTTGGCCTGATGGAGCCAGAGCCGGTTCAGGCTCTCGGCGGGCCAGCCCTGCTCATCGAGCTGGCCGGCAATCTGGTCGCACACCAGCGGCAACACCTCCTTGAACACCTTGCGCCCCTGCTGGCGGAACAACTTGTCGTCGCCGTAGCGGGTGCGCGGGCTCAGCCGGTTCAGAAAGCCGAAGTTGTTGCGGATGTTGTTGGAGTATTGGGTCACCAGCTTGCTGGCCACCAGTTGCCACGGATTGGCCACCTTGCAATCGGCCTCCCGCTCCAGCAGCACTGCGGTGCAGGCATCGCCGAAGATAAAGTGACTGTCTCTGTCCCGGAAATTGAGGTGTCCCGAGCAGATCTCCGGATTGACTACCAGCGCCAGTTTGGCGGTGCCTGCCGCCAGCATGTCGGCGGCTGTCTTGATACCGAAGGTGGCAGACGAGCAGGCCACGTTCATATCAAAGGCCATGCCGCTCGCTCCCAGATAGTGCTGCAGCTCGATGGCCAGCGCCGGGTAGGGGCGCGGCATGTTGGAGGCGGCGACGATGACCAGATCGATCTCTCCCGGCTCGCGACCGGCGGCGATCAGCGCCTGCTCGGCGGCGGCTACTGCCATCTCCACCATGATGGAGGGCATCTCATCGGGCCGCTCCGCCAGCAGCGGTTGCATGATGTCGGGGTTGAGCACTCCCTCGCGGCTCACCAGATAACGGTTCTTGATGCCCGAGGCCTTCTCGATGAACTCGCAGCTGGAGTGCTGCTTGGCGGGAAGCTGGCCGGCATCGATGGCGGAGGCGTTCTCCTCGTTGTAGAGATCCACATACTGGTTGAAGGCGGCCACCAGCTCTTCATTGCTGACGGCAAAGGGGGGGGTATAGAGGCCTGAGCCACTGATCACGATAGAGGTCATCTTTGCTCCTCGCCGGGTGCGTTCCCGGCTTGTCGGTTTATAGGGGTGAGAGGGTTACAGCTGGTCGATCGCCGCAGCGAGACCCGCCAGGGTCAGCGGATGCATCCGTCCGCCAACCACGTCATTCATCAGTTTGATGGAGGGGTGCCAGAGCCACTCCCGCCGTGGGGTGGGATTGATCCACACCAGTTTGGGAAAGTGCTGTTGCAAGCGGGTAAGCCACACCTGACCCGACTCCTCGTTCCACTGCTCGACACTGCCGCCCGGCCAGGTGATCTCGTAGGGGCCCATGGTGGCATCCCCCACCAGGATAACCTTGTAGTCGCTGCCATAGGTGCGCAGCAGCCGCAAGGTATCGAACCGCTCCTCAAAGCGGCGCTTGTTATCCTTCCAGACGAAGTCGTAGAGGCAGTTGTGAAAATAGAAGTACTCCAGATGCTTGAACTCGTGGCGCAGGGCGGAGAAGAGGCGCTGCACCTCGGCCACGTGGGCATCCATGGAGCCTCCGACATCGAAAAAGACCAGCAACTTCACACCGTTGTGGCGCTCGGGCCGTAGCTTCACATCGAGCCAGCCCTGGCGGGCAGAGCTTTTTATGGTGTCGTCGAGATCCAGCTCGTCGGGATTGCCTTTGCGCACCCAGCGTCTGAGCTTGCGCAGCGCGAGCTGAATGGCACGCTGGCCTAGCGGTGAGTCGTCGCTGAAGTTGCGATAATGACGGGCCTCCCACACCTTGGCCGCCTTTCCGTGCTGCCCCTCTCCCCCCATGCGGACGCCCTCGGGGTGAAAACCGCCGTGACCAAACGGGCTGCTGCCACCGGTTCCCACCCACTTGTTGCCACCGGCGTGGCGCTCTTTCTGCTCGTTCAGCCGCTGATTAAGGGTTTCCAGCAGCTTGTCGAGTCCGCCGAGGGATTTGAGTAAAGCTTTCTCCTCTGGGCTCAACAGTCGCTCGAACTCCTTGCGCAGCCACTCCTCGGGCAGGCTCTCCGGCAGCAGGGGAATGGCTTCCAGCCCCTCGTAGTATTCGGCGAAGGCGCGATCGAAGCGATCGTAGTGGGCCTCGTCTTTTACCAGCAGGCAGCGGGAGAGCTGGTAGAACTCGTCCATATCGGCAGCGACCAGCCGGGCTGCCAGCGCGGCGTGCAAGTCCAGCAGCTCGCGCAGGCTGCAGGGGAGCTTGTGGCGGCGCAGGTGGGTAAAAAAGTCGATCAGCATGGGTCAGCTGCCGCGTCGGGCCAGAAAGGCGAGCTTCTCGAAGAGATGTAGATCCTGCTCGGTCTTGAGCAGGGCGCCATATAGCGCGGGCACCAGCTTGCCGGGCTCGCGGGCGCGCATCGCCTCGGGGGCGATATCGTCGGCCAAGAGCAAGCGGATCCAGTCCAGCAGCTCCGAGGTGGAGGGCTTCTTGCGCAGCCCCTCTACCTCGCGCAACTCGAAGAAGAGATCCATTGCCTCGGCAAGCAGGCTCTCCTTGAGGTCGGGGTAGTGGAGCTTGACGATGGCCTGCATCTCGGCCTTGTCGGGGAAGCGGATGTAGTGGAAGAAACAGCGGCGCAGGAAGGCATCCGGCAGCTCTTTTTCGTTGTTGGAGGTGATGATGACCACCGGCCGTTGGCGCGCCTTGACTCGCTCGCCGGTCTCGTAGACGTCGAACTCCATCCGATCCAGCTCCAGCAGCAGATCGTTGGGGAATTCGATGTCGGCTTTGTCTATCTCGTCGATCAGCAGCACAGGTCGCTGCTCGGCGCTAAAAGCCTGCCACAGTTTGCCCTGGCGAATGTAGTGGCTGATATCGGCCACTCTGGGGTCGCCGAGCTGGGAGTCGCGCAGCCGGGCCACCGCATCATATTCGTAGAGTCCCTGCTGGGCTTTGGTGGTGGACTTGATATGCCAGGCAATGAGATCGGTGCCGAGATGGTCGGCGACCGCTTCTGCCAGCACCGTCTTGCCGGTGCCCGGCTCCCCTTTGATCAGCAGCGGTTTTTCGAGGGTGATGGCGGCATTGACCGCCATCTTCAATGCATCGGAGGCGAGATACTGGCTGCTTCCTGAAAATCCCATAACGTCGGTTCCTTTGACGATTGGCGCCCGGAGTCAGGGGCCAGAGAGAATAAGCTCTATATGTTGTAATACCATATGGTTATAACGAATAGTCACTTCTCATTCAGAAACCACAGGGTAATCTTGTTTCATCGTCGTAACAAACACAGGGATAGCGCCATGAGCAAAATTTTTGAGGACAACAGCCAGACTATCGGTCACACCCCGCTGGTTCGTCTCAACCGTGTTACCAAAGGTCGCGTGCTGGCCAAGATCGAGAGCCGCAACCCCAGCTTCAGCGTCAAGTGCCGGATCGGTGCCAACCTGATCTGGGATGCCGAGAAGCGCGGCATCCTGACCAAGGGTAAGGAGATCATCGAGCCCACCAGCGGCAACACGGGTATTGCTCTGGCCTTTGTCGCGGCAGCTCGCGGCTATCCCATCACCCTGACCATGCCGGCCACCATGAGCCTGGAGCGCCGCAAGCTGCTCAAGGCGCTCGGTGCCAATCTGGTGCTGACCGAAGGGCCGCTCGGCATGAAGGGTGCCATTGCCAAGGCCAACGAGATCCTCGAGTCCGAGCCGGGCAAGTATGTGTTGCTGCAACAGTTTGAAAACCCGGCCAACCCGGAGATCCACGAAAAGACCACCGGACCCGAGATTTGGGATGCCACTGACGGCGAGGTGGATGTGTTCGTGGCCGGGGTCGGTACCGGCGGTACCATTACCGGTGTCTCCCGCTATCTGAAGCAGACTAAAGGCAAGGCGGTGGTCTCTGTTGCGGTCGAACCGGCCGAGTCGCCGGTCATCAGCCAGAAGCTGGCCGGGGAAGAGATCAAACCGGGCCCCCACAAGATCCAGGGGATCGGCGCCGGCTTTATCCCGGGTAACCTGGACCTCTCCCTTATCGATCGGGTGGAGAAGGTGACCAGTGACGAAGCCATCGAGATGGCCCGTCGCCTGATGGAGGAGGAGG
Organism: Aeromonas sp. R5-4; assembly: GCF_040908215.1. Lineage (NCBI taxonomy): Bacteria > Pseudomonadati > Pseudomonadota > Gammaproteobacteria > Aeromonadales > Aeromonadaceae > Aeromonas > Aeromonas sp. R5-4. Next base: position 274,888 of record NZ_JBFODG010000001.1, on the reverse strand, counting down.
GGATCCTGGCCGGTATCAGCTCCGGTGCTGCGGTGGTGGCTGCCAGCCGTCTGGCCGAGCTGCCGGAATTTGCGGGCAAAACCATTGTGGTCATCCTGCCGAGTGCGGCGGAGCGTTACCTCTCCAGCGCCCTGTTTGCCGGGGTGTTCAGCGAGCAGGAGCTGCAGCAGTAACTGATCGGAATCTTTCAAAACAGCGGCGCTCCCAGGAGCGCCGCTTCTTTATGGGCTAGACTCAACCCCTGTTAGTGTCACTTGATCCTTATTTTTTGGGGTAAAATAACAAGTTCCGGAGTGAGAAAAAAAGCAGACATTCCGCTCTAAATCTCATATCCTGTGCGGCGTCACGCGGTGTTTGCTGGCTGGGTATCACAAAGTAACAAAGTGTTATTTTTCGTTATAAAATAATTTCAGGCCAGTCCTGATGCGGCTTGTAGCCCAATAACTGAAAATTGCCAACCAGCGCGCCGATTACTGCACAGAAACTTGACCTGGATTAAACCATTGCGGGTCTGCTTTCGTTACTTTACAACATATCCATACTGACACGGTGGGTCAGGTTGCTTCAAAAACGACCAATCCACCAAAAAATATCAATAATATGGGGTGAAACCATGTACGAGAAGTCTGTTGTTATTACTGCTGAAAACGGCCTGCACACCCGTCCGGCAGCTCAGTTCGTGAAAGAAGCCAAAGAATTCCAAAGCGAGATCACTGTGGTCTCCGGTGGCAAGTCCGCCAGCGCCAAGAGCCTGTTCAAGCTGCAGACCCTGGGCCTGACCAAGGGTACCAACGTAACTATCCAGGCTGATGGCCCGGATGCTCAGCAAGCTGTTGAGAAGCTGGTTGCCCTGATGGACGAGCTGGAGTAATCCAGCTTTAGATTCCTCCCCCACAGTCGTTTTAATAGGAAGGATTATGATATCTGGCATTCTTGCGTCCCCCGGTATCGCATTCGGTAAGGCGCTTCTTCTGAAAGAAGATGAAATCGTTATCAATCAGGGCAAAATCTCTGCTGACCAGATTGATGCCGAGATCAACCGTTTCCTCGAAGCTCGTACCAAGTCAGCTACCCAGCTGGAAGCCATCAAAGAGATGGCCGGTCGCACCTTCGGTGAGGAAAAAGAGGCCATCTTCGAAGGCCACATCATGCTGCTCGAAGATGAGGAGCTGGAAGGGGATATCAAATCCTTCATCAAAGAGAACAAGGCTTCCGCTGACAAAGCCATCTATGAGGTGATCGAACAGTACGCCAAGATGATGGCCGAGCTGGATGACCCTTATCTGCGCGAACGCGCTACCGACTTCCGTGACATCGGTACCCGTCTGGTCAAGAACGTACTGGGCATCGCCGTTGTCAACCTGAGCACCATCGACGAAGAGGTGATCCTGGTCGCCAAAGACCTGACCCCGTCTGAAACCGCTCAGATCAACCTGAAATATGTGCTGGGTTTCGTTACCGACATCGGTGGCCGTACCTCTCACACCTCCATCATGGCCCGCTCCCTGGAGCTGCCGGCCGTGGTAGGCACCAACGACATCACCGAGCGCGTCAAGAACGGTGACATGCTGGTGCTGGATGCGATCAACAACCAGATCATCATCAATCCGACCGCTGAACAGCTGACCGAAGCCAAGAAGTTCCAGGCTCAGTTCCAGGCCGAGAAAGATGAGCTGGCCAAGCTGAAAGATCTGCCCGCCATCACGCTGGATGGTCACCAGGTCGAAGTGTGCGCCAACATCGGTACCGTCAAGGATACCGAAGGTGCCATCCGCAATGGCGCCGAAGGCGTGGGTCTGTACCGTACCGAGTTCCTGTTCATGGACCGTGACGCGCTGCCGACTGAAGACGAGCAGTTCAAAGCCTACAAAGAAGTGGCCGAAGCGATGCCGGATCAGCCGATCATCGTGCGTACCATGGATATTGGCGGCGACAAAGAGCTGCCCTACATGAATTTCCCGAAAGAGATGAACCCCTTCCTGGGCTGGCGTGCCGTGCGTATTTTCTTCGACCGCGAAGACATCATGCACGCTCAGCTGCGGGCCATTCTGCGCGCCTCTGCCTTCGGCAAACTGCGCATCATGTTCCCGATGATCATCTCTGTCGAAGAGTTCCGTAGCCTGAAAGCGACCGTAGAGACGCTGAAAGCCGAACTGCGTGCCGAAGGCAAAGCCTTTGATGAATCCATCGAAGTGGGTATCATGATCGAGACCCCGGCCGCTGCCGTGATGGCTCATCATCTGGCCAAGGAAGTGGATTTCTTCAGTATCGGTACCAACGACCTGACCCAGTACACCCTGGCTGTCGATCGTGGTAACGAGATGATCTCCGCCATGTACAACCCGCTGTCACCCTCCGTCCTGACCCTGATCAAGATGGTTATCGATGCGTCCCACGCCGAAGGCAAGTGGACCGGTATGTGTGGTGAACTGGCTGGTGACGAGCGCGCTACCCTGCTGCTGCTGGGTATGGGTCTGGATGAGTTCTCCATGAGCGCCATCTCTGTACCGCGTATCAAGAAGCTTATCCGCAACACCAACTTCGAAGATGTGAAGGCAATGGCTGATCAAGCACTGAGCTTTGCCACCGCTGCTGAAATCGAAGCGTGCGTAGATAACTTTATTAAGCAGAAAGCAGTCTGCTAAGATCGGCTGCAAACAGCGACAAATCATCTCTAGGAGCTTTATATGGGTCTGTTTGATAAACTGAAGAAACTGGTTTCCGACGATAGCTCTGACACCGGCGGCATCGAAATCTTTGCTCCGCTGTCTGGCGAAATCGTGCCGATCGAAGATGTGCCTGACGTTGTCTTCGCCGAGAAGATCGTTGGTGACGGTATCGCCATCAAGCCGGCTGGCAACAAGATGGTTGCGCCGTGCGATGGTACCATTGGCAAGATTTTCGAGACCAACCACGCGTTCTCTCTGGAATCCGACTCCGGTATCGAGCTGTTCGTTCACTTCGGTATCGACACCGTTGAACTGAAAGGCGAAGGCTTCAAGCGTATCGCTCAGGAAGGTCAACAGGTCAAGCGCGGCGACACCATCATCGAGTTCGATCTGGCCGTTCTGGAAGCGAAAGCCAAGTCTACCCTGACTCCGGTTGTCATCTCCAACATGGACGAGATCAAAGAGCTGATCAAAATGACTGGTGCCGTGACTGTGGGCGAGACCCCGGTTATCCGTATCAAGAAGTAATGCCAGGCTGGCTCACGCCAGTTGCGCAGTAAAAAACCGAAGCCTTGTGCTTCGGTTTTTTTATGGCTGCGAGTCGGCTTTCCTTTCTGGTGATCACTCTATTCCGTCGAGATGACAACCCGGTTACGGCCCTGATCCTTGGCCTGATAAAGGGCCCGGTCGGCCATCATCAGCAGATAGTCGATGCTCTCCTGCCCCTTCATGCAGGCACATCCCAGACTGATGGTGAGGGAGAGCTGTTTCCCCTGCCATGGCAATCGGGTGGTACTGACATGCTGGCGCAGCTGTTCGGCGCGCCGTGCCGCCTGTTCAATATCGCAACCAGGCAGGATCAGCAGAAACTCCTCTCCGCCCCAACGGGCCAGACTCTCCCCCGGCAACAGCTGGCTCGCCATGGCGTGGGCGACGGCGCAGAGCGCGGCATCGCCCGCAGGATGGCCGTAGCGGTCATTGACCTGTTTGAAATGGTCGATATCTCCCAACACCACCGAGAGGGGCTCACCTTGCAACCAAAGGGCCTGCAGCTGTTGCTGGGCGCCGCGCCGGTTGGTCAGTTCGGTGAGCGGATCGGTGCAGGAGAGGCGGCTCACCTCTTCCACCATACACTGCAGGTCGTGGATATCGCGAAAGGTGACGATATGGCCATCCGGGATGGCATCGGCTCCCAGCTGGGCAGTGACGATAAACCAGCGCGACTGACCGCTCTTGCAGCGGATCAGCGCAGGCATTTCGGCGACCTCCAGCCCTTGCGACAAGCTCTGTTCCACCTGGGAGTGCCAGGAGCCGATAATGGTGCGGCGATACCCTTCATCCGGGTAGGCGACCTGAAACCAGGAGGCCATGTCCGGCAGATCGTCAAGGTTGTAGCCTAGCTGCTCAATGAAGGCTTTATTCAGGAAGCGGTGGCGCCGCTGCGGGATCATGTCGGGTGAGCAGCCATCGTGACGGGCAATGGATTCTGACACCAGAATAGGCAGCGGGATCACATCGAAGGAGCGAAACAGGATCTGTTGCAGCTCTCGGTCATTCATAGGAAAAGCAGCTCCACGATGCATCTTTTACATGCTTTACCATAGGTCAGACCAGTGTGGTGGTAAACCGATTTATAGCGGTTACGCCGCCGGTTTTTCAGCCAATGGCAAAGGCGAGAAAATGGCGGGGTTGTTTGCCGTGGCCGTATCGGGTGAAAGCTGGGCAGGCTGAGGAGAAGTAGCGGGGCAAAAGGGTCAAAAAAACCCACATGGTCAGGCACATGTGGGTCGGGAAAAACCAGACAGGGTAAAACAGACACTCCCTGTGTCGGTCATCTTCAGCTCAGGTGGAGGTAGTTCATCTGCTGGAGCTTTTCGGGCCAGGGCCCCTGCTGGTGGTCACCAAATCTTCACGCGCTCGGAAGGTGGCAGATAGAGCTTGTCTCCCGGCTTGATGGCAAAGGCGCGATAGAAGGCCGGCATATTGACGACGACGCCGTTGACCCGGTACTCCAGCGGCGAGTGGGGATCTGTCTTGAGCAGAACGGCCGCGAGCTCGGGCCGGTACTTCCCTTTCCACACCTGCGCCCAGCCGATAAAGAAGCGCTGCTCGGCGGTAAAGCGATCGAGCACCGCTGGTTGGTGGTTGCCCAGGGCGAGCCGGTACGCCTTGTGGGCGATGGTCAGGCCGCCGAGATCGCCGATGTTCTCGCCAAGGGTCAGCTGGCCATTGACATGCTCCCCCTTGATGGGCTCGAAACGGTCGTACTGTTTCGCCAGTTTTTGCGCTCTGGCGGTGAACTCCTTGAGATCGGCCGGAGCCCACCAGTTGTGCAAGGCACCGTTGCCATCGAATTTGGCCCCCTGATCATCGAAACCATGGCTCAGCTCGTGACCGATGACCGCGCCGATGGCGCCATAGTTGACTGCATCATCCGCCTTCAGATCGAAGTAGGGCGGTTGCAGTATGGCTGCCGGGAAGACGATCTCGTTGTTGTTCGGGTTGTAGTAGGCGTTCACCGTCTGCGGATTGTCGAACCACTCCTCCCGATCCACCGGTTGATGGAGGCGGGCAAGGTGCTCGTTGTAACGCACCGTGGCCGCGCGCTGGGCATTGCCGACCAGATCATCGGGACGGATCTCGATTGCGCTGTAATCCTGCCACTGGTCGGGATAGCCGATCTTGACCCGTACCTTCTCCAGTTTCGCCAGCGCCTGCTGTTTGGTCGGGGCAGACATCCAGTCGAGCCCACCGATCTCCTGGCGATAGGCGGCGATCAGATTGTGCACCATGGTCGCCATCTGTGCCTTGGCTTCGGCCGGGAAGTAGCGCTCCACGTAGAGTTTACCCACCGCCTGACCCAGATAGTCGTCCAGCACCTCCATGGCCTGCTTCCAGGGCTCCCGCTGCCGGGGGATGCCGCTCAGGGTCGTACCGTAGAAAGCGAAGTGCAGGGCATTGCTCTGGCTGTCGAGATAGGGCGCATAAGTGCGTAGCAGATGGAACAGGCAGTAGGATTGCCACTGCGCGATGCTGGTCTCCTGCATCACGGCGGTCAGCTTCTCCAGATAGTCCGGTTCACTGACGATGATCTCCCTTTCCCCGGCGATACCGGCCTCTGCCAGGTAGCGTTGCCAATCCAGGGTGGGCAGCAACTGATTGAGGCGGGCGATGGGCAGTTTGTTGTAGGTGAGGTTGTCATCCCGCAGCTTGACTCTGTCCCACTGCAGGCTGGCGAGGCGGGTTTCCAGCGCCAGAATGCGATGGGCCTGCTCGCTCGCCCCCTCGACGCCGGCATGGTTGAGCAGGGCGGTAATGAACTGCTCGTAGCTGGCCCGCAGAGCCTTGCTGGCGGCATCTGCTTTCAGGTAGTACTCCCGATCCGGCAGACCGAGACCGGATTGCTGCAGATAGATCCCGTAGCTGTCAGGCTGCTTCTTGTCGGCCATGATCCCGATACCAAAGGGAGCGCCGCCCCCCAGCTTGTTAACACGGGCAAAGTAGGTGGCCAGCGATGCGCCATCATGGATGGCCATGATCTCGTCACGTAGTGGCTGAATGGGGGTCAGCCCTTTGGCATCCCGCCCGGCCTGATCCAGATAGCTGGCGTAGAGGTCGGCTATCTGCTGGCGAGGAGTTCCGGCTTGTTGCGGGCGCTTGAGCAGCTCCTCCAGCAACACCTTGCGATCCTCCAGCGACTTGTCCGCCAACAGATTGCCGATGGTCTGCCCCGGCATGTCATCCGGTATTTGGGTCTGGGCCAGCCAGTTGCCGTTGACGTGGCGAAACAGATCGTCCGCCGCGCGCACGCTGTTATCCATGCTGGCCAGATCCACCCCGGAGTGGCCGCTGGTGGCACTGGCGCATGGAGCGAGGCCAAGCAGGGCCAGCACAATGAGGCTGGCGATCATGCTGCGTTGCTGTTTCATCTTGTGTGTCCTGTATGGGGTGCCAGTAGTGAATTGGCTGTAACCGCTGGCCAATCAGCTGCGAACGACCGAGAGGAAGCGGCCGTCGTGATTGAAGGTGCAGGTAAAGTCGACCGCATCATCGTCGGTCTCGTACTGGCCATAGACCTTGTATCTGTGGCCACTCTCTTCTGCCGACTCGGTGGTGATATCGCGCGGGGAGACATGGAATTTGCTGGCCGCTTCCCCCGAGCAGTAGCGGGGCATCTTGCTGGTGGCCATATGCTGGTCATCGCTATCGTCATGTTGGCCATCATGCTCGTGTTTGTTATCGCTGTGCTTTTTCCCGGCGTAATAGCCAGCGGCGCCGATGGCACCCAGCGCAGCTGCACCTATCAGGACTTTCTTGGTGTCCATATTCTGGCAGCCGCTCAATGCCAGACAGGCGGCCAACCCCATTACCATCAAGGAGTGTTTCATCTCTCGGATCCTTTCAATTATCAAATGAGCAAGTCGGTGTCAGCCGGACGGTGGTCACAGGGCCCGGCGCGGGAATGGCGCTACTTTGCAATGGTCAGGATGAAGAGAACACTCAAATAAAATTAAAAAAAGTTATAAAAGTCCGGGAGCCGGAGCGAGCGGAGTATGGGGTAAGCGGTGAGGGGAGAAGAGCATAGGTTTGATCCACGCAGTCAGTTGCTTTGTGACTTAAGTTATTGTTTTTATGCTTTTATTTCTCTTTATATTTTATCAAGTGCGATGGCCGCACTGTTGCGTGGCTTTCACTGATGCTGGCAATGGATCACTGTCTCTATCGCCATAAACTGGGCATAAAAAAGCCGCTCACCAGGGTGAGCGGCTGTTGCCATCAGATTCATGCAGTTCGCTATCAGGCTGGCTGCTTGCCATCTTCTGCGGGCGGCGGCAGAGCGGCGGAGTTGGACTCCACCTTCTGCTCTTCGCCCTGCATGTTCTTGATGTAGACATCCATCTGGTTGAAGGCGATTTCGATGCCGTTCTCGCGGAACAGCTGGTCGATCTTGCGGTTCAACTCGTCCACCGCCGGGTTGCGGTCTCCCAGTTCGCTCACGAAGAAGCGCAGCTCGTGATCCAGAGTACTGGCGCCAAAGGTGAGGAAGTAGACGATGGGGGCCGGGTCTTTCAGCACGCGGCTGTTTTCGTCGGCCGCCTGTTTGAGCAGGGTGCGGGTCAGTTCCAGATCCGAGCCATACGCCACGCCCACCCGTACGATCACCCGGGTGACGGTGTCACTCAGTGACCAGTTGATGAGCCGTTCTGTCATCAGCTGCTGGTTGGGGATGATCACCTCTTTGCGGTCGAAGTCGGTCAGGGTGGTGGCGCGAATGCGGATCCGCGAGACGGTACCGGAGAAGGAGCCGATGGTGACGGTGTCACCGATCCGCACCGGACGCTCGAACAGGATGATGATGCCGGAGACGAAGTTGGAAAGAATTTCCTTCATGCCGAAACCGATACCGACTGACAGACCACCCGCTACCCACTGCAGCTTGTCCCACTGCACGCCCATCATGGAGAGAGCGGTGAGGGAGCCAAAGCCGATAAGCACGTAGTTGAGCATGGTGGTGATGGCGTAGGCGGTCCCCTGAGCCAGGTTGAGCTTGGAGAGCACCAGCACCTCCAGCAAGCCCGGCAGGTTGCGCGCCAGTGACCATGCCCCGCCGAGCAGCAGGAAGCCGATCAGCACGTCACTCAGGCTGATGGGGAAGAGCACGGCGTTGGTGCCGGTGCCTTCACTGCGGTGCCACAGCACCATGCTGTCGAGGTAGGAGAAGACCGCGACCAGATCGGACCAGAGCCAGTAGAAGGCGACGCCGAAGATCAGCATCAGCACGGTACGGGTCAGACGCAGGGACTGTTGGCTGACATCCTCCAGATCCATGGGCTGCTCTTCGATAGACTCGCCACCTTCCGCATCTTCCGAAGATTTGTGCTCACGCTTGGCCACCGCACGGCGGTAGGCCAGACGACGGGCAGCCAGCTCCAGACCACGCAGGGCGGTGCGGTAGACCAGGCTCCAGATGATGATGAGGTAGAAGGATTCGATCAGGCGACCGGTCAGCTTCAGCGCGGTGTAGTAGTAACCGAGCACCGCCAGCACGATCAGCGCCACCGGCGCCAGCGCCAGGGCGATGGCGATCAGCGACTTCTGCATGCTCGCCTCGCCCTTGATGCGGGCGCGGGAGATGGGGAACACCAGATAGGCGGCCAGCCCCAGCAGGGTCAGGGTCATGGCCTGGCCGATCACGTCGTTGCCCAGGGTGGAGGGTTCAACCACCGCCTTGGTTGCGAGCATGATGAGCGGCAGCAGTGGCAACCAGATGTAGCGCATGCTGTTGCGCTTGGCCTGCAGCTCCGCTTTCGGGATCCGGAAGTGGGTTTCGGCGATGCCGCCCGGGCGCATCACCGTCAGATAGACGCTGAACACCAGATAACCGAGGGCGAGGTTCAGGGTGATCTGGAACATCAGCTTGGGACTGAGCAGACCGCAGTAGGTCAGCAGCAGACCGCCAGCCAGAATGAACATGCTGCCCGGCAGGCGTTGCAGCACGGTATAGAGCAGGGCGCGCGGGGTGTGCCACTGGCTGTCCTGACGGAAACGGCCAAGGTCCTTGGTGATCTTCTTCTCGCGCTCAACCAGCGCCGGACGTTTCCAGACCAGCAGGCCGCCGATCAGCAGCAGCGGGAAGGCGAGCAGGGAGATCCCCAAGAGCTCTTCGCGCCAGCGTTTCCAGTCCGGTTTCAATACCCAGTCGGAGGCCTGTTTGTAGGCCTGGGCGGGCCAGCTGATAAACCACTTGCTGTCGATGGGCTTGTTGCTGCTTACCCAGAAGATGTGTTGCTGCAGGGTAAATTCGATAGAGGCATAGACCCGCGCCAGTTGCTGCTGGGTCAGCTGCAGGCTGATGGCGTTGGTGAGCTGGCTGTCGAGTTGGCGGTTGAGCTGATCGAGCAGATTGATGCGGGTGTCGAGCAGCTTGGCAAGGCTCTGCTTGTCCTCCTCGCTGACCGGATCCTTGCTGCCGGCGATCAGATTGTCCAGATAGAGGTTCTTCTGGAACAGTTGGTCACGCTGCTGGCTCAGTTCAAACTGGGCCAGATGCAGATCGGCAATTTGCTCCTCCAGGTTTTTGACAGCGATGGTGGGCGCCGCTTCCAGCTGCTGGTAGAGCTGATAGAGGATGCGTGACAGCAGCAGATTGCCCTTGAGCATCTGCACCTGTTCATTGAGGTTGCGCTCGGTCTGGATGCCGCGCTCCAGCCAGCTCTTGGCTTGCAGGTTTTTCTGGACCAGCGAGTTGAGGCTGGTGGTGGCACCGATCAGCTGCTGGCTGAGCTGGTGGTTGAGCTCCTGCTCTTTTTGCACCAGCGGGCTGTCTTCGGTCGCCACCAGTTCACCGGTCTGCTCGGCGGTTTTTTCGGTGTCGCCGAGGCGCTTGGCGCTGCTCTGATCCTGCAACAGCTGCAGTTTCTGCTCTTCGCTGGCGAGACGGGCACTCTGGTAGTCGCGCTGCTTGATCGCCAGATCCTGCATGCTGGTACGGTTATCCAGCTCCTTTTGCAGGTGGGCCAGTTGCAGGTCGAGCAGGGCCAGTTCGGCACCGAGCTTCATCTTCTCGGCGCTGGAGACGCTTTCACCGGCGTTGAGGCGGGTACGGATCTCCTGACTGCGCTGGTAGGCGCGGCTCATGCTGGCCTGGGCGCGCTCCGGCAGGGTCTGCAAGCTGGTGAGCTGGCTTCCGATGGCGCCGAGGGCCTCCTGGGCCGCCTGCATGTTGGCCAGCACTTCTGGCTGACGGCTGTCGAGCTCTGCCAGACTCATGCTGGCGTATTCGCTCTTGATCTGCTCGGCACTCTTGCCCTTGGTCAGAGCATCGAGCTTGGCGCTGATCTCTCTGAGCTCGGTGGGCAGGTTGCGGATCCGCTGGGCTTGGGTCTTGGCCTTTGCCTCTTCCTTGTCGATGCTGTCGAGCAGTCCGAGGGTTTCGGTCAGCAACTTCTGATCCGCTTGCTGACTGACGGTCAGGGTCTCTGATTTACCCAGACCATCCAGCGCTCGCTGAACTGCGTTGCGAGAGGGGACATCTTGCGCCATGGCTTGCGGGACGCAGAGGCTGGCGAGGAGACAGAGCAGCGGCAACAGGGTGGCCGAGACTCTTTTAAAACGTATTGAGGGCATATAACTTCCGGGTTATTACGCGATATTCGGGAGATTTCCCGCATAGATTAAATTCGCGTGGATTCTAACACCGGGCTTGTCAGGTAAGCAGGGGGGAGGGACAAAAAAAACGGCGCCCGCAGGCGCCGTTTTCAACTCGTTCAGCTCTGATTAAAGAACGTGAACAGAAGCGGTGTTGGTGGTGCCGCTCGGTACCAGAGCACCGGAGACCATCACAACCACGTCACCTTTCAGACCCATGCCGATTTCCAGCGCGGCTTCTTTACCGATGCGATAGAAATCGTCGGTAGAGGCGATGCTGTCAACCACGTGAGCAACCACACCCTTGGTCAGAACCAGCTGGGCAGCAGTTTTCTTGTTGGTGGTGATAGCCAGGATCCAGGCTTTCGGGAAGTACTTGCGAATGGCCTTGGCAGATTTGCCGCCTTCGGTAGCAACCACGATCAGCGGGGCGTCCAGCTTCTCGGAGGTCTCTACGGCGCCTTTACATACGGCTTCGGTGATGCGCAGCTTGTTGCTGTCGTTGGCAGCAGACAGGTTGGACGGCATCACGGCATCGGTACGCTCGCAGATGGTGGCCATGATGGTCACGGCTTCCAGCGGGTACTTACCCTTGGCGGATTCACCGGACAGCATGACTGCGTCGGTACCGTCCAGGATGGCGTTGGCCACGTCACCAGCTTCGGCGCGGGTCGGACGCGGGTTCTTGATCATGGAGTCCAGCATCTGGGTGGCAGTGATAACCACTTTGCGGGCTTTGTTGCACTTGGCGATGATCATCTTCTGGGCGAAGATAACCTCTTCAACCGGGATCTCTACACCCATGTCGCCACGAGCAACCATGATGCCGTCGGAAACAGCCAGGATCTCGTCGAAGTTGTCCAGACCTTCCTGGTTTTCGATCTTGGAGATGATCTGGATGTTCTCGCCACCGTGGGCTTTCAGGTGCTCACGGATTTCCAGAACGTCTTCTTTCTTGCGGATGAAAGAAGCAGCAACGAAATCAACGCCTTGCTCGCAACCAAAGATCAGGTCGCGCTTGTCTTTCTCGGCCAGGGCCGGCAGCTTGATGGAGACGCCCGGCAGGTTAACGCCTTTGTTCTCGCCCAGGTCACCGTTGTTCAGCACTTTACAGATAACTTCGCGCTCGGTGATTTCGATAACGTCCAGACCGATCAGGCCGTCATCAACCAGGATGCGGTTGCCGACGCGCAGATCGTTGGCGAAACCAGCATAGGTCACGGCCACTTTGTCTTTGTTGCCAACCACGGTCTGGTCGGTGGTGAAGGTGAAAGTCTGGCCAGCGACCAGCGCGACGTCGTTGCCGCCTTCCAGCTTCATGGTACGGATTTCCGGACCCTTGGTGTCCAGCAGGATAGCTGCGTGCTTGCCGGTCTCGGCCATTACAGCGCGCAGGTTGCTGATGCGGCTGCCGTGCTCGGCGTAGTCACCGTGGGAGAAGTTCAGGCGCATGACGTTCATGCCGGCGTCCAGCATTTTGGCCAGCATTTCTTTGGATTCGGTCTTCGGACCGATGGTGCAGACAATTTTGGTCTTTTTCATGTCAATCTTCATGGTTAAGGAATTTCCGCCGAGCAATATACACCAGTTTTTGGAATCTTTTTATGATCCAGAAACAACGTTTTGACCAGATAACGTTTTCTTTTCAGGGATAACGTTTTCCTGTGAGTCACATTTTAGAGCATACGGCCACAGGTTCGGGCTGAAGGGATACAAATGTTGCCATCTGTGGTTGTTTGGCCGGGTTGAGGTTCAGATGTTGTAAAATGACCACCCGTCCGCTGTCACCGTCTTGTCACCGGCTTGCGCAAAAATGTTAGTTCATTGGCGCACGGGTGAAGGAGGCAGGGATGAAAAACAGCCATGAAACCGGATGGGCTCTGCTCTTGCTGGGCGCCGCCCTGCTGCTGGTTCAGACACTGCCAGCCCGCTACTGGCCTGATAATACGCGACTGCTGGCGATTTTCTCCCTCCCAGTGAAAGGGGAGGCGGCCGCCGAGGGATTGGCGTGGCGAGAGTGGCAGGATCATACAGCCGCGACCCGGGTGGCGCTTCGCGCAGTCCGACTGCAGCCGGAAGCGTCGCAGCCTTGATATCTATTGCTGCTTACCGGTCGTGAAAGCGTGAAATTATCAACCATTGGTTGATAGTTCTTATCTATCTTGCTGGATTGTCCACCTTTTATGGCAGGGGGATAATCGATTCCAACAGCGATATCCCCTCCGGTATCGCCCCCTGATACTTTGTTGGAGTCCGCTTTATGTCCCTCGCCCCCGTCTGGTTTATCTCTCACGGCGCACCGGATCTGGTGCTGCGTGAGCAACCCGCCACCCGCTTTCTGCGAACCCTGCGTCTGGGTGAGCTAAAGGGATTGGTGGTCATCTCCGCCCACTGGTTCAGCCGCGAGTTGCAGATCAACGTCGAGCCCAAACCGGAGCTGATGTACGACTTTTACGGCTTTCCCGAGCCCCTCTACCGGATGCGCTGGCCTGCCAGCAGCCCCGAGTGGCTGCAACAAGGGGTGAGCGACCAGATGGCACTGGCCGGACTGACCGCCACCCCGGTGCGGCGCGAGCTGGATCACGGGGTCTGGTCGCCGCTCTCCCTGATCGACCCAAACAGCGAGATCCCGCTGGTGCAGATCTCCATTCCCGCGAGCTTCACCCCGGCCCAGTTGTGGCAGTTGGGAGAGGTGTTGGGGGCGTTGCGCAGTCAGGGGATTGGCATCCTCGCCTCCGGCGCAATCACCCACAACCTGCGGGCGCTGGCACCGGAAGGCTCGCCAGTGCCGGAGTGGGCCAGCCAGTTTGTCGACTGGCTGGAGCAGAAGATGGCCGACGAGGATCGGCTGGCGCTGCTCGACTATCGCCAGCAGGCTCCAGGCGCGGTGGAGTCCCATCCCCACGACGATCATCTGCGCCCACTCTTTGTGGCGTTGGGGGCCGCTGATGGTGTGGCGCCCACCCGGCTGCACGAGAGCTGGGATGGTGGCAGCCTCTATATGGGGGCCTACCGCTTCGGCTGATAGCCTCTCAACAAGACCCCGCCAATTGGCGGGGTCTTGTTATTTACGGCGTGGGGGTGCCGATGGTACTGGTGATTGAGCCGAAGGCTCTCAGGGAACCACTACCCGGCTCTCGCCGCCGCCGAGGGCTTCGACCCTGATCTGCACGCCAATCCGCTCCACCAGCGTCTGGACGTGGGAGATGACCCCGATCTGGCGACCGGCGGCTTGGAGGGAGTCGAGGCTGGCGAGCGCCAGATCCAGACTGTCCGGATCGAGGGTGCCAAACCCCTCGTCGATAAAGAGCGACTCGACCTGGGTCTGCCGTGACGAGAGGCTGGAGAGGGCCAGCGCCAGCGCCAGCGACACCAGAAAACTCTCGCCACCGGAGAGGGAGTCCACCGAGCGCACCTCATCCCCCATGTCGAGATCCACCACTTGCAGCGCCAGATCGGTACCGGGTACTCGCTCCAGCCGGTAGCGCGGTGATAGCTCGGCGAGCTGGGCGTTGGCCTCCAGCAGCAGACGCTCGAGGGTAAGGCTCTGGGCGAAGGTGCGGAACTTGGCGCCGTTGGCCTGCCCGATCAGATCGCACAGCTGCTGCCAGTGGTCGGCCACCGCCTGCTGGGCGGCCAGCTCCTGTTGCAGGCTGCCTGCCTTGAGAGCGGCGGCTTCGGCCTGTGCCAGCTTGCTCTTGCACTCGAACAGCTGCTCTTCAAGGGCGCGACAACGGGCATCGAGCGCCGCCAGCTGCTCGCTCAGCTCTGCATCCGGCAGGGCGGCCAGCTCGGGATGGTGCTCCCGATAGCGATCCCGCTTGCTCTCCTCCAGCTCCAGCGCCCGTTGCCGCTCGGCAAGGCGAGTACGAGCCTCACCAAGGGCATCTTCCAACCCTTGCAGGGCCGTGCGGCGAGCCTTGAGTTCATCGGGGCTGATGGCCAGCAGGCGGCGCAGGTCGTATTCGGCAATGCCGAGGGTACTGGCGTGGGCAGCCCAGCGCCCCAGCACCTCCCGCTTGCGGCGACTGCTGGTCTGCTTTTCCTGCTCCACATGGGTGAGACGGGTCTTGAGCTCGGTCTGCCGCTCCCGCAGAGCGCGGGCACTGCTTTGCATCAGCTCCAGTTCGCTGGCGAGTTGTTGCAGACGCTGTTGCCAGCGGCTCTCGACCAGCGGGATCTCCTCGCCATTCAGACAACCGCTGCGGCTGGTGAGCAGCCCCTGCCGCTGCTGCTCGTGCTCCTTGTAGTCCCGCTCGAGTTTGTGCAGTAGCTCGCGCTGGGTCTGCAGGCGGGCCTCCTGCGCACTTAGTGCCGGGGTGAGGCTGGCGATCTCGCTGGCCAGCCGCTCCCACTCGCTCTGGCCGTGCAGCCAGGCTTCGCAGGCTCGCTGCCACTCGTGCCACTGCTGGCTGCCGAGCCACTGGCGCCACGGTTGGCCGCCCATCTGCTCATCGAGGCGGTGGGCGCCCTGTTCGAGGCGCTGGCGCAGGGTCGCCTCCTGCTCGCGCATCCCCTTCACTTCCCCTTCCAGTGCGATGCGCTGGCGGTCGGCCTCCTGCCACTGCAGGTCAAACTGCTGGTGCTGGGCAGCCAGTTGGCTCAGTTGTTGACGCACCCCTTGCAGCTGTTGTTGGCCAAGCTGGGCCTGACGCAGCTGCTGCTGGCTCTGGGCCAACCCCTGCTCCAGCGTCTGTCCACGGCCAAGCAATGTGCTCATCAGCTCGTTCCACTCAATGGGGCTTTGGCGCAGCGGCAGCGAATGGCCGAGCAGGGTATCGCCCCCCAGCTGTTGCCAGCGCTGGGTCAGCTGCTCGGCGCGGTTTTCCAGCTCTGGCAGGTGCTGCTGGCGTACCGCCAGCTGGCGGGCCAGCTCCTGACGCTCGCTCTCGCACTGAATGTACTGATGGTTGAGCCGCTCCCACTCCAGCTCCAGACTGCGGGCCCGTTCCGCCAGTTGACCAAGAATGCCGGCCACCTGTGGCTGGCTCTGGCTGTAGGGGTGCTCCCCGGAACCGCACAGCGGGCAAGGTTCGCCATCGCTCAGGATATGGCGATACTGCTCGAAGCTGGCGATGGCGCGGGACTGCTCCAGCGCATGGCGCGCCTCGTCCCGCTGCAGGGCGAGCCGCTCGCGGGCGGGGGCCAGCTCTTCGCCGAGGGTGGCCAGCTTGCCCAGCGCCTGCTCCAGCTGGGCAATCTCCTGCTGCAAGCGGTCATGCTGTTCGCCGTGGTTGCGGCCATAATCGGCCAGCTCCAGCAACTGGCGCAGCTGACCCAGCTGTTCGGTCTGCTGCTGCCACTGCTCCTGCGCCTTGGCGAGGCGGCTCTCCCACTGCTGCTCCTGCAGCTCGTTCTGTTGCTGTTGCAGCCGAGCTTGTTCATGTTGCCAGTAGTCGCGCTCCTGCTGACCTTGCTCCAGCTGGCGCTGCAACTGTTGCAGGGCGCGCAGCTTGTGATCGCGCAGGGTGAGCAGCTGTTGCAGCTTGTCGGCATCCTCGGCCCAATCCTGCATGGCGCTGAGCAGGGGCTGCCACTGGCGGGCCACCGGTGCCAGCTCCTTGTGCTCTTCGAGCCAGAGCCCCCACTGCTGGTGCTGCTGCTTGAGCAGCTCCACCTGTCGGCTCTGCTCGCGCCAGCCCTGCTCCAGCGTGAGTTGCACTTCTCGCTCCTGTGCCCCCTCCTGCTGGATCTTCTGCAACTGCTGTACTTTCTCCCTGATGCGGGTATCGAGCTCTTGTGCCCGCTTGAGTTCGGGTTGCAGGGCGCCCCATTCCCGCTCGGCGGCGATCTTCTCCGCCAGCAACTGCTGTTCGGTCAGCGCGCTCTGCTGGGTCTGCTCTTCGAGTTTGGCCAGTTCCGGCCCAAGCTCGGCGATCAGCTTCTCCTGCTGCTGCACCTCGAGAGTGAGGCGGGCCAGTTCATCGTGATCGGCGCGGGCCACTTGCGCCTGCTCGGCGCGGGTAAACTCCTCGCGCTCGGGGGCGGCGGCGCCGTGGGCTTGCAGGGCGGCATCGAGCGCCGCCTGTCCCTCGGCGCAGCCCTGCAGCTGGGCTGCAATGCGGCTGTTGAGGTCGCGCAAGTCCTGCATCAGCAGCTGCTGTTGCTGCTCGTGCTTGAGGGTGGTGGAGAGGCTTATCTGTTGGCTTACCCACTGTTCGCGGGTCGCTTCGTCCATCAGCGCCACATCGCCGAGGCGCTGGGCGATGGTGGCCAGCTTCTGCTGCTCTTCCCGCGCCCGTTCATAGGTCTGGATGGAGATGGCGGAGTAGAGCTCGGTGCCGGTCATCCGTTCGAGCAGGGCGGAGCGCTCGTTGGCGTCCGATTTGAGGAAGGCGGCAAATTCCCCCTGCGGCAGGATCACCGCGCGGCGGAACTGCTCCCAGGAGAGACCCACCAGCTCGTCGATGCGATCCTGCAGCTCCCGCTTGCTGCCGGAGAAGACCTGCCCCGACTCCACATCGGTCAGGGTGCGCTCTTGCGCCTGAAAACGTCCCTCCGAGCGGTTTCGCGCCCGGCGCACCGCCCAGCGGGCCAGCCAGATGCGGCCATCGCAGCCGCGAAACTGCACCTCGGCAAAGCCGCTGGCATGACCGCGACTGAGGATGCCGCGCACGTCGTTGGCCTTGAGCTTCTCTTCATCATCCATGCGGCCCACTTCGGCCACGTTCTTGCGATTGGCGATAAAGCGCGGCATCTCGTCGTATAAGGCCAGACAAATGGCGTCGAGCAATGTGCTCTTGCCGGCGCCGGTGTTGCCGGTGATGGCAAACAGACCCGCGGCGCCGAGCGCCCCCCTGGTAAAGTCGATGGTGAAGGGGCCGGTCAGACTGGCCAGGTTCTCACCTGACAGAGACAAGATTTTCATTGGTTTGACTCCTTCACCTGCTCCAGGATCTCTTCAAACGAGGCGACCAACCCAGCCTCGGGCTCTCCTTCAAACTGGCGCTGATAGCAGAGGCGAAACACCTCGGTGGGGGAGAGCTCATCCAGCCTGCGCCGCTCGCGGCCATCGGCCAGCCCTTCGCCGGAGCCTTGATATTGGGTGCTGATGCGGGCCAGACGCACCGGTTTGTCTGCGATGGCGGCGAGAATCCGCTCGCGGATGCGCGCCTCGGGCTTGGGCAGCAGCAGCCGCACTTCGAGGAAGGGTTGTGCCTCTTGTGGGCAGGCAGCCAGCTCGAGCGAAGCGATGGCTTTGAGTGCGTCGTCTAGGGTGCTCTGGGGCAGGCGGATCATCTCCACTGCGCGGGGGACCGGGATCCGCTCCAATCCGGTCAATTTCCCCTCTGCAAAGGTCACTTCCAGCACCTGATGGTTGTAGTTGGCTTCGGCAAGCGAGAGCGGCAGCGGCGAGCCGCTGTAGTGCACCCCCTCGGCCGGGCTCTGGGCAAGATGGAGGTGGCCGAGCGCCGTGTAGTCGGCACTGACAAAGAGATCGGCAGGCAGGGCGTGCTGGTTGCCGCCAAGTACCCGCCGCTCCGACAGCTCCGAGAGCTGGCCCGCCGCCAGATAGGCGTGGCCCATGGCGATGAGCGGCAGCGCCTCCCCGCAGCGAGCGCGCCCTTCGGCCAGCACCTCGGCGTAGACCTGTCGAACCCCTTCGATCAGCCTGTCTTGCCCCTCAGCCAGCTGTTCCACCCGCAGATCGCTGCTGCGCAGGAACGGCACGGCGGCACACCAGGCGGCAATGTTGCCCTCCCGGTCTTGCAGCGGTACCAGCAGTCGGTCGGTCTCGAGCTTGCCCTCACTGTCGCGGCTGATGCTGCCCACCAGATGCAGATCAAAGGCGCGCAGCAGCTCGTGGGGGGCATCGAGCTTGGAGGGGGAGTCGTGGTTGCCGCCGATCAGCACCATGTTGAGGCGGGGCATTTCGGCGCGCAGTCTGGCCAGAAAGCGGTAGAGCTGTTGCCAGGCGCTGGCGGGGGGATTTGCGGTATCAAACAGATCACCCGCTACCAGCAGAGCGTCGATCTCGCGCGCCTTGAGGGTGTCGCTCAGCCAGTTGAGAAAGGCATCATGTTCAAAACGGCGGTCATGACCATGGAGTTGATGGCCAAGGTGCCAGTCGGCGGTATGGAGGATTTTCATTGGAAAGCAGCCCGGTTGCAGGGACGGTGCCTGTGGCACCCGATGGTGACAAGATGAGGATGCCCCGTGCTTTTTTCAAGTAAAACAGGGGGCTGGCATCGATTCAGGCAGGTTCGCAGCACATCCGGTATTGGGGGTGGCCGGTAAGGGGATCGGACTCCTCGGCCTCGATGACGAAGCCGTGGCGGCGATAGAAACGCACCGCCTGATCATTCTCGACGAAGACCCGGGCGTGGAGCGACGCCCCCTGACGCTTGGCCTCCTGCAGCAGGGCGTGGCCGACGCCGCGGCCCTGACGGTCGGGGCGTACGAACAGGGCGGCGAGATAGTTGTCCACCATCGCCATGAAACCGAGCAGATCGCCGCGTTCCTCGAACACCCAGATGGCGGCGCGATCGAGATAGCGGGTACGCAGATCCTCCTGGGCCTGCCACCAGCAGGAGGCATCGACGAAATCGTGGGCCTGCAGAGAGGCCAGCAACCAGATTTCGACGATCTCTTCCATGTCTTCCGGGCGACTGGGCCGCAACATACCTTCATCCTTATTAACAATTTACTTTCGCAGTCTAGGAGAACTTGATGAACAAACAGGTGACATAAATGAGACCCTGTGAGGTCGATCGCCCTTTATTTAGCGAGAATGATTGGCTGATCACAAAGCGCCTCTCTAGTACAATGCCCGCCGGACAATCTAGAGACCGAGGACGCCATGTGGTTTAAAAACCTGCAGATTTATCGCTTTACCCGCCCCTTTGACCTGACCGTGGATCAGCTGGAAACCCAGCTGGAAGCCTGTGCCTTCACCCCTTGCGGCAGTCAGGACATCTCCCGTTTCGGGTGGGTCAAGCCCCTTGGCAAATTCGGCTCAACCCTGACCCACTCTGCCTCCGGCCACATCCTCATTTGCGCCCGCAAAGAGGAGAAGATGCTGCCAGGTACCGTGGTCAAGGAGATGCTGGCCGAGAAGGTCGAGGCGATCGAGTTCGAACAGGGACGCGCCCTCAAGAAGAAAGAGAAGGAGGCGTTGAAAGAGGAGATCCTCCACACCCTGCTGCCCCGTGCCTTCAGTCGTACCAGCCAGACCTTCGCCTGGATCAATCCGGCCGATAATTTGATGGTGGTGGATGCAGGTTCTGCCAAGAAGGCGGACGATCTGCTGGCACTGCTGCGCAAATCTATCGGTTCCCTGCCGGTGGTGCCGGTGGCCCTCAAGAACCCGCCCGAGATCACCATGACCGAGTGGTTGAACGAGGGCAACCTGCCTGCCTCCTTCACGCTGGAAGATGAAGCCGAGCTGCGCAGTGCCATGGAGCACGGCGGCATCATCCGCTGCAAGCAGCAGGATCTGATGACGGATGAAATCAAGAACCATCTGGCCAACGACAAGCTGGTGACCAAGCTGGCCCTCAACTGGGGCGAGACCGTCAGCTTCGTGCTGGGGGATGATCTCTCCATCAAGCGCCTGAAATTCAGCGAAGAGCTGCGCGAGCAGAACGACGACGTCACCAGCGAAGATCCGGCCGCCCGTCTGGATGCAGATTTCGCGCTGGTGACCGCTGAGCTGTCCCAGTTTATCCCGGCGCTGTTTGCCGCCCTGGGTGGCGAAGAGCAGTCCATCTAACCGGACTTGCGCCTGTTTGGCCTCTGCCATCCCATCGTAAAAGCCGCCTTCGGGCGGTTTTTTATATCTATTGCGGATAGCCATTATTGATAGATGAGTAAGATATTGATCTTGTTCAATAACTTGAGCTGTCAGCGCCAATCGTGACATAGTCCCTCTTTATGGTCATAAAACAGGCAAGGAGAGTGTCATGTTGCGCAAACCTCTGGGGCTGGCTGTCGCCCTTGCCCTGCTGGCCGGTTGTGCCAGTGACAACGGCTTTCACTACACCCCGCCAGCCCAGACCCTGATCGCGCCGGAAGCCGCCAGTGGCTGGACCGACAAACAGGGCTGGCAGGGCCATGACTTCATGGTGGCGGCCGCCAACCCGCTGGCGGTGGATGCGGGCTACCAGATCATCAAGGCCGGTGGCAGTGCCGTCGATGCCGCCATTGCGGTGCAGCTGGTGCTGACGCTGGTGGAGCCGCAATCCTCCGGGATCGGTGGCGGGACGCTGCTGCTGGTGTGGGATGGCCACAAGGTGAGTGCAGTGGATGGCCGCGAGACGGCGCCGGCTGCCGCCACCGACCAGCTGTTTATGCAAGAGGGCAAGCCGCTGGCGTTTTATGACGGGGTGGTCGGGGGCCGCTCGGTCGGCGTTCCCGGCACCTTGCGCGCCCTGGCGCTGGCCCATCAGCGTTATGGCAAGCTGCCCTGGGCTGCGCTGTTCGAGCCCGCCATCACGCTGGCAGAACAAGGATTTGTGATAAGTCCACGGCTGGCCACATTGCTGGCCAAGGATCCCTATCTGGCACGGGATCCGCAGGCGCGAGCCTACTTCTATCAGGCGGATGGCAGCCCCAAAACGGCGGGCACCCGGCTGACCAACCCGGCGTTGGCCAAGGTGCTGCGCACTCTGGCCACAGAGGGGGCGGATGCCTTCTATCGGGGGCCGCTGGCGGATGCCATGGTGGCCAAGGTACGCCAACATCCCACCAATCCCGGGGTACTGGCGGCCACCGATCTGGCCAGCTATCAGGCCAAACTGCGGGATGGCCTCTGCTTTGACTATCGCCAGAGCAAGATCTGCGGCTTTCCCACTCCCTCGTCCGGCACCCTGGCGCTCGGCCAGATTTTCGGCATGCTGGAGAGCCGCGATATGGCGGCCCTCAAGCCGATCACCACGAAGGAGGGGGGACTGGCTGCTTCCAGCGAGGCCATCCACCTCTACAGTGAAGCGGCGCGTCTGGCCTTCGCCGATCGCAACCAGTACGTCGCAGACAGCGATTTTGTCAGCGTGCCGGTGCAGGGGTTGCTGGACAAGGGCTATCTGGCCGAACGCGGCAAGCTTGTCGGTCAGCTCTCCATGGGGATTGCCAAGCCCGGTACGCCGCCACTGGCGCTGGCGCGCGGCAAGGATGCGACTCCGGAACTCCCCTCTACCAGCCATGTCTCGATCGTCGACAAGGCGGGGATGGCCATCTCCATGACCAGCTCCATCGAGGATGGTTTCGGATCGCGTCAGATGGTCAACGGCTACCTGCTCAACAACCAGCTCACCGATTTCTCCTTCACCTCGGTGGATGCCGCAGGTCTGTCGGTGGCAAACCGGGTGGAGCCGGGCAAGCGGCCCCGCTCCTCCATGTCACCCCTGCTGGTGTTTGACAAGCCAAGCGGCGAGCTGACCATGACGCTGGGCTCGCCGGGGGGCTCCGCCATCATCAACTACGTGGGCAAGACCCTGCTCGGCACCCAAGATTGGGGCCTGAACCTGCAACAGGTCATCAACCTGCCCAACTTTGGCAGCCGCAACGGTCCCACCGAGCTGGAAGCGGGACGCACCCCCATGTCGGTGGTCGAGGGGCTGAAGGCGAGGGGACATGAGGTGGTACTGAACGAGCAGACCTCCGGCCTGCAGGGGGTTGAGCGCAATGGCGGTGGCTGGTTTGGCGCAGCGGATCCGCGCCGGGAAGGGATCGCCAAGGGGGAGTGAGGTTCCCATAGCAACAAGGCCAGCATGATGCTGGCCTTGTTGCTGATGGTGCGCTTATTGGATGCCCAACAGCTCCACGTCAAAGATCAGGACTGATCCCGGCGGGATTTTGCCAGCGGCACGGTCGCCGTAGGCGAGGTTGGCGGGGATGTAGAAACGGGTCTTCTCACCTTCCACCATCAGCTGTACCCCTTCGGTCCAGCCAGCGATCACCTGATTGAGGCCAAACTCGATGGGCTCGCCACGGGCGACCGAGCTGTCAAAGACTGTGCCGTCCAGCAGCTTGCCCTCGTAGTGCACCTTCACCTTGCTGGTGGCGGTGGGGTGAACGGTGCCGGTGCCCGGGGTCAGCACTTCGTACTGCAGGCCGGAGGCGGTGGTGGTCACCAGCGGCTTCTCCTTGTTGCTGGCGAGGAACTCGGCGCCAATCCGCACGTTGTCAGCCGCCAGCTTCTTGTTGTTGCTGCTGGAGTAGAAGTAGTAGGCCACACCGGCGATGAGCAGCGCGATCAGTATGAATTTCATCGGTTTTTCCTGTTCCATGAAATGTAAAAAGTGCAATGAGGGCGCCATCTTATCGCGCACCGCCCCTGATGGCGAGCCACAGGGCGGGAGGATGTGAGCGGGCAGGCAAAGCTCGGAGACGCAGACGCAAAAAGGGGCGAGTCGGTGACTCGCCCCTCGTCATGGCGGCGGCGCTTACTTGGCGGCCACCATCATCAGGGCGGGCAGGGCGAAGAAGAGACCCGTCACATAACCCAGAGCCAGCAGCTTGTTCTCGCTGCCTACCCGGGCCAGCCCCTCGGCGGCGCGCACCGGCAGGTCGCGCAGGAAGGGGATGCCATAGATGATGACCACGGCAAAGAGGTTGAACAGCACGTGGACCAGTGCGATGGTCAGGGCCAGCTGGGCACCGGCTCCGCTGATGGCGGTGGCTGCCAGCAGGGCGGTGATGGTGGTCCCGATATTGGCCCCCAGGGTGAAGGGGTAGAGCTGACGGGTGCTGAACACGCCGCCGCCGGCCAGCGGGATCATCAGGCTGGTGGTGGTGGAGGAGGACTGCACCATGATGGTCACCAGCGCACCTGATGTGATGCCGGTCAGCGGGCCACGGCCCAGCGCCTTGTGCAGCACCTCTTTGGCACGGCCAACCAGTACCTGTTGCAGCACTTTGCCGAGATAAGTGACGCAGGCGAGGATCAGCAGGATACCGATGACGATAGTGGCGATGGCGGCACCCTTGCCCGGCAGGAAGGCGACGGCGCTGTCAATCAGCTGCTGGGCCGGTGCGGTCAGCGGCTTCATGAAGTCCATGCCCTTCATCGACATGTTGGCGGAGCCTACCAGCAGGTTGGCCAGCCACTCGGCGCTGTGTTGCAGCAGGCCGAACATCAGCTCCAGCGGCAGGAAGATGAACACCGCCAGCAGGTTGAAGAAGTCGTGCACGGTGGCGGCGGCGAAGGCGCGGCGGAACTCGGCGCGATCCCGCACATGGCCCATGGAGACGATGGTGTTGGTGATGGTGGTGCCGAGGTTGGCACCCATCACCATGGGGATGGCCATGCTGATGGGCAGGCCGCCAGCCACCAGACCGACGATCACCGAGGTGACGGTGCTGGAGGATTGCACCAGCGCGGTAGCGAGAATACCCAGCAGCAGGGCGACAAAGGGGTTGTTGGCAAAGGCGAAGATCTGGGCTGCGCCCTCGGCGCCGCCGGAGAAATCTTTGAAGCCGTGGGAGATGGCGCCCACGGCAACCAGGATCAGGTAGACCAGTACGATGACACTCATCCAGTTGAACAGGGCGCGGGTCGCGGGCGGCTGTGACAAGGAGTGATGGTGTTGCATAAAGCCTCTTGAGACGGTCGTTCCGTCTTGGGTTGTTGATGACCCGCGCATTTAATCAATGGTTAATGACAGAAATATGACAACGTGACATTTCGATGATGTTTTTATGACGACGAACTGCGGCGACAGGCGCTGACCGAGCCGGTTGGCTCTGGGGTGGCAAAAGGGGGGACGAAGGCACTGCCGCCTTGCCAGCCGGAATGTGATCGCTACACTGCGCCCCTTTATTGGCAAGCAGGAGTAAACAAGATGATGCGTGCATGGATCCTCTCTCTGTCGCTGGGGCTGCTCTCGGCAGGGGCACAGGCCAGCCTGTTGAAAACCGACTGCAACCTCGACAAGGCCCTCAAAAACGAAGCGGTAAATGCCACTCTGGGGGTCAAGGGCAACTGTGATACCAGCAAGCTGGTGAAGCAGGAGAAAGAGAAGGTGAAAGCCGAGGTGCAAAAAGGCCGCACCGACCTGCTGGGCGAGAAGCGTGCCGAGCTCAAGGAGAGCGGCAACGGTATGCAGCAGAAGATGGACAAGGCAAACCAGCAGCTGCACAAGGCGGAGCAGGATGCCAAGACCATCGCTCGCGATCCGCTCAAGGCTGCGGCGACCGCCGTACTGGATAAGCAGTAAGCAGATCGGGCCCAAGCCCGTGTGACCGGCCACAGACCGGCAGCAAAAAGGGGAGCCATGGCTCCCCTTTTGTTATGCGCTATCCGCAGACGATCAGGCGTCGGCCGCCTCTTCGTACTGGCGGAACGGGATACGGAACACCGCCAGACGCAGGAACAGATAGGTCACGCCGAGGCCAGCCCAGATCAGGCCAAGCTCGAGGGAGCTCTGCTCCAGGTTGATCCACAGAGCACCGATGGTGGCGGCACCGAGCAGCGGCATCAGCAGATAGACGATGTGGTCCTTGAGGGTCTTGTTGCGCTTCTCGCGCACCCAGAACTGACCGATCACCGACAGGTTGACGAAGCTGAATGCCACCAGCGCACCGAAGTTGACCAGCGCCAGCGCGGTATCCAGATCAAACGACACGGCGGAGAGGGCCAGACCTCCCACCATCAGCACGTTGATGGCCGGAGTACGATATTTCGGGTGGATATAGCCAAACACCCGCTCCGGGATCATCCGGTCACGCCCCATCACGTAGAGGATGCGCGAGACACCGGCGTGAGCCGCCATGCCGGAGGCCAGTACCGCGACCGTGGTGCAGACCAGAACCACGGATTGGAAGAAGGTGCCGCCAACGTAGAGAGCGATCTCCGGCAGTACCGCATCCGGATGCTGGAAGCGGGCGAGGCTCGGGAAGTAGAGCTGCAGGCAGTAAGAGACCACCACGAAGATGATGCCGCCGATAAGGGCAGTCAGCACGATCGCCTTGGGGATCACCTTGCCGGCATTCGGAGTCTCTTCGGAGAGGGAGCTCAGACCGTCAAAGCCCAGGAACGAGAAGCAGAGAATGGTCGCACCGGTAAAGAGCGGTACCAGCTGTGCGGACTCGAAGTGGAACGGACGGCTGCTCATCAGGGTGCCAGCCCCTTCACCGTGGTAGATGCCCCACGCCATCAGGCCGATAAAGAGGGTGATGATGGCCAGCTGGATCACCACGATCAGACCGTTGAAGTTGGCCACCAGATTGATGCCGCGCAGGTTCAGGAAGGTCATCACGGTCACCAGACCGAAGATGAACACCCAGGGCTCGACGCCCGGGAACATGGCGGTCAGGTAGATCTTGGCCAGCAGGATGTTGATCATCGGCATGAACATGTAGTCGAGCAGGGATGACCAGCCGACCATGAAACCGACGTAGGGGTTGAACACCTTCTGGGCATAGGTATAGGCAGAACCCGCAGAGGGGAACTTGCGTACCAGATGTCCGTAGCTGAAAGCGGTGAGCAGGATGCCACCCAGAGCCAGCAGATAGGCGGTGGCGACCCGGCCATCGGTGATGTCACCGACGATGGCGAAGGTGTCGAAGACAGCCATGGGGGTCAGATAGGCCAGACCCATCACAATCACTTGTGTCAGGGTAAGGGTCTTGAGCAGCTTGGCGTTTTGCGATGCCATTACGCTTTCTCCTCAATCAGTGCCGCAGCACGTGCTTGCAACGAGCGCAGGGATACGATGGATTCGCAAGCCTGTACATCAAGGGCGCCGGGGAGGCGCATACCGGGCTGTACCGGCAGGAAAGCATTAAAACGCCCCATTGTTATCCTCTCAACGTCGGGAGATTGTTTGGCAATCTCGAATATCACTTCCGGAAACGTTCCGGCCTCTTGTGGTGGGTTTGTACTGCACTTCAAAAATACAAAAACCGATGTCGCAGTGAACATCGGTCCTTTATTGGCGGCGTATTGTGCATTCGGTCAGCCCCCTTGACAAGCAAAAAAGGGCGGATTAACGCATTTTTTTGCATACGCACGAGGCAGGTAAGTGGTCACTCGCCCCCTGCAGCCGTCCCCGAGCCGCTCCCCCTTTTTCGGGGGGGAAGAGAACCCTGTCGTGGCGTATGAAAAATCGGCAAATCGGGGCTGCAGGGTGCATAGCGCCTCAACATTGATCCTGATCATATTTGGCGGCGTTCCCCCGGGCTCGAGTCCTGCGAGCTTATCGGCTGGCGGGGCATGGGAGGGGGTGAAGTGGAAAAAGATCTATTGCATATCCATTCACATTAATGACTGAGGATAGGGGGCGACGCGGCTCGGGCCATGGCACGGCGAGCGGTCCGGCTGGGTAGTTATTTGAAATCAGTCACACTTCCTGCAGAAACCGCATTTCTGGCAACCCGTGCTGCTGGCCACCAGAGCACTGCAAAAACAACAAGGAGCCCGCAGGCTCCTTGTTCGCTATCGGGGGGAGAGGCGCCAGCGGTTACTGGGCGATCTCCACCTTGTCGGCGGTATGCAGCGGGATGCGGAACACGGTAAGGCGCAGGAACAGGTAGATGGCCCCCAGCGCCGCCCAGATCAGCCCTAGCTCGAAGGAGGAGGGCTCGAGGTTGAGCCACAGTACCCCGATGCAGGCGGCGCCACAGAGCGGCAGCAGCAGGTACATCAGGTGGTCCTTGAGACACTTGTTGCGGCCCAGCTTCACATAGAAGTGGGCAATCACCGCCAGATTGACGAAGGTGAAGGCCACCAGGGCGCCAAAGTTGATCAGCGCCAGCGCCATCTCCAGATCCAGCGACACCGCAGAGAGGGCCAGCAGGCCGACCAGCAGCACGTTGAACGCCGGGGTCTGCCACTTCGGATGGATGTAACCGAAGAAGCGGGCAGGCAGGGCGCGATCACGACCCATCACGTAGAGCAGGCGCGATACACCGGCGTGGGAGGCGAGCCCCGAGGCCAGCACCGCTACTGTGGTGCAGACCAGCACCACCGCTTGGAACAGCTTGCCGCCGACATAGAGGGCGATCTCCGGCAGTACCGCATCCGGATGCTGGAAGCGGGAGATGTCCGGGAAGTAGAGCTGCAGGAAGTAGGAGGTAGTGACGAACAGCACACCGCCGATCAGCGCCGTCAGCACGATGGCGCGGGGGATCACCCGATCGGCGTCCGGGGTCTCTTCCGACAGGGTACTGATGGCGTCAAAACCGAGGAACGACAGACAGAGGATGGAGGCCCCCATCAGCAGCGGCGACACCTGGATCTGCTCGGAGAAGAAGGGACGGCTGCTGGCCACGGTCCCCAACCCTTCACCATTGTGAACGCCCCAGGCGATCAGGCCGATGAAGATGGCGATGATGCTGAACTGCATCACCACGATCAGACTGTTGAAGTTGGCCACCAGCTTGATGCCGCGTAGGTTGAGGGCGGTCATCACCGCCGCCAGACCGAAGATATAGGTCCAGGGCTCTACGTTCGGGAAGAGGGCTTCCAGATAGATCTTGGCCAGCAGCATGTTGATCATCGGCATGAACATGTAGTCGAGCAGGGAGGTCCAGCCCACCATAAAGCCGACATAGGGGTGAAACACCTTCTGGGCATAGGTATAGGCGGAGCCGGCTGACGGGAACTTGCGTACCAGATGGCCGTAGCTCAGGGCAGTGAACAGCATGCCGATGAGGGCAAACAGGTAGGCGGTCGGCACATGGCCTTCGGTGATCTCGGTAACGATGCCGAAGGTGTCGAACACCGCCATGGGGGTGAGGTACGCCAGTCCCATAACCACGACCTGCCACAGTTTGAGGGTCTTTTTCAGACCAACCTGCTGGGCCGCCATTATGCATGTTCCTCATGCAGTGCCAGAGTGGCACGGTCCATCAACGAAACCGGGAGAGAGGCCCGGGAATCAAGGGCGCCAGGGCGGCGCACACCGGCCATGGCCGGTTGGAAAGCATTGAGATGCCCCATGTTGTTCCTCACTAGACTTGGTGTCGGGAGACTGCTGCCAATCTCGCTATCTTTTCCGGGGGTGATCCGGCCTCGTTTATGGGTGTGTTCACTGTCTAAAAAAGAACCGATGCCATTGTTTTACATCGGTTCTTTCAGTGGCGGCGCATTGTGCATTTGCAGGGCCCCCTTGACAAGAAAAAAAGGGGGCAAAATTGCATTTATTTGCACAGGTAAGTGGTCACTTTCCTGCTGGTCAGGCCAGCACGGCCTCCAGTGATTTTTCAAGGAGTTGCAGCCCCTCGTCAATCACTGCCGCAGGGGCTGTCAGGGGGGCGAGAAAACGGATGACATTTGCGCGCACCCCGCATGAGAGCAGGACCAGACCGCGTTTGCCCGCCTCGGCCACCAGTCGCTTGGTGAGGTCGGGATCGGGCTGGCTGGCATCACGGCGTTTCACCAGCTCCATGGCCACCATGGCGCCGGGGCCGCGAATTTGACCTATGCAGTCAAAACGCTCGGCTATGCGTTCCAGCCCCGCCTTGATCTGCTCCCCCTGATCCAGCGCTTTCTGGTTGAGTTTCTCCTCGTCGATCACCTGCAAGACCGCCAGCGCGGCGGCGCAGGCGATGGGGGAACCGGCATAGGTGCCACCCAGACCACCCGGTTTGGCCGAGTTCATGATCTCCGCCTTGCCCACCACGGCGGAGAGGGGGAAGCCGCCAGCCAGACTCTTGGCCAGGGTCATGATGTCCGGCTCGATGCCGGCATATTCGGTGGCGAAGGTTTTGCCGGTGCGGCAAAAACCGCTCTGGATCTCGTCGCAGATCAGCAGAATGCCGTGCTGGTCGCAGACGCTGCGCAGCTTCTGCATAAAGCTTGGGGAGGCGGGATAGAAGCCCCCTTCCCCCTGCACCGGTTCGATGATGATGGCGGCTACCCGGCTCGGCTCGATATCTGCACTGAAGCAGAGCTCGAGGGCGTGCAGGGCATCCTCTTCACTCACCCCGAGATAGTCGGCGGGGAAGGGGATGTGGTAGACCTCGCCCGGGAAGGGGCCAAAGCCGGTCTTGTAGGGGACCACCTTGCCGGTGAGCGCCATGCCCATCATGGTGCGGCCGTGAAAGCCCCCTTTGAAGGCGATGGTGCCGCTGCGACCGGTGTGGGCACGG
Organism: Aeromonas sp. R5-4; assembly: GCF_040908215.1. Lineage (NCBI taxonomy): Bacteria > Pseudomonadati > Pseudomonadota > Gammaproteobacteria > Aeromonadales > Aeromonadaceae > Aeromonas > Aeromonas sp. R5-4. The sequence goes on along the minus strand of NZ_JBFODG010000001.1, from coordinate 245,039 downwards.
GCAATCTTGATGGCGTTCTCGACCGCCTCGGCACCGGTGGAGAGAAACAGGGTGCGCTTCGGCGTCGGGCCTGGCACCAGGGCGTTGAGCTTTTCGGCAAGCTCGATATAGCCGGGGTAGGGGGTGACCTGAAAGCAGGTGTGGCTGAATTTTTCCAGCTGTTCGCGCACCGCCGCCACTACTTTGGGGTGGTTGTGGCCGGTATTGAGCACGGCGATGCCGGAGGCAAAGTCGATGTAGCGGTTGCCCTCCACATCCCACAGCTCGGCATTTTGCGCACGGTCGATAAAGACCGGCAGCAGGGTGCCAACGCCGTTGACCACGGACGCTTCGCGGCGCGCTTGCCACGCCTTGTTTGATTCTGACTGACTCATCTTTCCTCCCTGAGGGGCCGCAGCCCCCGATATTCCCTGAAAATGTGGCAGGCGTTTTGGCGCCCCTCACCGCCGATCAGCCCATCGGGCCAGATCGGCGGCGCCTTGTCTCTCTGTTGCTGCCCTAGCGAATGGCGCCAAAGCAGAGGTATTTGGTCTCCAGATACTCCTGCAGCCCCTCGGCGGCCCCTTCCCGGCCCAGACCCGACTCCTTGATGCCGCCAAAGGGGGCCAGCTCGGTTGAGATGATCCCCTCGTTGATGCCGACCATGCCGTATTCAAGCTGCTCGGCGACGCGCCACACCCGGGCGATATCGCGGCCATAGAAGTAGGCGGCCAGGCCATAAGGGGTGTCGTTGGCAATGGCGATGGCCTCGGCTTCCGTCTCGAAGCGCACCAGCGGCGCGACCGGGCCGAAGATCTCCTCCTGCAGGATGGGGTTGGTTTTATCCACCTTGCCCAAAATGGTGGGGCGGTAGAAGAGGGGGCCGGCGGGGTGAGCTTCGCCCCCCAGCAGTACTTCGGCACCGGCGGCGACCGATTGCTGCACCAGCTCGGCCACCTTGCTGGCGGCGGCGGGGTTGATGAGCGGGCCGATCTGGGTGCCCTCCGCCATGCCATCACCCACCTTGAAGGCGCTGACGGCAGCGGTCAGCTTCTCGGCGAAGGCATCGTAGACGCTGGCCTGCACCAGAATCCGGTTGGCGCAGACGCAGGTCTGCCCGGCGTTGCGGTATTTGGAGGCGAGCGCCCCTGCCACGGCGGCGTCGAGGTCGGCATCGTCAAAGACGATAAAGGGGGCGTTGCCACCCAGCTCCAGCGACAGCTTCTTCATGGTGTCGGCGCACTGGCGCATCAGCAGCTTGCCGATGCGGGTAGAGCCGGTGAAGGAGAGCTTGCGCACCACCGGGTTGCTGCACAGCTCGTTGCCCACCGCGCTCGCCTGATGACTGGTGACGATATTGATGACACCAGCGGGGATGCCCGCCTGCTCGGCAAGCAGCGCCAGTGCCAGCGCGCAGAGCGGCGTTTCTGCGGCGGGCTTGATGACGATAGTGCAACCCGCTGCCAGCGCCGGGCCCGCCTTGCGGGTGATCATGGCAATGGGGAAGTTCCACGGAGTGATGGCGGCGACCACGCCCACCGGCTGCTTGATGGTGGCCAATCGGCGATCGCCGCTAAAACCCGGGATGGTGCGGCCATAGGCGCGCTTGCCCTCCTCGGCGAACCACTGGATAAAGCTGGCGCCATAGGCCACTTCCCCTTTGGCTTCCGCCAGCGGCTTGCCCTGCTCGCAGGTCATGATGCGGGCCAGCTCGTCGCTGTGGGCTGTGATGGCGGCAAACCAGGCGTAGAGCTTGTTGCTGCGCTCCTTGGCGGTCAGCGCTGCCCAGGCGGGTTGCGCCGCGTGGGCGGCCGCGATGGCGCGGCGGGTATCCTCGGCATCCATGTCGGGCACCTGGGTAATGACGGCACCGCTGGCGGGGTTGGTGACCTCGAAGGTGCAGCCGCTGGCGGCCTCGCACCACTGTCCATCTATATAGGCGCGGGATGTGATCAAGCTGGAGTGGGATGTTGTTCCTGACATGAGAAGCCTCGAGTGTGGGTCAGAGCAGCTGGTTGCCGGAGTGAGCCGACCCTTCCTGCGCCGCTGCCGTATAAAATAATAAGCACAGGAAGACCATAATTTGAGCTGAAATGTTTTTCAAGTGTTAAATATATTTGAATTGCTGGGGGGCGCTATGCTAGAAAATGGGCTGTATAGCGCGCTTTCTCCGGTTCGCTTGCAGGCTGTAAGTGGGCAAACGACCGGGAGATGGTAAATCAGGTGTGCAAAATAATGAACGGCTGTGCTGTGTAACATAGTGAACGGCAAGGGAAAGCTGGTCGGCTATTTTAACCAGCAGGGTAAACAGGCAGCGCCTGATCCGATGCGATCACGCGCAAGCAGGAGAGGCTGATGATGCAAGGATGCAGACATGGCGCAGCAGGGGGCCTTTCATGAGCGGGCCACAGAGCAGTGAGAGCGAGGCTCGTCTGCAGCTGGTGCCGCAGAGTGGTGCCCGTACCATGGGCGAGCGGTTGGCGGCAGTGCGCCACCAGCTGGGGCTCTCCCAGCGGCGGGCTGCGGAGCTGAGCGGCCTGACCCACGGCGCCATCTGCATGATAGAGCAGGACAAGGTGAGCCCCTCGGTGGCGTCGTTGCAAAAGCTGCTCACCGTCTATGGCCTGCCGCTGTCGCGCTTTTTCGCCGAGGAGGAGAGCCGCCCCTGCAGTGTGGTGATCAAGGCTGAACAGCTTATCGAGCTGGGCAGTCAGGGGGTCTCGATGAAGCTGGTGCACAACGGCAACAACCGCCGCCAGCTCGGCTTTATGCTGGAGACCTATCCCCCCGGCACCGACACCGGCGGGCAGGTCAAGCATCAGGGAGAGGAGGTCGGCACAGTGCTGGAGGGGTCGGTGACCCTGACGGTGGCAGGCCAGAGCTATCAACTCGAAGCGGGCGACAGCTATGTGATCGACACCGGCGAGCCCCACAGCTTCAGCAATCCGTCGGGGCAGACCTGTCGCATCGTCAGCGCCCACACCCCGGCGAGCTTTTAATCCTGACAGTAGTTTGGCAACAGAACCGGTAAGGAAACAGGGATCATGACCGAACATGTAAACAGTTACTACGCAGCCAGCGCCAATAAACATGCGCCCTACCCGACATTGACCGAACAGCTGGAGTGCGATGTCTGCGTCATCGGGGCGGGTTATACTGGCCTCTCCAGCGCCCTGCATCTGGTCGAGAAGGGCTACAAGGTGGTGGTGCTGGAGGCCGCACGAGTCGGCTTTGGCGCCAGCGGCCGCAACGGCGGCCAGATCGTCAACTCCTACAGCCGCGACATTGACACCATAGAAGCGAACTGCCCGCCGGATCAGGCCAGGCTGCTCGGTTCCATGCTGTTTGAGGGGGGCCAAATCATCCGCGAGCGGATCAAGCGCTATAACATCCAGTGCGATCTGCAGGAGGGCGGCGTCTTTGCCGCCGAGACCGAGAAGCAGCTGCACGAGCTCAAGGCGCAGAAGGCGCGCTGGGAGAAGTGGGGCAATGAGCAGCTGGAGCTGCTCGATGCCAAGGGGGTACGCGAGGTGGTGGCGAGCGATCGCTATGTCGGCGCCCTGCTCGACAAGAGCGGTGGCCATATTCACCCTCTCAATCTGGCGCTGGGGGAGGCGGAAGCGATCCGCATCCAGGGGGGGCATATCTTCGAGCAGTCCGCCGTCACCAGCATTACTCCGGGTCAGCCGGCGCTGGTCAAGACCGCCAAAGGGGCGGTGAAGGCGCGCTTTATCGTGGTGGCTGGCAATGCCTACCTCGGCAATCTGGTGCCGGAACTGGCCAGCAAGAGCATGCCTTGCGGCACCCAGGTGATCGCCACCGAAGTGCTGGGAGAGGAGCGGGCCCGTTCACTCTTGCCGCAGAACTACTGTCTGGAGGATTGCAACTACCTGCTCGACTACTACCGCACCTCCGGCGATCACCGGTTGATCTATGGCGGCGGGGTGGTCTATGGCGCGCGGGATCCGGCGGATATCGAGCGGCTGATCATCCCCAAGATGCTCAAGACTTTCCCGCAGCTGGCCGACGTCAAGGTGGAGTACACCTGGACCGGCAACTTCCTGCTCACCCTGTCGCGCCTGCCGCAGTTTGGCCGCATCGGCCCCAACATCTACTACATGCAGGGCTACAGCGGCCACGGCGTCACCTGTACCCATCTGGCGGGCAAGCTGCTCTCCGAAGTGCTGAGCGGTCAGGCGGAGCGCTTCGATGCGTTTGCCAAACTGCCGCACTACCCCTTCCCTGGTGGCCGGTTGTTCCGCATCCCCTTCACCGCCGCGGGCGCCGCCTGGTACACCCTGCGCGACCGCTTGGGGGTATAAGAGTTGCTCTGCGAGAAATGTGTGCTGGTGGTCGCCGCTTAGATAACGCTGACGCCAGCACCAATACCGGAAACAACAAGGCCACCGCGAGGGTGGCCTTGTTGTTTATCATGCAGTAGCGCGCTGATTAGCTGTAGAAGGCTTCAACGGTACCCTTGAGTTTGATCAGGATGGGCTGACCACGGCGATCCAGCGCCTTGGGGGAGGGGATCTTCACCCAACCTTCGCTGATGCAGTACTCCTCGACATCGGTGCGCTCTTTGCCGTTCAGGCGAATACCGATCGGGTGCTCGAAGCAGGCGGCCACATAGTGAGGGCTGCGGGGATTGCAGGAGAGGTGATCCGGCAGAGCCGGTTTGGTGCTGGTATCGCTCATCGATATAACCCGAAATGAATAAAAAGTGGGTCATTGTAGAGAATGCCGTCATGGCATTCAAGGCGGCCACAAAACAGGCAAAGCGTGCTCGCCATCGCTATGGGCGACCCGCTTAACCCCGTTGCCAATGCATCACCAACTCGGGGTGGCCGCTATGCTCGCACAACTGCTGCTCACCCTCTTTGAAACCGTTGCGGGAATAGAAGCGCCGCGCCTGCTCATTTTCGGCGTAGACCGTCAACTCGAGTCGGTCATATTGGGCTTTGAGGTATTCGAGCAGTTGGCGACCCAGCCCGTGTGATTGGTGATCTGGGGAGATAAACAGGGCGGCAACAGACCTCTGATACCAGGAGATAAAGCCCAGCAACTGTTTTCCCTCCTCATAGACCCAGCTCTTGCTGGCGGGCAGGTAGATATCGCGCATCGCTGCCCGTTGCTCACGCCAAAAGGCGGCGGGAATAAAGTCGTGGGCTTGTGCCGATACAACAACCATGTATGCATCGCAGCAAGCCGCACAAATAAATTTCGCCTTTGAACGCGGAGAACTCACCACATTCAAAACTAAAAACCACTGTCCCCCGATGAGCCAATGCTCAGGTTGCTATCCATTCGTGCATTCTTGGCATATTTTTTAATCGCCACCGAGAACAAAGCTCGGCATTCATCACGTTTTTGCTTATTACTGAATACAATCTTCTGCGAGCCAAAATTGCCACTGATATTAATAGAAAAACATTTTTTCTTGCGCTTAGAGCCAACCTGGAATATTTCGTTATCGATGCGATAGATATCTGATATAGAAACAGTCTTTCGTTGCCAGGAATTACGAAACTTCCTGCAAAACAAGTAATCAAACACTGAATTTTCCATATCTTGCGCACAAAAGCTAACGCGAGCTGACTTTCCAAACTCGAAAATGACGGCTGGCTGGTGTACTCGCCAAACCCGGATAAAAGAAATGATGAATACAACTAAAATTAAAAACGAAGGAATAGCCAGCAACTCAATACCCAATATAGGGAAATGCATTTTTATCTGTTTTCCCACAACATAAAAAACAATCGCGGCTAAAAGTGACACCTCAAGAGCGATACTCCACGCCATATCCAATGCATAACTCACATCGTAGATAGCCTGCACATCCGCATGAGTATCATCCATCCATTCGGATTGCATTGATGTTTCTAAATCACGTTCAGGATTTGCTGGCTGAGTAACTTTTGAAGTATCTCCACCGCATTGGGCTGATAACTTAGCGCATGCGGCCTGTAATGTTTGCTCCCCGATCTGTTCAATGAGACTGGTTGTGATTTTAATCGAGCGTTGGAATAACTCATCACTCATAAACAACATCCTCAGCCATCAAAACAGAAAGCTGTTTTAGTGATGGCTTTTCTACCTTCGATAAGCGATTTGCTTGTTGCTGCATGCTTCGCTCAAATAACTGCCGAACCACTCTGGCATTACCAAAATTAGTCTCTGCATCACTGATCAGCTGTTTCATACAGGCAAATACTTTCAACAGCACAGCTTGGTCAATAATCAATTTATTGTCTTGGCACATTTTATAAAAAACCTTGGTCAGATCACGAGCCGAATAATCTTTGAACAGTAACTCGCGAGAAAAGCGCGAGCGCAAGCCAGGATTACTCTCAATAAAGGTATGCATTTCTTCTGGATAGCCCGCAACGATCACTACGATGTCGTCTCTATGATCTTCCATTAGCTTTAATAGGGTATCAACCGCCTCTTGGCCATAGTTATCATCACCATCATCTGAGCGAACCAAGGTATAAGCTTCATCGATAAACAATACCCCACCCAGCGCTTGTTCAAAGATAGCATGAACTTGTGAGGCTGTCTGGCCAAGAAAATGGGCAACCAGACCAGCCCGATCGACTTCAACCACATGCCCTGAACGCAATAAGCCGATCTCTTTATAAATAGCACCAATCAGTCGAGCGACCGTCGTTTTACCCGTTCCAGGGTTACCGACAAATGACAAATGCAATGAGAACGGAGGGGTCGGTAAACCCGCGGCTTTTCTATGCATCAAATAGCGAGCCAGATTGGTTAGATTACGCACTTCCTCTTTTACTTCGGCCAAGCCGATTAAACCATCAAGCTGTCCTTGAGGATTTTTAATTTTATTAGCTAATACCCGTTTTACTGGGATGTCATCCTCGCTCTGTGCATCCTCATGCAACGCATTATTCGAGGGCTCATCAGAAGAGCTCGATAAATCATTTTCATCTATGAACTCAGCCGGGCATCCCATTCCTAGTGCAACACGAATAGGCCTCAGTAATGACTCAATTCGTCGGATATCCGCCAACGAGCGATCACCATCCCAAGCACAGGCAGTATTGAGCAAAATATCCAGATACGGATACATTTGCTGACCAGCCCCGGCCTCTATGCGTTCCGCCAGCAGAATAAAAGCTGGCGGAATCGTTGGCTCAAAACCTGCAGAATTGGCACCAGATCCAGACAAGCGATCGATCAACTCAATGGTCAGGTTCAGACCCGTCAATTGGTTGATAAATTTCTTATCCGCCAGTTTGATTCGGCTTGGGCCTGTCATCACATAATCCAGAGCTGGCAACAGCCAGGCCACCAACATGGTCAATAGTGATGGAGTAACAGGGGGCTCGTTATCAAAAGGGCGAACCATGATGTCTCTGCAACACATAGACACCAGGTTAGTCATAGCCTGTTTGGCTTGAATGAGTAGTTGATCATTCATCTTGGTAATTTACCCATTTTTCCAATTTTTCTATCAAAGCTGTTCTTCTACCAACAGAATCTCCAATCAAAGAACCACATAGTTCCTTGATATCACTCTCTGATAGCTCAAGAGTTTTAAAAAGCAGATCCAAATTACAAACGAATGGCTCGTCCACAAGTGAAAACAGAATGTCCGCACTAGACTTCCATGATTTTGGTTTAAAATATGGAATATTTGTTTCACAAAGGACCTTTAGTTTGAACAGGTTATCTCTTGACTTGAACATACGTTCAAGGTGATGCTGAACTCTATAGTAGCGTTCAAATTCTTCATCATTGTCTTCTTTAATTAGAGGCACATCCAAACCTCTAAGCCAAGAATCAATATTGTTAATTATATATTCGCGTACGCCTTTATGTTCAACTCCAAGGTGTTGGGCCATCCCCTTAATAATCCAGGTATCAAGATTTTTAAGAAGATTTTCAGGTGTGGCATTATTAGAATCAGAATCGCCCCATGACTGTTTTAAGTGTTCTTTCAATAGATCGATTAATACAGACTGAGGCAAAATATTGCTTAATGAATCCATCAGGGATTGAGCTAACTCTTCCTCACCTTTTTTATAAGAAAAATCAAGATACGCTTTTAACAAGAGATTATGCTTTGTTTCTAACCAAGACATCAGCTTGTTCATATTGGTTTCAAAGTTTTCATGATTAAAAGCAATTGCATTGAGACTCTTGATAGCTCCCAACCCATTAGGTATAACTTCAGGGAAGCGATCAACGCCATTCACAAAAACGGGGATGATATTCTTTTTATACTGCAAGGCAAATTTTACTTCCGTTTGCACCCATTCAGAATCTAATGTCCCTGGTGCCAAGATCAATAAGAAGTTTTTTGAGTTTTTTATGTTGGACTGAATGCTTTTTTCATAATCACCATGAGATAATGTTTCAGCGTCCATAAACGCACTAATTTCTCTAGATTTTAGTACCTCATAAAGCAATCTAGCGACAGTGGCTCCACCTTCTCGACGATAGCTTATGAATACATCTAAAACATTGTTTTTTATAGCCATGACAAATTCCTTATGCAATATTTACTTCGAATTCATTAGTTCTATTCATTTGCAGCCAAGCCGCATTTTCATATAGCGCTTCCCAGCCTAAGGTTTTTAATAACTCTTGGGCCAAGGATTCATCACCTTGAGCAATCGCCCGCGCAATTTGTTGCTCTGCATAATTGAATATTGCTGCTGCACGCTCATAGCGCGATACATTTTCTTCGAATCCCATTTGGCTCATAAAGGCTTTGGCTAAGGCTGAGACTACAAAAGACATACCGGAGATCAAGACCATGATATTCAGCCACAGACCATCCAATTCCAACAAATCAGCCGCCAAAGTGACAATAGTCATCCCAATGGCACAACCGAACGTCATCAATACCGCTTTATTCCATTTGTTTATTTTCGCCAGATCTCTGTTCTTCGCTTTATCGAAGTATTTAGCCTGATCTGCAACCCATGCCTGCTTTACCCATGATACATCGGGTTTTGCCGACAACTCGGTCACCATCATCAAATTTCGAATCGACTGAGATATCCAATCCACATCTCCCAGTCGATTGGTACGGTAATAATCAGAGGCTACATATTTCAGGCCCAATGCGCACCAGAAAAATTGCACACGCAAACCTTCAGCCAATACACGCCACTCAATAAATTGCTCTTCACGTGGCATCTTTCCCTTAAAAAAGAAACGGAATGCACACCAAGCCACTACGGCCAGCGTAATATGGCCAGCGAGCCAGAACCAACGCATATCGGGTCCAGAGTAGACCTGCTGACAAAAAATTGAAATCAGGGCTACCAGAGTGATCCATCGAATTGATGATTCACGCTGTTTTTGCCGCTTGATTGCCAACGCATCTGCCGCAGCATATATATCCAGAAGGTGGGTGCAGTTTTGCTGCAACTGTTCAGGTACAGAGCCGGATAATAGCCACTCTTTGCTTTGGGCAAGTTGTTGACCCGTGATCTCTTGGGCTGCATGACGATTGAAATCATCTATCTCCTGCATCACGGGATAGGGGTCCACCGGTTGACTACGCGCGCCCGCCCAGGTAGCTACCAACTCCGGCTTCACAATCGGGTTTCCGAGTTGTGCGTGCTTTAGTCGTCGTGTCCAGAGATGCTCTACCGGGGTCTTTTCCGGCGCGGTCAATAACACGTCCTCGTTGACCTTGATGCCCTGCTCACTCATCTGCACCACATCGGCCGTGCCGCCCGGCAATATAGCCATGGAGCCATCCGCGGTTGGCTGCTCACAAACACCATCCCACAGGGCAACAATCAGTTGGCAATGGCGCACCAGAAACCGGGCCAGATAGACATAGCCATCATCACGCACGGAAGGTGGTTGTAGATTGGCCTGAAGCACGGTCGCAAGCGCTAACAACCGATGAAACTCAGCTTTGGACTCCTCAGAGACGAAATCCTCTAGGTATGACGCCTCTGGCATCGGCAGCACGGCAACCAGTTCCAGCCCAGCTTCTAATGCTGCATAGGCGGCGACCCGGTCAGCCCCTTCGGCCAAGCCACTGAGCAACTTGATGGTACTATTGGGATGCAACGCTTTGAGTCTGGTAAATCGCTCACAGAGCCTCAGCTTGAGTTGAGGGAGATCCTCAGCAGGTATGTCCCTGTGCCCAGAAACACCGATATGAATGGGAATAACAGGTTTCACTCTGACTCCTGAGAATAAAGCTTTTATCTGGGGAAGATTTCCAGCATGACGTTGACCTCAACGTCATGATTGATCCAGGGGTTAATATATCGATAGCCGTAGCGGTTCGACTGAGGCCGACGACTCAAAACTGCGTTCCAGCAGCTGGCCACCGGTAATTCATAAGCCGGATCGAGCAGATAGATAAACTGGCCACACTGCCCTATCGCTAGGGTCCAGTGGTTCAAGCCATCGTTCTTGCGGGAGGTCACATCGACAATGACAGGGTGCTGATCGGCCAGGGCTTGGCTCAATTGAGACAAAACTGCCGACGGAGAATCGGCATAGGTACGAGTAGCCAGATTGGGATAGACGGCGAACATCGCCTCGAGCTGCTCGATGGTGGTGCCCTGAGTCACCATGGGGTCATGTAAGCGTTCGATTTCACGAAATAACCGACCAATCCGGGTACGGTAGTCGAGCCGATTCATGGCAGGTAGCGAGCTCGAATCCAGCACATTCAGTGCCAGTAGAGCCATCACCACGCAGTAGGGGCCACATGCGCCATCCAGATCACCTTGGCGCAGATGAACGGCACCACCATTGGCATTGGTTAGGCAGCCATCAGCATCCAATCCCAATCCATCGATTAATTCGATATTCATCAAAGCAATCCTTGCGCACTGCACTAATATAATCTGCGGATTGAACGAGGCGAGGCTACCAAATCGGGAATGTCTCTAATTTGCCAACGCCGTTAACCCATTACAGAACTCAGCCACACTCAGATCATTAGGGGGAGCGGGCGTTGCAGCAACAACTGAGCGATAGCTGCCCCTAACGGAGCATGATGCTGCCTCCGATGATGTCGCTCAGGTTTATTTTTGCCATCATGCCTGCTACTACCTTGTTAGTAAAAAATTAGCCTTATCATCATACGCAACCCCTTATTGCATCCGTAGTTTAGGGTGTTTACTCAGTCGAGTCATATCGATATTCGTCACCCTTCTGACAGCGAATGCTCATGGTGTGGCTCCGGAAGCAGTTTTGTGCCGCGCCACCATGATACCGATTGAAGCCGGTGGTGGAAGGGCTGCGGGGTGATAATCAGTGCCGGATCAATAAATTAAAACAACTTGGGTGGCAGAAACCACAAGGCCCCCGAGGTCGGGGGCCTTGTGGTAGGGCATCACTTGTAAGGCTGAGCAGGGCAATGCCAATCAGGGAAGGTCCAGGGTAAAGCGGGCGCCGCCGAGGGGAGATTCATCGACCCGGATCTGGCCGCCGTAGCTGTGGACGATTTCGGTCACCACCGCCAGACCTATGCCCTGACCGGGTGAACTGTCTGCCCGCACGCCGCGCTGGAAGATCTGCTCCGATTTGGCCGGGTCGATACCCGGGCCATCATCTTCCACTTCGATACGCAGCCGCTCGAGATGGCGGCGCACCGTCACCTTCACTTCGCTGATGGCAAACTTGCAGGCGTTGTCGAGCAGGTTGCCCATCAGCTCCATCAGGTCGCCCTGTTCGCCGTGGAAGAGGGCGTCATCATCGAACTTGAAGTGGGTTTGCAGCTTCTTGTGGCGATAGACCTTGGTCAGGCTGGCCAGCAGTTTTTCAATCAGCGGTACCGGCTCGGTACCCTTGCTGGCAAGGCGCTGGCGGCCGGTCACGGCTCGTCTGAGCTGATACTGGATCATCTGATCCATGGTGAGGATTTGCTCGTTGATGTTGTCGTGGATCTCCCGCCCCAGCTTCACTTCGCGGGTGGTGATCTGGATCAGCGCCAGCCGGGTTTTCAGGCTGTGGGCGAGATCGTTGAGGGCGTGCTGGTAGCGCTGGGTCTGCTGGCGTTCGTTTTCCAGCAGCTGGTTGATGGAGTCGGTCAACGGGGCCAGCTCCCGCTCAAAATCGCTCGAGAGGTCATCGCGCTTGCCGGCCCGGATATCGTCGATCTGACGGGCGATGGTGCGCAGTGAGCTGAGGCTCCAGAAGGTGGTGAGCAGCAGCAGCCCGGCCAGCAGCATATAGGCGAGCAGCGCCTGTTTGGCGGTCTGGTAGAGGTAGGTGCGGGACTCTTCGTGGTAGCGTTTGGCCGAGTCGATCATCACCACGTAGTAGGCGGTGGTGCCGCTGCCGGGATTGCGGATAAACCGCAGGCTGTAGACGAAGTAGCTCTCGCCGTTCTTGATGGTGTGCTTCTTGAAGAAGTAGTCGAGATCCATCCCCCCCAGATACTTCATCAGATCGCCGCAGATGGTCTGTTTGGCCTTGATCACCTCCGGCATATGGAGGCTCGACCAGACCAGATCGCCATCGGCGCGGCAGATCAGGGTATCGAGGTTGCGATCCCCCGCACCACGGGATATCCGCCCCAGCTCGACGTTCGACCCCTTGTCATCCGGCTCGGTGGAGGAAAACAACTTGGCCAGGTTCTCCTGCATCCGGGCGCTGGCCTTCTGGGTCTGCTCCTCGACGTGGCCGAGGTAGAGGGCGTAGACGGCAAACCCCATGATCAGCGCGATGACCAGCAGCGAGCTGAGCAGCAGTTTGATGTGCAGTGAGCTGCGGATCATCTTGATGGGGCGCGGTAGATGAAACTGCATCAGTTACAGGAGAGGTTGAAGATGTAACCCTGACGCCGGATGGTGGAGATGGGTTGAATCGTCCCTTCCGGATCCAGCTTCTTGCGCAGGCGGCTCACCATTACCTCGATGGTGTTGGGGTCCCCTTCGCCGTCGCCGTAGAGCTGGTCGAGCAGTTGCTGCTTGGAGACCACCTGACGGGCGTTGCGCATCAGGTACTCCAGAATGAGGTATTCAAAGCTGGTGAGCACCGCCACTTCTCCGGCGATGGTCAGCTCCTTGCGGGAGAGATCCAGCTCGTAATCACCGGCCTTCACCTTGGGCGAGATAAAACCGGCGCTGCGGCGCACCAGCGCATTGAGTCGGGCCAGCAGCTCATCTTTCTGGAACGGTTTGACCAGATAGTCATCAGCACCTGCTTCCAGTCCTTCGACCTTGTCCTGCCAGTTGCCACGGGCGGTCAGCACAATGATGGGGAAGGGGATCTGCCGTTCGCGCAGTTGCCGGATCAGTTGCAGGCCGTCCATATCGGGCAGACCGAGGTCGATGATGGCCACATCAATGGGATAGTCGGCGGCGTAGTGCAGTGCAATCCCGGCCTGGTCGGTGCTGTAGACCTGATTGTCGGCTTCGGTCAGCAGAGAGGAGAGGTGGTGATTGAGCAGCTTGTCGTCTTCGACCAACAGAATTTTCATGATGTGAGCGGTCATAGGGATCCAGGCTGTCAATTAGAAAGTGTATGTCGCTTCGAGTCAATTCGAATCCTAATGCATCCCGGCTGTATCGGGACTGAATCAGCGGGACTTCAGAGTTCGCACCAACTGGTCGTTTAACCATGGTCCGGGTTGTCGATGGCATGCTGGTCGGCAGCCATGCTGCGAAAGGTTTGATGTGATGGGAGAGATGGCCGGGAGGCTGCTGGCGCGACTGCAACAGCGTGAGCGCAGCGACCTCCTCTATATTGTCTGGCTCTGCTGGGGGGCAGCCTTGCTGCTCTACGTGCTGGGGTCGCCCTGTTTTCTGTGGCCAGTGGCGCCGATGCCGCTGGTTCTGCTTGTGTGGTTTGTGGAGAGAGTACGGATGTTTGGAAGAAACAAAGGTGGTGCGGCTACTGGGTCGGCCGGGGCCACTGTGATTGCAGCCGGTGCCCGCTTCAAGGGCGAGTTGCAGGTGGAGGGGGATCTGGAGGTGCGCGGTCAGATCAATGGCACCATCCAGCTCATCGGTGGTGTGCTGCGCATCATGCAGGGCGGCAGTGTTGAGGGAGAGGTGAGTGCGCCCCACGTGATCATCAATGGTCTGCTGGAAGGCACCTGTACCTCCGCCGAGGTGGAGATCCTGGAGAGCGGCAAGATGCAGGGGATCTTCAAGGGGGGCAGTCTCTCCATCTGCAAAGGCGGCAACTTTGTTGGCCAGTCCCAGCCCACCGTGGCCGGCAAGGCCGATCCCGTGTTGCAAGCCTTGTCTGAAAACAGTTCGTCCGGGAGCAAGCAGCCGGAGAGCAAGAACAATGTGAAAAAGCTGCCGCACGAGCCGAAAGGCAAGCCGACCGAGGAGCTGGCCAAGCAGGCGTGATGCCGTTTGCCAGTAGTGCAGATAACGGTTGTTAAGGAAAACAGAGAGGGGGCCACGATGGCCCCCTCTGCATTTCCCCGTTACCCGTTAGCTGCGGCGCGGCGGCAGCATATTGGTGAGGGTGTTGTCTTTGAGAATATGGTGGTGATAGAGGGCCGCCACCGTGTGCAGGCCGATCAGGGCGTAACCGATATTACCCAGCGTCTCGTGCACCTCCTTGATCAGCCCCTTGAGATCCGGACTGGGGGAGAGCAGGGCAGGCAGCTCAAGCCCGAAGAAGGGGATGGGCTTGCCCGCGGCGCTCAGCAGCAGCCAGCCAAACAGCGGGGTGAGAATCAGAAAACCGTAGAGGGCGAGGTGGGCCAGTTTTGCCAGCTTGTGCATGATCGGGGAGAGCTCGGGCACGATACGCGGCGTCGGGCTCATCCAGCGCAGGGCCAGTCTGACAAAGACCAGGGCGAAGATAAGCAGCCCCAGCATAAAGTGCCACTCCTTCATCAAATCACGGCCAGGGTCCCCTTTAGGGAAAATATCGCGAAATTCGATCAGGGCGTAGACGGCGATCATGGCCCACAGGGTCAGCCAGTGCAGCCCGATATTCAGGGTGCCATAACGTTGTTCACTGTTCATCAGCATAGGTTTGTTCCTTCGAAGTGCTGTCACATCCGTTTGGCATCCCCGCACTCAAACGTGTCGGGGCGAGGCCAGATCCTTTGGCGGCAATAGCAGAGCTACAATGCTTGCCATACATTGATAGCCTGCCGCTGGCATCAGTCAGAGAGGAGATGCCCTCTGCTGTCTGCATGGTATCACTGGCAACCGGGTGGATAGTCTGATCAATGCCACACAATTTACAGGCTTATTAAGCCCCTTGTGACGTGAAGAAGGCGTGAAATAGCATCAGTGATGTCGGCCCGCCAAGGTTCAGGCGGGCTCGATAGCCAGCACCACGCAATCTGGCTCGCTGATGCGAAAACGGACATTGCAGTCAAACAGCCGCACCCCGTACTCCTTCTCATCGGGCTTGCCCTTCTTGTAGGCGGGGCGCGGATCTTGCGCCAGCACTTCGCTTACCAGCTGGCGCAGCTCGGGGTGAGCCTTGAGCCAAGGTTGCAACTGCTGCTCTGCCTCGGCACTGAAGCTCACCGCCAGCGGCGGGGTGGGCGCGTCGGGGGCAAAACCACCACGGGCATCCGGCAGGCTGTCGGCATAGGGAATATAGGGTTTGATATCGACGATGGGGGTGCCATCGAGCAGATCCACCGCTCCCAGCTCCAGCCACAGCTTGCCACGCTCGCGACCGACCCCGTGCAGCTCGACCACCGAGAGCCCTAGCGGATTGGGGCGGAAGGTGGAGCGAGTGGCAAAGACGCCGACCCGCTCGTTGCCGCCAAGGCGCGGCGGGCGCACCGTCGGGTGCCAGCCCTGCGCCATGGTCTGATGAAAGACGAAGCTGAGCCACAGATGGGAGAACTGCTCGATGCCGCGCAGCACATCCGGCTGATCGTAAGGGGGGAGCAGCTCGAGGCGGGCGCGGGCCGATTTGACCAGTCCGGGCTGGCGGGGGATGGCGAACTTCTCCTTGTAGGGAGAGCGGATGATCCCGAGGGTGTCGATTTCGAACTTCATGGCGGATCCTGACTGAAAACCCCGGCAATTTAGCACAGGCGGCCCCAAAACGCAGGCTTGGCCTCACTACGCCCTTTTCTGCGGCGCAGCCGTGATCCCTGTCCCATCCCGGTCAGTCGGGGGCTGTGCCCGCACGCCGAGTTGCGTAGGGTGGAGGCATTGGCGTG
Source organism: Aeromonas sp. R5-4 (assembly GCF_040908215.1). Taxonomy (NCBI): domain Bacteria; kingdom Pseudomonadati; phylum Pseudomonadota; class Gammaproteobacteria; order Aeromonadales; family Aeromonadaceae; genus Aeromonas; species Aeromonas sp. R5-4. The sequence continues at coordinate 228,949 of NZ_JBFODG010000001.1, read as the reverse complement.
TCAGGATGAAATATGCGCACTCGCGCCGGAGGGGGAGGGAGAGGGATGAAACTGCTGATTATCGGTGGCACCGGCTTTTTGGGGCGCCACCTTACCGCGCTGGCACTGGATTGGGGCCATGAAGTGACTCTGTTCAACCGTGGCCTGCACCAGCATCCGGACTGGCGCGATCTGGTGCAGCTCACCGGCGACAGGGACAAGAGCCTGAGCGCCCTGCAAGGGGCCGGGTTGCAGTGGGATCTCGTCATCGATACCTGCTGCTATCGCCCCGAGCAGGCGGCAAGCCTCTCGGCCGCCTTGCTCGGGCGCTGCGCGCGGCTGATCTTTATCTCCACCATCAGCGTCTATCGCGATTTCTCACTGCCCGGAATGGATGAGTCGGCGCCGCTGCATGCTAGCCCCGAAGGGGAAATGCCCACTGACTATGGCCCGCTCAAGGTGTTGTGCGAGCAGGAGTATCGCGCCCGCTGGGGTGAGCGGCTTTGCATCCTGCGCCCGGGCGTGTTGTGCGGCCCCCATGATCCTACCGGGCGCATGGCCTGGTGGATTAAGCGGGTACAGCAGGGCGGGCCCTGGTTGCTGCCGGGCAGTGGCGAGGATCGCTTGCAGTATCTCGATGTGCGCGACTGTGCCGAGTTTGTGCTGCGGGCCGCCGAGCAGCAGTTGGGGGGCACATTCAACTTGCTCAAATCCGGTATTACCCTGAGTGACTGGCTGGAGCGGCTGAGCGCCCGGTTGCAGCCCGCCCGCCCCATCCAGCCCGAGTGGTTGCCCTGGTCGACCCTGATGGCGGCCGGAATTGAGCCCTGGCAGAGCTATCCCACCCTGCTGCCCTGCGCGCAGGCGGAGTTTGCCGGTTACGGCTCTATAAGCGCCGAGGCGGCCATCGTGAAGGGGTTGAACTTCCGGCCGCTGGAGGAGACCTCCGCCGACCTTGCCAATTGGCTGGCCATCGAGCCTGCCGCCGGGGTAGCGGCGAATGCCATGACTCAGGCCGAGGAGACTTCGCTGCGGCAGCAGTTGCTGGAGCCCAGTCTGCAATAGGAGAGGGTGCATCGAGCGGCTGCAGCCGAAAATTGCTGCGCTAGCGCGAACACAACGAGAGAGGGCATCCCGCGGGATGCCCTCTCTGTCTATCCAATGTCTGATGGTTGCCGAATACAGGCTGACGCGATTCCCCATCACATTGCTGTCGCTCACCGAGTTAGCGAATGGTGGCCCCCGCGGCTACCAGCAGCTCTTTCAAAATGGTGCGATGGCAGCGGGACTCCTGCTCGCAGTAACAGCCCACCGACAGGTTGGTGGTATGAGAGAGGGCGGCCAGTAGCGCCAGATCATGCCTGGCGGCAGGTTGCGCCATCTCGGCCTTGTACTGTTTGCCAAACGCCGCCCATTGGGCGGGTGTCTCGGCTGCCAGCCCCAGCTTCATGGTCTCGCTGCTGGGGGCCAGGTTGGGAAACCAGACATCGTACCAATGCTGGCTGGCAAATTCGCTCTTGGGTACGCCGCGGGGCGGGCGGCGCACCGTGCCGATCCGCAGCCCCTCATCGGGCAGGCGCGGGCTGCCAAGGCGAACGATAGCGAGGGCCATGACAGCGAGTTACTTCTCTTCGGCCACTTTCAGTGCCTGCCCGTAGCAGATCACCTGTTTCAGGCAGCCCGGGGTGTCGCTGAACTCGGCACACTTGTCGATGGTGACGCCGTTGCCACCCATGTCGGCTGCGCGGCGGCGGGCCAGGGTGCGCGCTTCACCGGCGTTGGGCACCGGCTGGTTGGCATCGGCCTGGCAGGATTCACCCTCGATGGTGCCGAGGTAGAGGTAGTTGAGGTCAGCCAGCTCATCTTGTTCATAGATGCGCACGCTACCGGGTTTGAAGTATTCGTCGAAGTTCTCTTTATCCAGATTGCTGTTGAAGGCGTAGTTGGCACAGCCGGAGGCAATCAGGGGCATCATCAGGATCAGGCGTTTCATCGTCTCGTATCTTGTGTCGGTGATGAGGACAGTAGAAATGCGCAGGCGCTCCATGTCGGCATCTTGTTGAATAATGAGGGGGACATTATAGGGGCCAGCCGCCTGCGGCGACCAGCCCCGTTTTGCGCCCGGTTGTCAGGGTGTGACCCCCATCAGCCTGATATCAAACCGGAGCCAGTCGCTGATAGAGGCTGCGGTAGTAATCATCCGCCAGCAGCTCGTTGTGAGGGGCGCAGAGGCGGATCTGTCCCTCTTCCATCAGGGCAATCCGGTCCATCTGCTCCATCCCCAGCATACGGTGGGAGATGAGCAGCAAGGTGCGATCAGCCCCGAGCCGGAACAGCAGATCCATGATCTCCCGCTCGGTCTGGCTGTCGAGCCCTTCGGTCGGTTCGTCCAGCAGCCAGAGCGGCGCATCGTGCAGCAGGGCGCGGGCGATGCCGATACGGCGACGCTCACCACCTGAGAGGGGGCGGCCGCCGTCACCGAGCCAGGCGTCAAGGCCCGCCTCATCTTCCAGCAGATTGGCCAGTCCGACCTGAGTCAGTACCGCAATCAGCTGCTCGTCAGTGGCGGTCGGGGCGGCCAGTTTGAGGTTGCCCCGCAAGGTATCGGCAAACAGATGCACCCGCTGGCTCACCACCGAGATGGAGGCGCGCAGCGCCCCTTCGCTGTAGTCGGTGAGCGGCTTGCCACCCAGCAGGATCTTGCCAGCCTGCGGGCTCCACTCACGGGTCAGCAGCCCCATCAGGGTCGATTTGCCGCAGCCGGTCTGGCCCAGCAGCGCCAGCTTCTCACCGGCGTGCAGCTGCAGGGTGCAGCCACGCAGCACCGGCTGGGGGTTGCCGGGGTAGCCAAAATAGAGGTCATTGATCTGCAGCGCGCCAGCGGTGGCGTGGGTCTGTTCGTCGCCCCACACGGGGGCTTTTGCCTCTTGCAGGATCTCGTTCAGGCGGCGTGCCGAGGTGAGGCTGGTGGAGAGGTGCTGGAAAGCACCCGCCAGTGGCATCAGTGCCTCGAAGCTTGCCAGGGTGGCAAAGACCATCAGTGCGGTAATGGGGTCGGGCGCAGCGCCCGCTACTCCATGACCGGCCAGCCAGAGCATCAGGGTCAGGGTCCAGCCGCTCAGCAGTTGCACCGAGAAGTTGGCCAGCCCGCTTACCTTGGCCATGCGGGCCTGCGCGGCGAGCAGCGCCTGCTCGGCTTGTTGCAGCTCAACCAGCGCCTTGGGGGCGGCGGCAAACATCTGCAGTTCGGCCTGACCATCCAGATAGTCCACCATCCGGGTACGCAGGGTCGATTTTTCGGCAATCAGCGCCTGACCGGGGCGACGGCCGAGGAAGTAGAACACCAGCGGCAGGGCGATCATGCCAAACAGCAGAATGGCACCCAGGGTGAGGGCGAGGCGACTGTCGAAAAACGACAGGAAGAAGACCAGTCCGGCGGTGCTGAGCAGGGCCGCGCCTATGGGGGTGATCAGCCGCAGATAGACGTGGTCCATCGCATCGATGTCGGCCACCAGCCGGTTGAGCAGATCCGCCTGACGGAAACCGGCCAGAGTACCGGTGGAGAGCGGCGAGAGTTTCTGCCAGAACCAGACCCGTAGTCGGGTCAGTACCCGGAAGGTGGCGTCGTGGCTCACGACCCGCTCACCCCAGCGACCGGCTGTGCGGACGATGGAGAAGAAGCGCACCCCGCCCGCGGGGGTCATGTAGTTAAAGGCATGGGTCGTCGCAACGGTCATCCCCGCCACGGCGGCGGCGGAGAGGAACCAGCCGGAGAGGGAGAGCAGCCCCATGCCGGCGGCCAGGGTCACCAGCGCCAGCAGCAAACCAATGGTGAGGCTGAGCCAGTGTTGGCGATAGAGGCGCAGAAACGGCAACAGATCACTCATCGAGAGAACCTCCGGAACGTTGGGAGAGCAGGCGGGCAAAAAGCCCCTGCCCAGAACTAAGTTGCTGGAAGCTGCCTTGCTCCACCAGCTGGCCGCGGGCCAGCACCATTATCTTGTCCATCTTGGTAAGCTGGTCGAGGCGGTGGGTGATCATCAGCAGGGTCTGGCCAGCCATCGCCTGCTCAAGGGTGCTCATGATGGCGCGTTCGGAGTGGCGATCCAGACTGGCGGTCGGTTCATCGAGCACCATCAGCTGGGTTGATTTGAGCAGGGTGCGCGCCAGGGCGAGGCGCTGGGCCTGACCGACCGAGAGGCCGCCAGCCTGATCGCCGACCGGATAGTCGAGCCCCTTTTCCATGGCAAATTCCCACGCCTGCGCCTGTTTCAGGGCATCTTCCAGCTCGGCATCGCTGGCCGTTGGCTTGGCCAGCAGCAGGTTGTCGCGCAAGGAGGCGTGGAACAGCTGCGGGTTTTGCGAGAGCCAGCCCAGTTGCAGGCGCCATTGGCTCATGTCAAGGGTGGCAAGCTCCTGCCCGTTGACCTTGAGCTCGCCACGATAGGGAGCAAAGCCGAGCAGGGCGTTGACCAGCGAGCTCTTGCCTGCGCCGCTGACGCCGATGAGGGCGGTGCGCGAACCGGCTTCCAAAGTGAAGTCGATGGGGCCGACCAGCACCTTGCCTTCGGCGCTCAGCACTTCAAGGGCTTTGGCTTCTACCTTGACCGGGCTGTCGGCATGGAACGGCGCTGTGCCTGCGGCCGGCTCGCTCACCTCGGCTTCGAGGAATTCAAGCAGCTGCTCGGCAGCGCCGATAGCCTGCGCCTTGGCGTGGTAGTGGGCACCCAGTTCTCGCAGCGGGGCGTAGAACTCGGGAGCGAGAAACAGCACGAACAGGCCGGTAAAGAGGGTGACCTTGACCCCATAGCTACCAAAGTTCAGATGGTCGATATAAGAGAAGCCGAAGTAGACTGCGACCAGCGCTACCGAGATGGCGGCGAAGAACTCCAGCACGGCGGTGCTCAAAAACGCCAGGCGCAGCACTTCCATGGTGCGCTCGCGAAAATCTTCCGAGGCGTCGCGAATGGCGTCACCTTCAGCCTGGGTACGCATAAAGAGTTGCAGGGTGCGCAGCCCCTTCAGCCGATCGAGGAAATGGCCGGAGAGACGTGCCAGCGCCTGAAAGTTGCGGCGGTTGGCATCGGCGGCGCCCACACCCACCAGGATCATAAAGATGGGGATGAGGGGGGCAGTGCCCAGCAGGATCAGGCCCGCCGCCCAGTTGACCGGGAATACAGCCACCAGAATGACCACCGGAATAAAGACGGCGATGGCCATCTGTGGCAGATAGCGGGAGAAGAAATCCTGCATGTTTTCAATCTGTTCCAGCAACAGGCTGGCCCAGCTACCGGCCGGACGGCGCTGGATATAGGCAGGGCCGAGACGGCTCAAGCGCGTGAGCACCAGCTGGCGGATGGTCTGGCGCACCGCGCTGCCCGCCTTGAAACTGGCCACTTCCCGGCCGTAGGCCAGCGCGGCCTTGCCGAGGGTCACCAGCAGCAGGGTAATAAAGAGCGTGATGGATTGCTCAGGCGTTGAGCCTTCGATGATAAAGCCGTGCAACAGGGTCGCCAGCAGCCAGGCTTGCGCCACCATAAGAATGCCCTGGCCAAGGCCAAAAGCGATGGATATCGTGATCCAGCGGCGACCGTGACTCGATTGCTTGCGCAACCAGCCATAGAGACGTTTTTGTGTTTTTTTATCCATTACCACCATCCTCGCGTCGAGTGGCGCAAGACTATCCTTGCCGTTTGGCCTTGGCAACCTTGTAAATTATCTGTGTTGAAAATGTTTGATTGAAAAAGCAACCGTCTGTTCAATCCTTGTCCGAACAGATTGATTTATTGAAAAAAGTGGCAAAGGCGCCATTGCGCTCGGCGGCAAAATGCATATAGTAGGAGCCCTGACGCGGGTGTAGTTCAATGGTAGAACGGTAGCTTCCCAAGCTGCATACGTGGGTTCGATTCCCATCACCCGCTCCAAATTTCAGATGCCAGGCGGGCATCGTATAATGGCTATTACCTCAGCCTTCCAAGCTGATGATGCGGGTTCGATTCCCGCTGCCCGCTCCAGCTTCAACGCAAAAAGCCCACTCCTGCGAGTGGGCTTTTTGTTTTTCATCTATCCTGTGCGCCGTTCGACGTCACGCTCACGGTTTCTCAGCTTTAAGGCAAACCGCAGAGACAGAAAAGGCGCCCGAGGCGCCTTTTCAGATCAACAGCGTATTGGGAGCTTATTCCTGCTCCAGCTCACCACAGAAACGGTAGCCTTCGCCGTGGATGGTGGCGATGATCTCCGGAGTATCGTTGACGCTTTCGAAGTGCTTGCGAATGCGACGGATGGTCACGTCAACGGTACGGTCGTGGGGCTTGAGCTCACGGCCGGTCATCTTCTTCAGCAGTTCGGCACGGGTCTGGATCTGGCCCGGGTTTTCGCAGAAGTGCAGCATGGCGCGGAACTCGGAGCGCGGCAGCTTGAACATGTCGCCAGTGGGGCTGACCAGTGCGCGGCTGTTGATATCCAGCGCCCAGCCGTTGAACAGATAACGTTCAACCAGCTTTTTCTCTTCGCCACCGGCAGCCACGTTCATGGTGCGGCTCAGCAGGTTGCGGGCACGGATGGTCAGCTCGCGCGGGTTGAACGGCTTGGTGATGTAATCATCGGCGCCGATCTCCAGACCCAGGATCTTGTCCACTTCGTTGTCACGACCGGTCAGGAACATCAGGGCGATGTTGTCGTTCTCACGCAGCTCACGGGCCAGCAGCAGGCCGTTCTTGCCCGGCAGGTTGATGTCCATGATCACCAGATTGATGGTGTGGGAAGTGAGGGCCTGGTGCATTTCGTCGCCGTTGTTGGCTTCGAGCACGATGTAGCCTTCGGCTTCAAAAATGCTTTTCAGGGTATTGCGTGTGACCAGCTCGTCTTCGACGATCAGAATGTGTGGTGTTTGCATGAGTATTCCCAGATTCTTATCAGTTAATTATCTTAAATTTAACACTCTTTGGCGTTTCAAACCGATTTCCTGACTGATCCTGAAAATTTATTACGTCATCCTGGGTATGAGAGTCAGGTCGGAATATCGCGAATTAGGCATCAGTACCGGCAAGTATCCCTGTGCCACTTATAGGTTCCCGACAAGTCTGGTCGAGCAGAGCCTGGAAAGGTCGTCCATTACGAAAGTGGCCGCATTTTATCAGTTAACAGGAGCATAACAACACTCTTTGCCGTCAGATAGCAACTTTTTAACTCTGATTTGATATAGGTCAAACCCTGGTACAGCAGCATCATACTTGGCCTGAACCGGGTTTTCGCCCCTACAAAATGTAATGGAATGTAACATGTGATTGACATGAATTTGTGGGAAAACTACAAGAAAATCTGCTTTATCGCGCCATTTGAGCCACCAGATTGGTCTGCTTTTGCCATCATCACAGCCTGGAATCCGGCCAGCCAGTGGGTCACAGAACGACGCAATATACGGCGGGAACGGGCGCTGTGGCGCCATCTGACCGTGGATTTGCAGGTGCCCGTGGTGGGGCCATTTTGGGGATCTGACCCGGACGAACGCTGGCAGGAGTCATCGCTGGCGGTGGCGCTATCCCTGCCACAAGCCCGTCAGCTGGCTGCCCGTTTTGGCCAGAATGCTCTCTACTGGGTGGAGGATGGCCAGCTCTGGCTGACACCAGTATTGATGGATAAATCAGCAGTTTATCTGGGCAATATTGAATCCTTCTGGATTGCCAGAAACCTTGCCTGATGAAAGAATGAACACCTTCATGCATCTGAAAGGAATCAAATCATGCTGGATCTCCTGCCCGACCTCTGCGATCAACATGGCGACTTGCTGCAAGTGGCCGACCCGGTGTTTCAGGATTTTGGCGGCAAGGCCCTCTTTTATGGTCGCGCCGTAACGCTCTCCTGTTATGAAGACAACAGTCTGGTGCGGGATCTGGTGACCCGCCCCGGTCACGGCAAGGTGATGGTGATCGACGGCGGCGGCTCGCTGCGCCGTGCGCTGCTTGGCGATCAACTGGCGGTCAAGGCGGTGGAGCAGGGGTGGGAGGGGATCCTGATCCACGGCGCGGCGCGGGATGTGGGCACCCTGGCGACATTGGCGCTCGGGGTCAAGGCGCTGGCGGCCTGTCCGGTCAAGACCGAGAAGCGGGGATTGGGAGAGCTGGGGGCCGTGGTCAGCTTTGCCGGTGTGACCATCCACGAAGGGGATTACGTCTATGCGGATCGCAACGGCGTGGTGGTGAGCGCCACGCCGCTGATCTGATTCAGAAGTTGAAGCCGACTCCCAGGCTCATCGCCTGATCGGCAGTGATGGCGCTGACGCCGTAGTTGGCGGTGAGGGAGAGTCTGGGGGTCAGCAGCAGGCTGGAGTTGAGCTCCAGCAGCGTGCTGGCCTTGTTGAGATCGAGATGCTTGATCTGGCTGCCGATATTGAATGCCGGAGAGAGCTGGTAGCGTACCCCCGAACTCATATTGAAACCGGATGTGCGATTCTGATCCGCCACCGCCGGGCCCGCTTCCATAAAGAGGGTCACATCATCCACCACCGGATATTGATAGCCGCTATTGACCAGCCAGAGATCAAAATTGTCGCTGTGATGGCTATGGCCATTGAGCAGCACACCCGAGTAACTTTTGACATAGAGAGACGGGTTGGATTGCGGCTGAACCACTGCCCAGTCGGCGGCCTGTGCGGCCATGCTGGCGCAGGTTGCAAGCAGTGTGATGATGAGTGATTTGACCATTCGTTTCCCCTCCCTGGGTCCGGAACTGAGCCTAAGCATGGCACATGCCAGCTGGTAGTAAAGTGAAGGGAGATCACAATAAAATCCTTTGGCATGGGCGCCAGCCATGATAAACAGGCTGCCGTATTGATGGCTCTAATCATTAAGAGGTGAATCCATGAACAAGAAACTGACTCTGCTGGCCGCGCTGGCACTGGGAGGCTGCGCAATGGCAACAGGTTCCAGCATGGCTCAACTGCAAGCATCCAGCTGGCAGCTGCAAGGCGCCACCGGCGATACCTTCACCCTGCAAGTGGTCGACGGCAAGGTGGCGGGCAAGGGCGGCTGCAACCGCTATTTTGGCGGTATCACCAAGCAGGGTGACGGTGTCTTGACGCTGGGCGCCATGGGCTCCACTCGCATGATGTGCATCGGCGACGCCATGAACAAAGAGACCGAGTTCCTGCAAAAGCTGGAGAAGGTGGAAACCTACTCCATCAACGGCAACCAGCTGACTCTGAGCGATGCCAACAAGGCGGCCCTGCTCACCTTTAACGCTGTGCCAGCAGCCAAATAAGGCACGCGTTCGTCTGATTGCCCCGACAGCTCTGACTGTCTGATACGCCCTCCGTCTGGAGGGCGTCTGTTTATCTGCGATGAACCCTGTGTGGTCGTCCGCTACTGTTGTTCACTCGTCGTCCCCCTTTCTGCCTGTTTGATGCCAGAACCTCATATCTTCGCTTCGGTACGCATCTTGATCATTTCAATAATTCTTGTATAGTTGAAATAAAGGTCGCACCAAGGGGAGTGAAGATGAACAAAGAGATGGCCACCAAGGTCTTTGAATCGCTGGCATCCGGCATCCGGCTCGATGTATGGCGGCTGCTGGTGAAGGCCGGGCTGGAGGGGCGGGTCGCCGGTGAACTGGCCAGCGAGCTCGATATTGCCCCCAATACCCTCTCGTTTCACCTCAAGGCGATGCTCAACACTGGTCTGCTGTCGGTGGAGCAGGAGGGGCGCTTTCTGCGCTACCGCGCCAATATTCCCCTGATGCTGGATGTGATCGCCTACCTCACCGAGGAGTGCTGCGCCGGTCATCCCGAGGCGTGCGGCGTGATGCGTGCCGAGTCAGCCTGCTCCCCCCATGTTCTGCCTGCGCAGCCCTGCTGCAACAAGGAGTAATGCCATGTCCTCCATTCAGATTTTTGATCCCGCCCTCTGCTGCTCCAGCGGTGTCTGCGGTACCGAGGTTGATCAGGCACTGGTCACCTTCGCAGCCGACCTTGCCTGGGCCAAGGAGCAGGGGGTGGCCATCGAGCGTTTCAATCTGGCCCAGCAGCCGATGCAGTTTGCCGAGACGCCTGCCGTCAGCGCTTTTCTGACCCATGCCGGGGAGGAGGGGTTGCCACTGGTGCTGGTGGCGGGGCAGGTGGTGTTGACCGGCCGTTACCCGAGCCGCAGCGAGCTGGCCCGTTATGCCGGGCTGCCTGCGCCACAAGCGGCCATCAAGGGGATCGTCAAGGGCGGCTGCTGCTCTGGCAGCGGTTGCTGCTGAGTCGTGACGCACCATTCGGGAGAGGCTATGTACCATTTTCTGACCAATCCACCGCCGTTTCTCTTTTTCACCGGCAAGGGCGGGGTGGGCAAGACCTCGCTGGCCTGCGCCAGTGCGGTGGCTCTCTGTGATATTGGCAAGCGGGTGCTGCTGGTGAGCACCGACCCTGCCTCCAACGTGGGACAGGTGTTTGCCACCGAGATCGGCAATCGCGTCACCACCATCGCCGCTGTGCCCGGTTTGTCGGCGCTGGAGATAGATCCCCCCGCGGCGGCCAAAGCTTATCGGGAGCGGATTGTCGGGCCGGTGCGCGGCAAGTTGCCCGAGAGCGTGGTGCGCAGCATCGAGGAGCAGCTCTCCGGCGCCTGCACCACCGAGATCGCCGCCTTTGACGAATTCACCGCGCTGCTGACCGACCAAACGCTGCTGGCCGAGTATGACCACATCGTCTTTGATACGGCGCCAACCGGCCACACCATCCGGCTGCTGCAACTGCCGGGCGCCTGGAGCGAATTTCTGGAGCAGGGCAAGGGGGATGCCTCCTGCCTTGGCCCGCTGGCGGGGCTGGAGAAGCAGCGCAGCCAGTATAGCGACGCGGTCGCCGCGCTGGCAGATGCTGCCCGCACCCGGCTGGTGCTGGTGGCGCGGGCCCAGCAATCCACTCTGCGGGAAGTGGCTCGCACCCACGAGGAGCTGGCCGCCATCGGTTTGCTGAACCAGCAACTGGTGATCAATGGCCTCTTCCCCGAAGGCGCTATTGCCGGAGATCCGCTGGCAATGGCGCTCTGGCAGCGTGAGCAACAGGCTCTTGTACAGATGCCGCAGGGGATAAAGGGGCTGGCGCAGGATCATATCCCGCTGCTGGCCACCAATCTGGTGGGGGTCGACAGTTTGCGGCTGTTGCTGCAATCAGAGGGAACAGCCGCTCAATTCTCGACAGTACAGTCCACTGTCAAGCAAGCCCAGCCCGAGTTGAGTTCGCTGGTGGACGAGCTGGCCGCCGACGGTCACGGCCTCATCATGCTGATGGGCAAGGGCGGGGTGGGCAAAACCACGCTTGCTGCTGCCGTGGCGGTGGAGCTGGCGAGCCGCGGCCTGCCGGTGCACCTCACCACCTCGGATCCCGCCGCGCACCTGAGCGAGACGCTTGCAGGTAGCTTGCCCCATCTGGAGGTGAGCCGCATCGACCCCCACGCCGAGACCGAGCGTTACCGCGCCCAGGTGCTGGCCACCAAGGGGGCAGCCCTGGACGAGCAGGGGCGAGCACTGCTGGAGGAGGATTTGCGCTCCCCTTGTACCGAGGAGATTGCCGTGTTTCAGGCCTTCTCGCGCATCATTCGCGAGGCGGGCAAGCACTTCGTGGTGATGGATACCGCCCCAACCGGCCACACCCTGCTGCTGCTCGACGCCACCGGCGCCTACCACAGGGAGATCGCTCGCCAGATGGGAAACAAGGGGCTGCACTTCACCACCCCCATGATGCAGTTGCAGGACCCCAAGCAGACCAAGGTGTTGATTGTGACGCTGCCCGAGCCGACGCCAGTGCAGGAGGCGGCGAATCTGCAGGCCGATCTGCGCCGCGCCGGTATCGAGCCCTGGGGCTGGCTTATCAACCACAGCTTGCAGCAAGCCGCGGTCAGCTCACCGCTGCTGCAACTGCGGGCCGAGCGCCAGTTGCCCCATATCGAGGCGGTCGAGCAGCAACATGCCAGCCGCTTCGCCGTGGTGCCGCTGCTCGCCGAGGAGCCGGTGGGGCCCGATGCCCTGCGCCGCCTCTGCCAGCACCATTGAGTCGCCGCCCCGGTCTACTGCCGGGGCGGCTTGAATATGCCGTTACTTGTTATAACCCTTTGTTTTGAACCAATAGAAGATGCGGGATTGCGCCGCATCGGGAGCTGTGATGTCTGCAACATGTGATGCCAAGGCCGTGCCTGCCATCGGCTTTTTTGAACGTTATCTGACCGCCTGGGTCGCCCTCTGCATTCTGGTGGGGATTGGTCTCGGGCAGGGGTTGCCGGATCTCTTCAAGGCGATCGGAGCCATGGAGGTGGCCAAGGTCAACCTGCCGGTGGGGCTGCTGATCTGGGTGATGATCATCCCCATGCTGCTCAAGATCGATTTTGGCGCCCTGCATCAGGTGAAGGGGCACATGAAGGGCATTGGGGTCACCCTCTTTATCAACTGGCTGGTCAAGCCCTTCTCCATGGCCTTCCTCGGTTGGCTCTTTATCCGCGTGCTGTTTGCCGACTGGCTGCCGGCTGATCAGCTCGACAGTTACGTAGCGGGCCTGATCCTGCTGGCGGCGGCCCCCTGCACCGCCATGGTGTTTGTCTGGAGTCGCCTCACCAACGGCGATCCCTACTTCACCCTGTCGCAGGTGGCGGTGAACGACCTCATCATGGTGTTTGCTTTCGCCCCTCTGGTGGCGCTGCTGCTCGGGGTCTCCAGCATCATAGTGCCGTGGGATACCCTGCTCACCTCTGTGGTGCTCTATATCGTCATCCCGGTCATCATCGCCCAGCTGCTGCGCAAGGCTTTGCTGAAAAAGGGAGAGGCCCATTTTGACGGCGTTATGACCCGCATCCAGCCCTGGTCGGTGGCGGCCCTGCTGCTCACTCTGGTGCTGCTGTTTGCCTTTCAGGGCAACGCCATCATCGAGCAGCCGCTGGTTATCGCCCTGTTGGCGGTGCCCATTCTGATCCAGGTGCTGTTCAACTCGGGATTGGCTTACTGGCTCAACCGCAAGGTGGGGGAGAAGCACTCGGTCGCTTGTCCTTCCGCCCTGATCGGCGCCTCCAACTTTTTCGAGCTGGCGGTGGCCGCCGCCATCGGCCTGTTCGGCTTTCACTCCGGCGCGGCGCTCGCCACCGTGGTCGGCGTGTTGATCGAGGTGCCGGTCATGCTGCTGGTGGTGCGGGTGGTTAACGCCAGCAAACCCTGGTACGAAGCGGGGCTGAGCCGTTAACTGATGGCCGCTAACAGCTGGCCGCGAACTAGATGCTATCCATTTTCTATTCACTTGATTAATGAGAGACACGCAAATGAGTGCAATCACCATCTATCACAACCCGGAATGTGGTACCTCCCGCAACACTCTGGAGCTGATCCGCAACAGCGGCGTCGAGCCCACCGTGATCCACTATCTGGAGACGCCCCCCTCCCGTGACCAGCTGGTGGCGCTGATCGCCGCCATGGACATGCCGGTGCGCGATCTGCTGCGCAAGAACGTGCCCCCTTACGAGGCGCTCGGTCTGGCGGAAGATCGTTTCAGCGATGATGAGCTGGTCGATGCCATGCTGGCCCACCCCATCCTCATCAACCGCCCCATAGTGGTCACTCCCCTTGGCACCAGACTGTGCCGCCCGTCCGAGCGGGTGCTCGATATATTGCCCGATCAGCAAAAAGGGGCCTTCGCCAAGGAGGATGGCGAGCAGGTGGTGGACGCGAGCGGCAAGCGTCTCAAGTAATCATCTGAGTACTCAAGTACAGATTGAAACAGGGCCAGCGTCACGCTGGCCCTGTTTCGTTGTGTGAACAAGTTGAAAAAGTTATTCCGGCCAATCGTTTTACCGCTTTTTCTGTGACGATGATCACTGTACCATCGCCGCCCGACCTGCCACCCGGCCGCATCTCCCCCTGCGACGGCGCTGGCGTCACCCGATACATGCTGTCACCCGGAACGTGAATGACCCCAGGATGGGACCCGCCACTAACCTGTAGGTTTGTGGTCTGCGTGTCGCGTGGGTCGGCACCTCTCCCGCCGGATCGCCCGCGACGCCTGTCTGCAGACTTGCCATATGAAACTCCTCTCTTCATAGGTGCAAGATGACACTGTTATTGAGTCTGGTCGGTATGCTGGCCCTGATGTTTATCGCCTGGCTGGCGAGTGAAAACCGCCGAGCCATCCGCTGGCGAACCGTGCTGGGTGCGCTCGCCCTGCAAACCGGTTTTGCTGCCCTGGTGCTCTATTTCCCCCCCGGACAAATCATGCTCGGTGCCATGAGCAATGGCGTCTCCGCCCTGCTCGGCTTTGCCGACAGCGGCATCCGCTTCGTGTTTGGCGATCTGGCCAGCAACGGCTTTATCTTTGCCGTGCGGGTGCTGCCGCTGGTGATCTTTATCAGCGCGCTGATCGCCGTGCTCTACCACTTCGGCATCATGCAGTGGGTGATCCGGGTATTGGGCGGCGCCATTCACCGCCTGCTCGGCACCAGCCGCGCCGAATCCCTGGTGGCCACCGGCAACATCTTCCTGTCGCAAGGGGAGTCGCCGCTACTTATTCGCCCCTTCCTCGCCGGAATGACCCGCTCCGAGCTTTTTGCGGTGATGACCTGCGGCATGGCCTCGGTGGCGGGTTCGGTGCTGGGCGGTTACGCCGGTCTGGGTGTGGATCTGAAATACCTGATTGCCGCCTCCTTTATGGCGGCGCCGGGTGGCCTGCTGATGGCCAAACTGCTGGTGCCGGAGCAGCAGCAGGTGAGCGATCAGACCGAGATCACCCTCGACAAGAGTGACTACAGCAACGCCATCGACGCACTGGCGGGCGGCGCCATGGGCGGCATGAAGATCGCCGTGGCCATCGGCACCATCCTGCTCGCCTTTGTTAGCGTCATCACCATGATCAACGCCGGTCTCACCACCATAGGCGAGTGGTTCGGCTGGGCCGATCTCTCCTTGCAGCAGTTGCTTGGCTATCTGTTTGCCCCGGTGGCCTGGCTGATTGGCGTGCCGGCCAGTGAGATGATGGCGGCAGGATCCCTGATTGGTCAGAAGGTGATCATGAACGAGTTCGTCGCCTATCTGGACTTTGCCAATATCAAGGCAGACCTGAGTGCCCACACCCAGATCATCATCACCTTTGCCCTCTGCGGTTTCGCCAATCTGGGCTCCATTGCGGTGCAGCTCGGCTCCATCGGCACCATGGCACCGGAGCGCCGCCACGATGTGGCCAATATGGGCTTCAAGGCGGTGTTGGCGGCGACCCTGGCCAACCTGATGAGCGCCACCCTGGCCGGGATCTTTGTCTCCCTCTGATGAGATAAAGCCAGCCTGCGCCAGTAAAAAAGCGCCCGCCCCATCTGGGGCGGGCGCTTTGCTTTATGGGCAGGGTGCTAGCGAGCGTTCGCTTCCCCCAGTCGTGGGTTGAGGGAGAGAATGCGGGTCTTGCTGACCCGGTGGCGATAGATCTCCCGCAGATAGAGCAGCGCCTTTTTCACCGATTCGCGGCTGAGGCGAATATCGTTGATGGAGACGAACTTCTCTTTCTCGCGGATAAGCTCCCGATATTTCTTCTCATACATGGGCTTGATGGCGTACCAGTTGGTATCGAGGATCTTGGCCGGGTTCTCGAACTCGTTGAGCATGCTGTCGAGCAGTGTGTCGTTCCACTCCTCATTGCAGATCATCTCTATCACCGCCTTGTCCAGATGCTCATCGAAGCGATAGTGATCCTTGGCAAAGCAGCGCTTGATAAAGGCCACGATCAGGGTCAGGAAGTCATCGCTCAGGCAGGGGCTCTTGACGATCAGGGTGGTGAGAGAGATGTTGGCCGACGCCCCGATGACCAGCGCATAGCGCTTGAGGGTGGTATTGGGGAAGAGCCCGTTGAGGTGAGACTTGAGCCGGTTGAGATCCATATAGGAGAGCTTGTACTCCTTGGGCAGGGAGATGATCGACACCACAGAGGAGCAGTTCTTGAAGAAGTGCAGCTCGTTGAGGTGGGCCGGGTCATGGCCACTTTTCACATAGTCGTCCAGATACTCCCGATAATTGCCCGCCTCGATGGGCAGCAGACTGATCCCCTCGATGGCCTGAGTCATCTTGTTGAAGTGGGGCAGCTCGATGGAACGGGTGAAGAGATCGTCCACATTGAGCCCGTCCTCCTTGTCAAACAGGCCGCCGGGGGGCGAGATGGACTCGGCATACGCCACCGCCACCGGCCCCGCCAGACTCATAAAGAGGTCGTTGGCATCGAGTCGAATGGTCTCGCTGATGTCGATGCCCGCCCGGCGAAAGTAGTTCTCGTCGTAGTCGGTGGTGACGGCCTGGGCGGTAAGAATGTTGAAGATCTGCTGTGAGATGTACTGGTTGGCGTACTTCTCCATGGTGTTGACATCAACATGCTGGATCTCGCCATCGTCGCTCTCTTCGGCGTAGCGCATGATGTCGTTGGAGATCAGCATCATGGCATTCCAGGGCCTGATCCGCTTGAGCATGCTGGCATCGCACGCCTGCTCGTTGTCGAAGTGATAGGAGAAGTCCCACTCCTCGGCCAGGTATTTGCACAGCAAACGCCCCGCGTTGATGTGCAGCGCTTCCGAGATCTCGATACCCCGATCACAGATATTGGGCAGGATGCAGATGCCGCTGGTGAAGATGGGATCGAACATGAAGTGCTCCCCGAGGGAGAGGTGCTCCTCCTCTTCTGACGGGGGTGAAAAGGTCTTGCTCATGTAGGAGTACTGCTGGGCCAGCCCGAACTCGGAGGCCATGCCGGAGCCGGTGCCGCCCCCGGCACTGAAGATGTAGAAATAGAGGCGGGACTGGTTGGCCTTGATGCCGCAGGAGTCCACCAGATAGGTATGAATGGCCTGCCACTCGGAGTTGGCGAAGTAGTGGGGGCTCTTGTTGAGGATGATCTTGGCCAGATACTGGCCAAGGATGGGGGCGTTACCCGCGCCTCCCGCGTGGATCTCCGACAAGTCCATCACCCGCATCTTGGCGTAGTCGCGCAAGGAACCACCTTCGCCGCTGCGATTGGAGTGGCGGATGCGGCCATCGATGTCCTTGTCCAGATCCCCCAGCATCACCATGGGCTCGATCAGAAAGACCGGTCGAGCCCCGTTGTTTGGCAGCCGCAGATTGCGCCGGATCCAGCTCACCGGACCAAACTCCTTCTCCCGCTTGCGTTGCTCTTCACTGTTGAACTCATTGAGATAAAAGCTGCGGGCGTTGTAGACCAGCGAGGCCACATCCTGCGCGATGTTGGAGCCGCAGCGTCCCAGCCCCACCAGACAGACGGACGGAAAGTTGTGAGGTACGGTAGCGCCCGTTTCACTCTCTCCGATGGCGGCGGGAAACACCGCATGGCGCAGCTGTTCCAGATTGGCAAGAATGCGGGCCAGATCCCCTTCGGTGTAGTAGAGGTAACGGTTGCCTGCGTCCTGCTCATCATCCGTGCTGATAGGTAGCAGATCGATATGCTCGGTCATGAAAAAAGATCCCTCTTGGCGGCGAATGTATATAAATCAGCAGCTTTTCGACTGCCCGGTAACTCTAGATGATAAAAAGCGGGGGCGCGGTGAGAGGAGGGCGAGAGTTGTGACTGTGTGATCATGGGCACAGCAACACCCCCGGAAATCTGCCGGTACTCCTCACTTGGCGATAGCGCAGCATTTCCAGGGGCGTAGGGATGCGACTACTTCGAATGGGTGACGGGCTCTTCGGAGAGCAACTCGTTGACGAGTCCAACTGCTAAATGAATATTCGACTCCATCTTGTCGCCGTTCACCGCGTTCGCTTGCCATGATTCTGGGGCTTCGGGGTGTGGCCCGGAAACGGCCACCTTGCCTTTGCCGTATGAGCTGATCAGCGCGGCAATATGATGGTTTTGAAAATGGGCGACGACCTTGACCTGCTCGGGGCTTGGCACCGGCGTAAATTGCGGGCCGGCCTGGTAATACATCTGGCGCGCTTCACCAAGCCAGCTGATAGGGAAGATCCTGGCGCTAAAGTCGCCGTCATAATCATCGGATGTGGCAGGAACAAGGCCCAGCGCCGGCACAAAGCCCTCTTCTTCAGACCAGCCGGTGGATGCCACAAAGGCACCCCCACAGATCCCGAGGTAGCGGCCACCATTCTGCAAATAGGTTTTTAACGCCGAACGAGCGTCCGCGGTGAAGGCATTAAGTAGCGGCTCAACATCGTCCTCAGTGCCGCCAACGATAAACACCCTGGCATTATCGAGCTCTGCAGGCAGCGCCTCGAGATTGGAGAGATACCTCACTGGCAAGCCCACCTGCCTGACCACATCCGCAATCGCTCTGGTGCTATCCCCATCAGAAACCGGCCCGTTATAGATCAGCGCGTACGGCTCTTGCTGCAGCTGCGCAGAGGCGGCCTCTGCCATGCACCCTGTCATTAACCAAAGGCTGATAACGCTCGCAATCCGCACGACGCTTTTTGGTACATTCATCGCTGCCACTGTCCCTGTGATGTGAACCGAAGAGACTACTTATCACGATCCCGTTCTGCATGTCAGCCGCAGTTAAATGAACATTTCAAGTTAACGCACCAAGGCCATGTGAGCTGCGTTCAGCAAACCGCGAGCCAATACAGTGGGCGCACTTCACCTTCACTTCACCGAGCGGAGGTAGGGTAGGCTCACGTTTTCAGTTGGAGCTTCATTTTATGCCCACCATAGTTACCCACGCCGCCGTCCCTCTCTGCCTTGGGCTGGGGCTTGGCAGCCGGATTATCCCGCCCCGCCTGCTGCTGGCCGGTGTCGCCATCGCCATGCTGCCCGATGCCGATGTGCTCGCCTTCAAACTGGGGGTTGCCTATGGCCATGTTTTTGGCCACCGCGGCTTTACCCACTCCCTGCTGTTCGCTTTTGCCCTGCCTACCTTGGTCATGCTGTTTCACCGCCAATTTCGGGCCAGCGCCGCCACCGTCTGGTCGTTTCTGCTGGTGTCGCTACTCTCCCACAGCCTGCTCGATTCCCTCACCACCGGCGGCAAAGGGGTTGGCTGGCTCTGGCCGTGGCGTGACGAGCGCTTCTTCGCCCCCTGGCAGGTGATCCGGGTTGCCCCCTTCAAGCTGGAAGCCTATCTCACCGCCCGAGGTGAAGCGGTGATCCTCTCCGAGCTCTACTGGGTTTGGCTGCCGGGGGTTGTATTGATGCTGGTATTGATGGGATGGCGGGTGTGGGGCAGGGGTCCTAGGGGATGCTAAGACTGGCGGCCAAGTGATGAAGATAGTCATAACTGTGCCACTGGAGGGCACAGAGGGCGAGCATGGCTGATGCCCCCAAGGCACCCTGATCCCGGTGTCGGAGCAATACACGCAATGCATGTATTATGCAGAGACCCAAGATCGTCAGGTAAATGATGGCTAATGCCACTTCAATTAAATCCGATATACCGTAGGGATCATTCGGATTGTGATAAAACTGGTCATAGCCAAAGGCGCGAAATTCGAGCCTTACCAAAAACAGGGAAAAGCAGAGGGCGGCCAGTTGTTTTGTTTTTCGGCTGATTTCTGTCATGCAACCACTCAAATCTTC
This sequence comes from Aeromonas sp. R5-4, assembly GCF_040908215.1. Taxonomy (NCBI): domain Bacteria; kingdom Pseudomonadati; phylum Pseudomonadota; class Gammaproteobacteria; order Aeromonadales; family Aeromonadaceae; genus Aeromonas; species Aeromonas sp. R5-4. The sequence goes on along the minus strand of NZ_JBFODG010000001.1, from coordinate 209,451 downwards.
CAACGCTAACTTTTAGGGCTGAGATGCAGCAGAGCTGGGACATCCATCATTTTGAATGTTGGCTACGTTATGCCTTGTTCAGAAAGGTGGGTGTCCCTGATTTGAGATTTATATTTTGTCCAGAAAGATGAGCGTTCTAAATTTTGGGGTCCTGATTTAGTGGTTTTGCAATAGAGTTACTTGGTGCATAAGAACGAATAACATTATTTTCACCACTGCTGTATGGCGATTTTTTATAGTCTGAGTGTTTTTTAACTTGAGTAAATTTTGTTCCTCTTAGTTCGAGTGCTGACCAACACTCCTGAGCTCCAGCACCATTACAGTAGCTACCGTGTAGAGCAAGTATTAGTTGATCTCTACCGCTTTGTTTCTTCCAAGTATGTTCTTGAACTGCAAGTTCACTGTCAAAGGCTATATCCCATTGACCATTTTGTGTTTTAATAAATACGACTAATGGCGTGCCTGCACTACCTCCCAGATAGCAATGTTTACCGTCCTTTTGTGCTGCTCCAATATCTAATACGATAATATCATTGTCATCGACCATTTTATGGTAGAGAAATCTTGAATCGTCGATATATTGGTTTGGATAGATTTGCCAGTCATCTAACTTAAGATTGCTACATTCTGTGTAGACGAGTTGTTCTTTTACCTTTTCTCGGACGATTTGTGGTACTTCTAAGGCTTGCGCGATACTAGGTAATAGCATAATTATAAAAGATATTACTTTGTTCACTTTATTTCCTTTGTTGTTGATTATAATGAAGATTTGAATTTCATGACTCTCGCGTAATATGCAGGAAATGCCAAGCAACGCTGAGGCCATTATTTCGTGTTTTTTGTGATCAGAAAGGTGGACATCCTAATTTTTCACTCGTCTATAATACCATGTTGCTCCAAATAACTAATACCTTGTGTTGTAATGCTTAATTTCTCATTGGAGTACCAGGTTAGTAGGTTTTGATTGCATGCTTGTTCAATGTACTTATCAAGCGTAAATCTATGCATAGATACGTTTAGCATAAGAGATTTATACCATATATAGTCATACTCTCTTCCTTCATAGCATCTAGCTACAGCTTTCATCACTTCTTTAACGCCATCAGCTGATCTATCTGGTCTAGCACTTTCCATTGGTTTGAATGGATTTTCACCGATTGCTGGCTTTTCATATAGCGGGGCATTTAGCAGTGTTCTAAGTAAATCGTCAAAACTATATTCAATATCTGAATTGTTAGAAAAATTGATATATAGCTTCGATTTTAAAAACGTTGGACGATAATCAGTTCCTGACTGTCGAATAATTGGTATAACTTTACGGCTATCAATTTTTGATAACAATGAGGATGTCATAATCATTTTTTCATAGCCAACACCACCTTCTCCAGCATTAGCTTTTTCAACATATTTCTCAGTACATATCATAAGAATGTAGTCAGCTGCTTCTAGCTGTGTTTCCATGAAATGGGGTAAATCATCTCCTGGTTTCAAATCCCATTGGTCTAAGACTGCATCAATTCCTCGATTTCTAAGTGTGGTTGCAAAATCTAAAACCCACTCTTTATGTGGGGCTGTATCATGTGAGTATGAAATAAAAGCTCTTGGTGGATTCATTGTCTATCCTGATGTTTAAACTAGATGCAGTTATATTTTTTTCACTTCACATCTCGTATGTTGGGCTAAAAAGCGTAGGTTGGAGCTGAATGAAGTGAAACCCAACGTTTACCGCGAAATGTATTTGTAAATCTGTTTTACGGATCTGTCACATCCATATTTATCCCGCACTGGTTGGCGTAATAATGCTCGCCTGCTGGGCTTCGCTCTGCGCCAACCAACAAAAAACCACGCTACCGCTCCTGAGTGACAGCCCCCAGTTCGCTGCTGTTAACCTGCGAGATAGTAACAATCGCTGTCATGGCGTTTTCCGAGAGGTTGATTGTCATTCGGGTATCTTAAGGGGGAGGGTCGTGCGTTGAGAAGCGTGTTTTGGCGGGAATATGTGTTGGATCAATAAATTAGTCATCAGTAGTATTCAATTTGAGCAAATTCGATTGCTGTAGCTTCCCCTCACTCCAACCCTCTCCCAAGGGAGAGAGGGCTTGTTCACTGTTGCACGGTAGCCTCAGGCGGGCACGGTTTTGATCCCCCTCTTATTCGCTGAGCCGAAGGTACCCGACGTCAGTCGGGCGAAAACGCGGGGGAGAAGACCTTTGGTGTTATTTGTTAAAGAGAGCGGGTCTTTCCAAAGTCACTCGCCCAGGCCCGAAGGGCGGGCGAAACTCTGTCGAGGGCAGCACCCTCGCGTCCTGCGTGGCGAAGCCGCGCCATAGCATCAGCATCAATTCCGCGAACGTCTGATTACGCTTCGCTAATCAGACCTACAAGGGTGGCACCAACCAGGGATGGTGGATAACAAAAGGGAGCCCGCTTGGGCTCCCTTGCTTGTCATGGGGGTGGGCGTTTGACTGAACGCTTAGCGCAGGGTCGCGGCCTTCATCCCTTCCACAAACTCTTTCAGACGAGTGAGCATATGCGCCGGATTCTGGTGGTGGGTCTCGATGATCTTCACCACGGCGGAGCCGGAGATGGCACCGGCGGCGCCTGCGGCGACGGCCTCACGCACCTGAGCCGGTTCGCTGATGCCAAAGCCGAGCAGGGCGGGGGGGGCGTTGAACTCGCGCAGGGTATTGATGAGACCTTCCACCGGCATGCCGGCCTTGGTCTCTGCACCGGTCACGCCAGCGCGGCTCACCAGATAGGTGTAACCATTGCCGAGCTCCGCCACCTGTTTCAGGGTCTCGGCATCGCCATTGGGCGGGGCGATAAAGATGCTGTCGATGCCGAACTTGTCGGCGGCCGCCTTGTAGGGGGCGCACATCTGCACCGGCACGTCGGCCACCAGCACCGAATCCACGCCCGCCTGCTGGCACTTCTCGTAGAAGCCGTCAATTTTGCGCACATAGACCAGGTTGGCGTAGACCAGCAGGCCAATGGGCAACTGCGGGTACTTGATGCGGATGCGGCCAAGCAGCTCGAAACAGTCGTCCGGGGTGGTGTGGCTGGCAAAGGCCCGCAGGGCGGCGCCCTGAATGGTGGGGCCGTCCGCTACCGGATCGGAGAAGGGAATGCCGAGCTCGAGGGCATCGGCGCCCCCTGCGACCAGCGCATCGACGATGGCCAGTGACAATTCGGGGGTGGGGTCACCCAGCATCACGAACGGCACAAAGGCGCCCTGATTGGCTTCATCCAGACGGGAGAAGAGTTGTGCGTAACGGTTCATGACAAGGTTCCTTCTTTTTCAAAGATGTCAGCGACGGTGAAGATATCTTTGTCGCCACGGCCGGAGAGGTTGACGATGAGCACCTGCTCTTTTTCCGGTTCACTGCGGGCCATCTTGAGGGCATGGGCCAGCGCGTGGGAGGACTCCAGCGCCGGGATGATGCCTTCGGATTTGGCCAGCTCCTGGAAGGCGTCCAGCGCCTCCTTGTCGGTCACCGAGGGGTACTCGGCGCGGCCGATGGCGGCCAGGTGGGCGTGCTGCGGGCCGACGGAGGGGAAGTCCAGCCCCGCCGAGACGGAGTAGGACTCCTGAATCTGGCCCTGATTGTCCTGCATCAGGTAGGAGTGCATGCCAAAGAAGACCCCCTTGCTGCCGTGACCGAGCGGCGCACCGTGTTCGCCACTCTCGATACCGTGACCACCCGGCTCGACGCCGATCAGGCGCACTGAAGGCTCATCGATAAAGTCGGCAAACATGCCGATGGCGTTCGACCCACCGCCGACGCAGGCGATCACCGCATCGGGCAGTCGCTCTTCCTTCTCGAAACACTGGGCCTTGGCCTCTTCGCCGATCATCTTCTGGAATTCCCGCACGATAGTGGGGAAGGGGTGTGGGCCCGCGGCGGTGCCGAGCAGGTAGTGGGCCGACTCGTAGTTGGCAGCCCAGTCGCGCAGTGCCTCGTTGCAGGCATCTTTCAGGGTGGACGAGCCTGAGTGCACCGGAATGACGGTGGCGCCCATCAGCTTCATGCGAAAGACGTTGGGCTTCTGGCGCTCGCAATCCTTGGCACCCATATAGACCCGGCACTTGAGGCCGAGCAGGGCGCAGGCCAGCGCAGTGGCGACGCCGTGCTGACCGGCGCCGGTCTCGGCGATGATCTCGTTCTTGCCCATCCGCTTGGCCAGCAGCGCCTGACCCAGCACCTGGTTGGTCTTGTGGGCGCCGCCGTGCAGCAGATCTTCACGCTTGAGATAGAGGCGGGTCTTGGTGCCCTTGGTCAGATTGCGGGTCAGGGTGAGCGGCGTCGGGCGACCGGCATACTCGGTCAGCAGGGACTGAAACTCGGCGATAAAGGCCGGGTCATCCTTGGCATCGACGAAGGCTTTCTCCAGCTGGAGCAGGGCCGGGATAAGGATTTGGGGTACATACATACCGCCAAATTCACCGAAAAACGGGTTGAGCAGGGTCATGGCTTCTTCCTTGTATTAGCTAAATCGAAACATCAAAAAGGGTTGCGTTACAGGTTGCGCAGTGCGCCGAAGGCGGCTGCAATCTTGTGCGCATCCTTCTGGCCCAGGGCACTCTCCACCCCGGAGTTGAAATCAAGGCCGAGGCAGCCGACTTGCGCCGCCTGCAGGGCGTTGTCGGGATTAAGGCCCCCCGCCAGCATCAGTTTGCTCTTGTCGAGGGTAGCCAACAGGGCCCAGTCGAACGCCTGACCGGTACCGCCGCTCTGGCTGCCGACTTTTGTATCCAGCAGCAGGCGATCCGCCGGGTAGTCGAGGGCGGGCAGCGGCTCGCCGCTTTCTTTGCCGAGAGAGACGCCTACCGCCTTCCAGATCTGGCAGCCAGCTGGCAGCAGTGGACGCAGAGTATCGATATAGGCAGCATCTTCATCCCCGTGCAGCTGCACTGCGGCGAGCCCCAGCGCATCCACCGTCTTGGCGATGGTGGCTGGCTGGGCGTTGCGAAATACCCCGACGTAGGAGAGCGGTGCGCCCGCCATCACGGCGCGGGCGGCGGGAATGTCCACATAGCGCGGACTTTTGGAAACAAAGATCAGGCCGCCAAATACCGCACCCGCCTGATGGGCGGCGGCGGCATCTTCGGCGCGGGTCAGGCCGCAGACCTTGTTCTGACCCAGAGTGAGCTTGCGCACTGCGGCTTCCAGATCCGGCTCGGCCATCAGGGATGAGCCCACCAGAAAGCCCTTGGCGTGGTGGCGCAGATCCGCCACCTGAGCGCGGTGGTTGATGCCGGATTCGCTGATCACCACCCGATCGCTCGGAATATCTTTGGCCAGCTGTTTGGTGCGGTTGAGATCGACGCTCAAGTCGCGCAGATCCCGGTTGTTGATACCGATCACCGGCGCCCCCAGCGCGATGGCGCGGGTCAGCTCCTCCTCGTTGCTCACCTCGGTCAGCACGCCAAGACCCAGCTCCTTGGCCACCGCGAACAGGGCGCGATAGCCCTCGTCGGTGAGCACCGAGAGCATCAAGAGGATGGCGTCCGCCTGATAGTGGCGGGCCAGATAGGCCTGATAGGGGTCAATCATGAAATCCTTGCAGAGCACCGGCTGCGATACGCGGCTGCGCACCCGCGGCAAAAAGGCGAAATCCCCCTGAAAGAACTTCTCGTCGGTCAGCACCGAGATGGCGGTGGCGTATTTGCCATAGATGTCGGCGATGGCCTCCGGGCTGAAATCGTCGCGGATCAACCCCTTGGAGGGGGAGGCCTTCTTGCACTCCAGAATAAAGCGGGTGGAGCCCGCCTTGAGGGCGCCTACGAAATCCCGATCGCTGGGGGTCAGCGCGCTCTGGAAGCTCTCCAGCGGCTGTGCCAGCTTGCGGGCGGCAACCCACTCCTGTTTGGCCGCCACGATCTTGCCGAGAATGGTCTGGCTGATGGAGGCCATGTTCAGAAAAGCATGGGGGGCAATAAGGTCTGACATCTCGTTATCCTTGCGAAACTGGCTCTTGCCCTGCGGGCGTTCTGAATGACTGTTGTGCAACGTGGTGGCTGACATCATGCCTCCTGATGGCCCGCTTCCTGATGGCTCAGAGTAGCCAGCCGGGCGGCGAGCTCAGCCGCTTTACCGCTCGCCAGCACCGCCAGCACCTCGGCCGCCGCGCTCTTGAGATCTTTCGCTTTGCCCGCCATCAGCAGCAGCGGCGCCACATTGGCGGCGATGGCGGCGTTGTGGGCCGGGGTGCCACGCCCTTCCAGAATGGCGGCGGTGATGGCGCGGTTCTCTTCAGGCTCCCCACCCTGAATGGCGCTGACCGGATAGGTCTCGAGGCCAAAATCAGCCGGGGTGATCATAAATTCGCGGATCTCGCCGTCACGGATCTGGGCCACCTGGGTCGGGCCGTGGATGGCAATTTCATCCAGCCCGGCGCCGTGAACCACCATACCGGTTTTCAGCCCCAGTGCCAGCAGGGTTTCTGCGATGGGACGCACCAGCTCGGGGGCATAGACCCCCATCAGCTGATAGGTGGGGCGAGCCGGGTTGATGAGCGGCCCCAGCACGTTGAACAGGGTGCGGGTCTTGAGGGCTTGGCGCACCGGCATGGCATGGCGCACGCCAGCGTGGTACTGGGGGGCGAACAGGAAGCAGATGCCGAGCTCGTCAAGGCAATGGCGCGCCTGCGCCGGGCTCATGTCGAGCTTGATGCCCATTTTGTCCAGCAGATCGCTCGAACCCGACTTGCTCGAGACCGAGCGGTTGCCGTGCTTGGCCACTTTCAGGCCGCAAGCGGCAGCGACCAGCGCCGAGGTGGTGGAGACGTTGATGGTGTTGAGGCCATCGCCACCGGTGCCGACGATATCGCAGAAGGCATAGTCCGGACGCGGGAAGTCGCGCGCTTCTGCCAAGAGGGCCTCGGCGGCGCCGGCGATTTCCTCCGGGGTCTCCCCCTTGATCTTGAGGGCGGTCAAGAGACTGGCGAGAACGATGGGATCCACTTCGCCACGTACCACCTGGCCGAAGGCGTCGCGGGTACTTTCACGGCTCAGAGACTGACCCTGATAGAGGGTGTTGAGATGTTGATGCATGTTGGTCTCCTTACCTTAACGCACGCTGCTTTCTGGGCGGGTGATGTGGGCGAGCGCCTGAGTCAGCAGACGGGCCCCTTCCGAGGTCATGATGGATTCTGGGTGGAACTGGAAACCCAGCACCCGCTCATCCTGCTGCTCGATGGCCATGGGCATCCCCTGATAGTGGGCAATCACCGTCAGCTCTTCCGGTACATAGGTGGCAACCAGCGAGTGGTAGCGGGCCACCGGCAAGGGGCTTTGCAGCCCCGCGAAGGCGCCGTGGCCGTTGTGCTCAATGAGAGAACGCTTGCCGTGGACGATCTCGCCCGCCGCCCCGACAGTGCCGCCGTAGGCTTCGCACAGGGCCTGATGGCCGAGGCAGATACCGAGGATGGGCACCTGACCGCGGGCCAGTTTGATCAGATCAATCAGGCAGCCCGCCTCATGGGGGGCACCCGGGCCCGGTGAGAGCACCAGCACGGCGTCCCCTTCACAGGCAGCGATTTCGCTCATGATGCGGCTGGCCGGCAGGCTGTTGCGGTAGATCCGCACCGGATAACCGAGGGAGCGGAACTGGTCGACGAGGTTGTAGGTAAACGAGTCGAAGTTGTCGAGCAGGAAGATATTAGTGGCTGTTGATCCGGTACTCATTGGCTCACGTCCTTATGTTGCTCCTGCTGGGCGCTCAGGGCTTGCAGAGAGGTGCCATGGCTGGCGGCGATGGCGGCCAGCACGGCGGCCGCCTTGGCGCGGGTTTCGTCCGCTTCTGCTTGCGGCTTGGAGTCATAGACCACCCCGGCACCGGCCTGCACGTGGGCCACGCCATCTTTCACGAAAGCGGAGCGAATGACGATGCAGGTATCCATCTCGCCTGCGCCGTTGATGTAGCCGACCGCGCCGCCGTAGCTGCCGCGGCGCTTGCCTTCCACCATGCGAATAAGCTCGCTGGCGCGGATCTTCGGTGCGCCGGTGAGGGTGCCCATGTTCATGCAGGCCTGATAGGCGTGCAGGGCGTCAAGGTCGGAACGCAAGGTGCCGACCACCTTGGAGACCAGGTGCATCACGTGGCTGTAGCGATCCACTTTCAGCAGCTCCTTGACGTAGCGGGTGCCGGGTTCGGAGATGCGGGCGATGTCGTTGCGGCCCAGATCCACCAGCATCAGGTGCTCGGCCACCTCTTTTTCGTCCTGACGCAGCTCCAGCTCGATGCGGCCATCGAGATCCCGGTTGATGCTGCCATCCGGGTTGAAGCCGCGGCGGCGGGTACCGGCGATGGGGTACATCTCCACGTCGCGGCTGGCGGCGCAGAATTTCACCGCGCTCTCCGGCGAGGCGCCAAACAGGGTGAAGCCCTCATCCTGCACGTAGAACATGTAGGGGCTGGGGTTGGTCTGTTTGAGGCGGCGATAGGCGGCCAGGGGGCTGGGGCAGGGCAGGGAGAAGCAGCGGGACGGCACCACCTGGAAGATGTCGCCACGGCGGATAAAGCCCTTGAGCTTCTCCACCTCGGCGCAGAACTGTTTGTCGCTCTTGTCCACGCTCATGCCGCCGGTCAGGGGCTGGGTGGTCAGCTCGGCGCAGAGGGGTTGCTGGCAAATCTGTTTGAAGTCGGTGAGCCGTTCGGTCAGGCGGGTGTATCTGTCTTCAACCTGGCTTTCGTCGCTGTCGCCGCCAAAGATGCAGGCCAGCAGTTGAGTAGTGCGTTCGATATGGTCGATGGTGATCAGGGTCTCGGCCACATAGAAGCAGTAGTCGGGGCAGCTGTTGCTCCCCTCCGGGACTTCGGGCAGATCTTCAAAAGAGGCGATGAGGTCATAGGCAAAGCTGCCCGCCATAAAGAGCGCCTCTTTACCCAGCTGGCAATCGAGCTCCCGTTGCAGGGTGCGCAGCACGTCCAGCACGCTGCTCCCCTTGAGGCGGGAGTCTTCGTCCAGCTCCCGATCGGAGGCCGGGAAGTCGAGCTGCAGCTCGCCATCTACTAGCGAGCGGGCCACCACCACGGGCAGCCGTTCGGCCAGCAGGCTCTGCAACTGGGCGCCGTTGTCGTTCAGGCTACGAACCCGCACGGTGCGGCCACGGCACTCGATGCGCAGGCAGGCATCCACCAGCAACAGGCTCTGTTTACCCGCCTTGGAGTCGATCTCCACTGATTCCAGCAGCAGGTTGTTGGGGCGGCCCTGACAGAGGCGGGTATAGAGCGCCAGCGGATCGGCCACATAGGGGGCGTTGAGTTTGAGGGTATCGAATTCACCCAGAGGAAGGCGATGTGTGGCTGTCATAGTGCGTTCCCTTGCGTGTGATGTGTTTTACCGATGTTCATGACGTTGAATTCCTTGAAAATTTAATTGGTCCGGGGTGGCTGGTTCAGGGGCGCCATCGCCAGGTCAGCTTGCTTGTCTGAATTCTCGGTTTCATCACAGGTCCATTTGCCGGATAATAAAAAAGCCCGCTGGGGTCAGCGGGCTTTTTCTTTGGGTTCTTAATTTGCTGTCAGATTACAGGTACAGCAACGACCACACGCCCGCATGTCAGGGAGTGTGCCACCACCAGATGGTCAGGATGGAAGTCGTTTGCATGATAAAGTCCTGTAAAAAGATGTTTGCAATGAAGTGCCTACAGAAAACGATAAAGCCGCGGCCAAGTCAAGTCGCTTTTTAGCCTTCTTTCACCGATTTGCCATGAATGGTGACCTGACCACGAGAGCGGAATAACCTGATGAGATTCGATCTTCACTGCCATACCACTGCCTCCGACGGGGTGCTGAGCCCAGCCGAACTGGTGCGCCGCGCTGCCGAAAAACAGGTCGAGGTGTTAGCAGTTACTGACCACGACACCCTTGCCGGGCTTGATGAGGTGCGTCGCACTATCGAAGCCGAGCAACTGCCGCTGCGACTGGTGAGCGGGGTCGAGATCTCCACCGGCTGGGAGCATCACGAAATTCATATTGTGGCGCTGGGGGTGGATGAAAAAAATCCGCAGCTGACCGACTTTCTGGCTGGTCAGCTGGCCCGTCGTGAGGCGCGCGCGCTGGAAATCGGGCGTCGTCTGGAGAAGTGCCTCATCCCCGGCACCTATGAAGAGGCCAAGGCGCTGGCCGGTGATGCTGCCGTGACCCGCGCCCACTTTGCCCGGGTGCTGGTGGCGCGCGGGGTGGCCGACAACATGCAAAAGGTATTCAAAAAGTACCTGAGCCGTGGCAATAAAGGCTATGCCCCGGCCGAGTGGCCCGAGATGAGCGAAGCCATCGCTGCCATTCACGCCGCTGGCGGGCTGGCGGTGCTGGCTCATCCGAGCCGTTACGATCTCACCGCCAAGTGGATCAAGCGGCTGCTGGTGGCCTTCAAGGCGGCCGGTGGCGATGCCATGGAGGTCTCATTGCCCCAACAGAGCCCGCAGGAGCGGGCCAATCTGGGCCAGTGGGCCAAGGATCACGACCTCTATATCTCGGTGGGATCGGATTTTCACTTCCCCTCCAACTGGACCGAGCTGGGCCGCCATCTCTGGCTGCCCAAAGAGGGAATGCCCGTCTGGCTGGCCTATCCCGGTCACTTTGGGCTCACCACCGAGCAACATGCCGAGCTGCTGGCGAGTCGGTAACGGCGCCAGCGAAGCGGCCACAAACAGGTTAAGGTAGTGTCATGGGTCTTTGACCCGTGACCATACGAGCGGGCAGGTATTGCTGCCCCCATTGCGAGAACAAGCTATGAGTCAGCATTTTTACGTACATCCTGAAAACCCCCAGGCCCGACTGATCGGTCAGGCGGTACAGATCATCCAGAACGGCGGCGTTATCGTCTATCCGACCGACTCCGGTTATGCGCTGGGTTGCCAGATGGGTGACAAGGGCGCGCTGGAGCGCATCTGCCGCATCCGTCGCCTCGACGCCAACCACGACTTCACTCTGGTGTGCCGCGATCTCTCCGAGATCTCCACCTACGCCAAGGTCGACAACAGCGCGTTTCGCCTGATCAAGAACAACACCCCGGGCGCTTACACCTTCATCTTCAAGGCGACCAAAGAGGTGCCGCGCCGCCTGATGAACGAGAAGAAGAAGAGCATCGGCATCCGGGTGCCGGACAACAAGATTGCTCAGGCGCTCTTGGAAGCCCTCGGCGAGCCGCTGCTCTCCACCACTCTGATCCTGCCGGACTCCGAGATGGCCGAGTTCGACCCGGAAGAGATCTTCGACAAGCTGGGCAAGCAGATCGATCTGGTGGTCAACGGCGGTTATCTGGGCGAGCAGCCCACCACAGTGGTCGATTTCTCTGACGACGAGCCGGTATTGCGTCGTCGCGGCGCCGGGGACCCGACCCCGTTTGAGTGATGTCGCTGAACCGGTGACAGTCCCAACTGCCGAGACGGGGGCTGGCTCCGCCCTACCCATCGCGAAAGTCCTGGGGCAGCCCTATCACGAGCTGCCCCAGGATCTGTTCATCCCGCCCGATGCGCTGGAGGTGTTCCTCGATACCTTCGAGGGGCCGCTCGATCTGCTGCTCTATCTGATCCGGCGCCAGCAGCTCGATATCCTCAACCTGCCGATCCTGCAGATCACCGCCCAGTACATGGAGTACGTGGAGCTGATGCAGGGGCTCAACCTTGAGCTGGCAGCCGAATATCTGCTGATGGCGGCCTGGCTGGCGGAGATCAAATCCCGCTTGCTGCTGCCCAAGGCGCCGGAGCTGGAGGATGAAGATGAGGGAGAAGACCCGCGGGTGACCCTGATCCGCCGCCTGCAGGAGTACGAGCGCTACAAGGTAGGTGCAGAGAGGGTCAATGAGCTGCCACGGGTGGAGCGGGAGATTTATATCGCCGCTGCCTTGCCTCCCGATTTTGGCGCCCTCAAGCCACTGGCGCCCGATGTTTCGCTGGTTGAGCTCGCCCTTTACATGCAAAGTGTGGTAAAACGCGCGACTCATTTCGAACATCACCAGATCCGCCGCGAACAGATCCCGACCCGGGTGCGCATGGCGGAGATCCTCGCCATGCTCACGCTGGGGCAGACCCTGCGCCTTGAGCAGGTGCTGCGCGCCGAAGAGGGGCGCATGGGGGTACTGGTGACGTTTCTGGCCCTGCTGGAGCTGTGCAAGGAGCAACTGCTCTGGATCCTGCAGGCAGAACCACTCGGTCCTATCCATTTTGCATTGGCCGAGCAGAGCGAGGAGGGCAACCGTGGCGCTGCCCACTGAACGACTCAAGACTCTGATCGAAGCGGCGCTGTTTGTGGCCGGTCGTCCGCTCAATGTCAGCGAGCTGAAAAGCAGCGTGCTGGCGGATTATCCGGTGACCAGTCGCTATGTTCAGCTGCTGTTGGCAGAGATCAGGCAAGATTACAGCTCGCGGGGCGTCGAGCTCAAAGAGGTCGCCTCCGGCTGGCGCTTTCAGGCGCGTCAGGAGTATGCCGAAGAGCTCTCGCGGCTCTGGAGCGAGCGGGCGCCGCGCTATTCCCGCGCCGTGATGGAGACGCTGACCCTGATCGCCTATCGCCAACCCATCACCCGGGCCGAGATCGAAGCGATCCGCGGGGTGGCGGTGTCGAGCCAGATAGTGAATACCTTGAAAGAGCGTGGCTGGGTGCGCAGCATTGGCCACAAAGAGGTGGCCGGTCGCCCCGAACTGCTCGCCACCACCAGAGAGTTTCTGGATTACTTTAATCTGCAGAGTCTGGAGCAGCTCCCCGAGCTGGATCCGGAGCTGCAACCCCTGTTGCCCTCTGCGGTGGACGGGGAGAGCGATGCCCGGTGAATGGCGCCCAAGCGTGCCGATGTCACCGAGATATACATTTTTCAACTGTGGCGAGTGCTCCAACCGGCGTTTGTTACAGTTAACCCCGTTGCCCCTTTCACCAGTGGGCAGCGATCAACAATCAGGTAACCCCGATGAGTGAAAAACTGCAAAAAGTGTTGGCCCGCGCGGGTCACGGCTCCCGTCGTGAGATGGAGGCCCTGATCACCGCAGGTCGGGTCAGTGTGGATGGCAAGGTCGCCACACTGGGGGATCGCGTCGAAGTGAACGCCGTGATCCGGGTGGATGGTCACCAGGTCAAGACCCGTGCCGCAGAGGAAGTGATCTGCCGCGTACTGGCTTACCACAAGCCGGAAGGGGAGATGTGTACCCGTCACGATCCGGAAGGTCGTCCCACCGTGTTTGATCGTCTGCCCAAGATGGAAGGTGCCCGCTGGATCGCAGTCGGCCGCCTCGACGTCAACACCTCCGGTCTGCTGCTGTTCACCACCGATGGTGAGCTGGCCAACCGTCTGATGCACCCGAGCCACGAAGTGGAGCGGGAATACGCGGTACGTGTCTTTGGCGAAATCACCGAAGCCATGCTGCAGCGTCTGCGCAAGGGCGTGCAGCTGGAAGATGGCACCGCCAAGTTCAACAAGATCAAACCGGCTGGCGGTGAGGGTCTGAACCAGTGGTTCAACGTCACCCTGACTGAAGGTCGCAACCGTGAAGTGCGCCGCCTGTGGGAATCCCAGGAAGTGCAGGTGAGCCGCCTGATGCGTATCCGCTACGGTGACGTCAAGCTGGACCGCGGCATCCCGCGCGGTGGCTGGCAAGAGCTGAAACTGCCGGAAGTAAACTACCTGCGCGGTCTGGTCAACCTGCCGCCGGAGACCGAATCCAAGGTCGATCTGCAGCAGGATGGCAAAACCAGCCGTCACAAGCAGGCCGCCCAGATCCGTCGTGCCGTGCAGCGTCACAAAGAGATGCAGGGCAAAGAGCCGCGCGCTCGCGCCACCACCGCCCGTCGCAAGCCGCAAGCCTCTACCCGCAACTCAGGTACCGGTAGCAAGTAAGCCGACAACCCGTTGCGAACTGCGCGCCGTCAAAGAGTGCGCAGTCGGCCAAGCAAAGGCCCGCACCAACTGGTGCGGGCCTTTTTCATCTCTAGCGGGTGACCTCCAGCTGCAGGCTGGCTCTGGTCATGTGGCAATGATTGCTCTCACACTCCTCAGTTGGCCGGTGTCATCCACTCTTTGTTGAAGTCACGTATAAACATCTCTCCCTCTTCGTTGCGGGCGGTGACCAGATAGAAGGTGACGTTCTGGCGAAACAGCGAGAGACGGTAGAGAGCGGCGTTGTCCTCCTCCGAGAGGTTCTTTTTCGAAGTGTCGTTGATGGGCACCAGATCGACTTTGCCCTTTTTCAGCAGCTCAACGCACTGGTTGAGGCGGTTGGTGGTTCTGACGATCAGCTTCTGCTCGATGGTCACCCGCTCGATGGCATCGGAGAACCACCCCTTGGGTACGCAGGCGGTTTTCTGCTGCCAGGGCGGGGATTCCAGCCCCTTCTTGTCGGGCGTGGTGTACCAGGACTGGATATCGAAGGCGATGGGGGTACTGAACAACAGGGAGTTGCTGCGCTCGTTGGTCCAGGTAAAGGGGAAGGCGGCGATGGCGTTGCCCAGCTCGATGTTTTTAAGCCCCCTCGGCCAGGGCTGGTAGGAGACCCTCAGATCCGGGTGGCCTGCCGCTTTGAGAGTGGTGAGCACCTTGCTTGCCAGCTCGCCGCCATTGGCCAGCGTCGCTGAAGAGTAGGGGGGCAATTCGCCGGTGATAATTACCGCGCTCTGCACAGTGGCGGCCGGGAGCAGCGAAAGAGCAAACAGGGTGGCACGAAGGCGAAGGGACGAGCGGAGGCGATAAGGGGCAGAGGGCGTGACCGGATAACGGATGTGCATGGCGGGTGACCTCACCTCTATCGATTGCTGACAGCGTAGCGGTTCTGGCAGGGAAAAAACAGACTCGATAAATGCTGCTGGTCGCGGTGTATGGCTCTTGGCGTTCCCTTTGGCGGGCGGAAGAGGCTGTGGCGGTTGCTCTGCTCCGGTGAGCTTGTTAGCCTGTGCGGCTCTGATAGAGGAGTGAACAATGAGCAAGGTACTTGATGAGCTGCTGGCGTTGCTGGCGCTGGAAAAAATCGAGGAGGGCCTGTTTCGGGGCCAGAGCCAGGATCTCGGTCTGCGGGCCGTGTTTGGCGGACAGGTAATGGGGCAGGCCTTGTCAGCCGCCAAGCAGACGGTCGAGACCGGCCGTCAGGTTCACAGTTTTCACTCCTACTTCCTGCGTCCGGGGGATGTGACCCGTCCCATCGTCTATGACGTGGAGAATATCCGTGACGGCCAGACCGTCTCTACCCGCCGGGTCAAGGCGATTCAGGGCGGCAAGCCCATCTTCTATCTCAACGCCTCGTTTCAGGTGCCGGCCGATGGTTTCGAGCATCAGGCGCAGATGCCGACCGGCATCACCCCGCCGGAGGAGCTCAAGAGCGAGCTGGAGCTGGTGCGCCCCTACGAGAACCTGATCCCGGCCTCTCTGCGCGACAAGATCCTCTGCGAGCAGCCCATCGAGATGCGTCCGGTGACCCTGGTCGACCCGATCCGGCCGACGGTGCAGGACCCGGTGCGCCACGTCTGGTTCAAGGCCAACGGTCAGATGCCGGACGATCTGCGGGTGCACAAATACCTGCTGGCCTACGCCTCCGACTTCAACTTCCTGCTCACCTCGCTGCAGCCGCACGGGGTGTCGTACTGGGAGCCGGATATGCAGGTGGCCACCATCGATCACTCCATGTGGTTCCACCGGGATTTCCGCTTCGACGACTGGTTGCTCTACGTGGTAGACAGCCCGAGCGCCAGCAGCGGTCGCGGTCTGGTGCGCGGTCAGTTTTTCACCCGCGACGGGGTGCTGGTGGCGAGTACCATGCAGGAGGGGGTGATCCGCCGTCGCGGCAGTTAAGGGGCAAAGCGGTCAGCAAAACGGGGTGGCACTGGCCACCCCGTTTTCGTTGCTGCGATGTGCGCGGGCGCTGCGGGATCAGCCGCCGCGCTGGTACTTGAAGCGCTTCTTGCGCCGGTAGGGATAGACATCCTCGAACACCCCCACCTTGATGTTGCTCTGCAGCATCTTCCAGTAGTTGGCGTCGAACATCTCCTTGTGCAGTTGCAGCATGATCTCCCGCACCTGCGGCTTTTGCAGCAGGAAGGTGGCGAACTCTTCCGGGAAGATGTCGTTGGGGGCCACCGAATACCAGGGCTCGGCGCTCCACTCATCCTCTGGGTAGCGCGGCGGCGGGATCTGGCGGAAGTTGCACTCCGTCATGTAACAGATCTCGTCGTAGTCGTAGAAGACCACTCGGCCGTGCCGGGTGACGCCAAAATTCTTGAACAGCATGTCCCCCGGGAAGATGTTGGCCGCCGCCAGCTGCTTGATGGCGTTGCCGTACTCCTCCAGCGCGAGGCGGGTCTGCTGCTCGTCTGCCTTGTCCAGATAGAGGTTGAGGGGGATCATCTTGCGCTCGGTGTAGAGGTGCTTGATCACCAGCTTGTCGTCGCTGATGGTGAGCGCCGACGGTGCCACCGTCTTGAGCTCGGCAAGCAGCTCGGGCGAGATGCGATCGAGGGGAAACTCGAAGTTGGTGAACTCCTGGGTATCGGCCATGCGGCCAACCCGGTCGTGCTGTTTAACCAGCCGGTATTTTGCCTTTACCTGCTCGTGGCTCACATCCTTCGGGGGAGTGAACTCGTCTTTTATCACCTTGAACACCACATCGTAGGAGGGGAGGGTGAACACGCTCATCACCATCCCCTTGATGCCCGGCGCAATGATGAACTGATCCCGGCTCTGGGCCAGATGGTGGCGGTAGTGGCGATAGAGCTCGGTCTTGCCATGCTTCTGGCAACCGATGGCGTTGTAGATCTCGTAATCTGGCTT
The DNA here is from genome assembly GCF_040908215.1 of Aeromonas sp. R5-4. Taxonomy (NCBI): domain Bacteria; kingdom Pseudomonadati; phylum Pseudomonadota; class Gammaproteobacteria; order Aeromonadales; family Aeromonadaceae; genus Aeromonas; species Aeromonas sp. R5-4. The sequence continues at coordinate 192,699 of NZ_JBFODG010000001.1, read as the reverse complement.
GTGGGGCATGATCTGGCGCAGAAAGGCGACAAACAGCGCCGGTTCGCGGGCATAAACCATAAAGTAGGCGCGGGCGAAGCCAAACACGATGGAGGCGAGATCCGGCTCGAAGATCACCGTGTCCACATAGATGCTGTGGCCGGTGCTGAGCAGGGGCAGGATAAAGGGGAACACCTGATCCCGGGCCCGGATCAGTCCCACCAGATAGGCCCCCTTGTTGCGGTAGAACACCTCTTTGAGCAGCTCGATGGCAAACGGCTCATCATGGAGGATTTGCGGGCCGTTCTCGGCAAGATGGCGGTGGATGTCGACAATATCCCGCTGCTTGTCTTCGTAGGGGAGGGTGAAGCTGTAATCCCCCAAAAGCTGGCTCAGGGTCTGCGGCAGGTGGGCGAGATCGGTGCGATAGATGCGCAGCAGGGCGCTCAGGTCCGGTTTTTCGCCACGGCTGACAAAGGGGTGGATATAGAGGTTCTCGTCGCGGATATTGCGATGGCGAAAGATCCGCCGATAGACGGAGTTGAAGAAGGACTCCGCCACCTCGAAGTTGTCACAACGGGGCAGCAGATCGCTGAAGGCACTTTTGACCCGCTTGAGCAGCTCCTGAGTGGCGTGGTGTTCCCCCATCATCTGGCGGATGGAGCTGGCGGTGGCCCCCACATGGTGGTCATAGAGGCGAATTCGCTCGCGCCCGGCGAGCTGCACCCCCAGCCAGTCACTGTTCTCGAAGCGGCTCTTGCTGCCCTGGGTTATCTCGAGAAACCGGCTGTAAAACGACTCGAAGCGTTGCAGGATAGTCTCGGCGACGGCCTGTTCCAATGGCTGCTGCATCTTTCTCTTCCTTGTGATCTGTCGGGCCGATAGCGCTAAGGATTGGGTGTAATTTGTTCACACGTCAGGCCACTATCGCAACATTCAAACGTCTGTTCAAGTGGCAATTTTCGGGGATAAACGGTAGATTGCGCCCCTGTTTTGGTGATGGTTTAGCGACTGTTTACTGTCTGTTTGAGAGGCCGTCCGGCCTGTGAGGAAACCCGATGAAGCTCTATTTTGTCCTGGTGGCACCTGCCCGACCTGCGAACGTGGGGGCGGCTGCCCGCGCCATGAAAACCATGGGATTCGATGCCATGCGACTGGTGGCGAGCCGGGTACACGAAGAGGAGGAGGCGAGCTGGGTAGCTCACGGTGCTCAGGAGATTCTGACTCAGGCCGAGGCGTTCGATACCCTGCCCGAGGCGCTGGCCGACATGGATCTGGTGATCGCCACCACCGCCCGTGAGCGCGGTCGCTACCAGCACTACCTCACGCCGGGGGAGATCCGCGAGCAGATCCGCAGCAAACCTTCCCTCAACAAGGTTGCCATCGTTTTTGGCTGTGAGGAGTCGGGGCTCTCCAACGAGCAGCTGGCCGAGGTCGATCTCATCAGCTATCTGCCCCTCAAGGTGAGCTACCCGTCTCTCAATCTGGGGCAGGCGATCATGCTCTACGCCTACGAGATGAGCCAGCTGATGGATGAGCTGAACGCCGACGGTGGCGCTGCGGTAGCAGAAAATTTTGATAACGTCGGGCAGGTTCGGGTGCTGAAAAGCAAAACAGCAGAATTGCTGGGTGAACTCGGAGTTTCGCAGGATGAAAAACTGCATCAATGGGTGATGGACCGGGTGCCCATGCTGCCGCAGCGGGATTTGAACATGCTCCACCTGCTCTGCAAAGACCTTGCGCGCAAACTTGGCAAAGAGGTTTAAGTTGACAGCCCATCGCCCGCCGCGGTATTGCTAAAAGCCAGCTTCGTCAACGAGTGTTCGTCATGCAGTTATTCACCAACGTCATCACCACCACCATTATTACCGGTACCACCACAGGTGGCACTGGGGCCGGTTGATGCGCTGACGAACAAGCACAGAAATCAAAAAAGGCCCGTACCCACCCAGTACGGGCCTTTTTGTTGGACTGGTTTTTAGATTGAATTTCATAGATTTACAGGGAGAGAAAGCGATGAGAGTGTTGAAATTTGGCGGGTCTTCACTGGCCGATGCAGAGCGTTTTTTACGGGTGGCCGATATCGCGGTCAACACCCACGGCCAATCTCAGGTAGCCCTGGTGCTCTCTGCACCTGCCAAGGTGACCAATCATCTGGTGGCACTGGTCGAGCAGACCAGTCGCGGCATGGATGCCAGTTCCACCCTGTTTGAAGTCAATGGCATCTTCTCCCGACTGCTGGCCGGGTTGAAGGCGGCCTATCCGGCGCTCGATGACAAGGCGCTGCTGGCCCGCCTCACCGCCGAGCTGGATCAGGTGGAGCGGCTGATGCAGGGCATTCGTCTGCTGGGCCTCTGCCCGGACAACGTGCAGGCGCGCATTCTGAGCCGTGGCGAGAACCTCTCCATCGCTTTTATGCACGAACTGCTGCGGGTGCGCGGCCTGGATCTGGAGCTGATCGTGCCGGAAGAGCTGCTGGTCACCGACGGCGGTTATCTGGAAGCCCATGTCGATATCGAAGCCTCCCGCCTGCGCTTTGCCGCCAAGGGGCTGCGTAGCGATTGCTTCTACCTGATGCCGGGCTTTACCGGCGGCAGCGACAAGGGCGAGACCGTGCTGCTGGGCCGCAACGGCTCCGACTACTCCGCCGCCGTCTTGGCCGCCTGTGTCGATGCCGAGTGCTGCGAGATCTGGACTGACGTCGAGGGTTGCTACAGCTGTGACCCCCGTCTGGTACCGGATGCCTATCTGCTGAAAACCCTCTCCTACAAGGAGGCGATGGAGCTCTCCTACTTCGGCGCCAAGGTGCTGCACCCTAAAACCATCGCGCCGGTGGCCCAGTTCCACATTCCCTGCCTCATCAAGAACAGCTTCAACCCGCAAGGGCCGGGCACCCTGATCGGCCCGGAGAGCGGCGACGATGACCTGAAAGTGAAGGCCATCTCGGATCTCTCCGGCATGTGCATGTTCAACGTCTCCGGCCCCGGCATGAAGGGGATGGTCGGCATGGCCGGTCGCATCTTCTCCGCCGTCTCCCGCGCCGGGGTCAGTATCGTGCTGATCACCCAATCCTCTTCCGAGTACAGCGTCAGCTTCTGTATCCACAGTTACGACCAGGATAAGACTCGCAAGGTGCTGGAGCGCGAGTTCGAGCTCGAATTCAAAAACCAGCTGCTGGAGCCGCTGGATATCATCAGCGATCTGGCGATCATCTCCCTCATCGGTGACGGCATGCGCACCAGCAAAGGGATGGCGGCCCGCTTCTTCACCTCGCTGGCGCAAGCCTCCATCAACATCGTCGCCATCGCGCAGGGCTCCAGCGAGCGCTCTATTTCGGCGGTGGTGCGGGATCGCAAGGTGGCGGAAGCTATCAAGGCGTGCCACCAGAACTTCTTTGGCAGCCAGCAGTTTATCGACCTGTTTGTGGTCGGGGTCGGTGGCGTCGGTGCGGCGTTGGTGGATCAGATCGCCCGCCAGCAACCGGTACTGGCCGAGCAGGGCACTGGCCTTCGCGTGGTCGGCATCGCCAACAGCCGCCAGATGGCGGTCAACAAGGATGGCCTGAACCTCGCCAACTGGCGCGAACAGCTGGTGGAAGCCCGCGACAGCTTCTCGCTGGAAGGGGTGAAAAAGCTGGTGGAAGATAGCCACATCATCAACCCGGTGATCGTCGACTGCACCTCCTCCGAGGCAGTTGCCGTCCAGTATGCGGACTTCCTCGCCGCCGGTTTCCATGTGGTCACTCCGAACAAGAAGGCCAACACCGGCTCGCTCGATTACTACAAGGCGCTGCGCCGCACCGCCCGCCAGACTCGCCGCAAGTTCCTCTATGAAACCAACGTGGGCGCCGGTTTGCCGGTTATCGAGAACCTGCAAAACCTCATCAAGGCCGGTGACAAGCTGCGTGCCTTCGACGGCATTCTGTCCGGTTCCCTCTCCTTTATCTTCGGCAAGCTGGATGAAGGGATGGCGTTCTCTGAAGCCACCAAGATCGCTCGCAGTAACGGCTTTACCGAACCGGATCCCCGCGACGATCTCAACGGCATGGATGTGGCGCGCAAGCTGCTCATTCTGGCTCGTGAGGCTGGCATGGCGCTGGAGCTCTCCGATGTCGAGGTAGAGCAGGCGCTGCCGCCGGGCTTTGATGTGAGCGGCGATGTAGAAGCCTTTATGGCCCGTCTGCCCGAAGCGGACGGCTGGTTCCGCGACCAGTTCGCCGCCGCCCAGCGTGAAGGCAAGGTGCTGCGCTATGTGGGTTCCATCGAGGGTGGCAAGTGCAAGGTCGCCATCAAGGCGGTCGGGGCCGACGAGCCGCTGTTCAAGGTCAAAGACGGGGAGAACGCGCTCGCCTTCTTCTCCACCTACTACCAGCCGATCCCGCTGGTGCTGCGCGGCTATGGCGCCGGTACCGAAGTGACCGCGGCGGGCGTCTTTGCCGACGTGCTGCGCACCCAGAACTGGAAGCAGGAGCTATAAGCATGAGTTCAGACATGTACCCCTCTTATATGACGGACGGCGGTAGCGTTGTCGCCTACGCGCCCGCCTCCAGCGCCAACCTGAGCGTGGGATTCGATGTTCTGGGGGCGGCGCTCGCCCCCGTGGATGGCTCTCTGCTCGGCGATCGGGTGCAGGTAAAAGCGGCTGACGTGCCTTTTGCGCTGTCCTCTGTGGGCCGCTACGCCCACAAGCTGCCGGACGATCCGAAAAAGAATATCCTCCATGACTGCTGGGTGGCCTATGGCGAGGCGCTGGAGAAGCGCGGCCTCGGTCTCAAGCCGCTAGAGATGGTGCTGGAGAAGAACCTGCCTGTTGGTTCGGGTCTGGGGTCCAGCGCCTGCAGCGTGGTGGCGGCCCTTGAGGGGCTCAACGCCTTCCACGGCGGGCCGCTCGACGAGCACGACATGCTGCTGCTGATGGGTGAGATGGAAGGCAAGATCTCCGGTTCCGTTCATTACGACAACGTCGCCCCCTGTTATCTGGGCGGCATGCAGCTGGTGCTGGAAGAGCATGGCGTTATCAGTCAGGGTATTCCGGTGTTCGATCAGTGGTACTGGGTGGTCTGCTACCCGGGCACCGTAGTCTCGACCGCTGCCGCCCGCGCCATTCTGCCGGCCCAATATCGCCGTCAGGATTGCCTCACCTATGGCCGCCGCCTGGCTGCCTTTGTCCACGCCAGCTACACCGGGCAGGAGGGGCTGGCCGCGAGCGTCTTGAAAGACGTGATTGCCGAACCCTACCGCGCGGCGCTGATCGAAGGTTTCGCCGAGGTGCGGGCGCAGGCGGCCCAGAACGGGGCGCTCGCCACCGGCATCTCCGGCTCCGGTCCCACCGTATTTGTGGTGATGAAGGATCTTGCGCAGGCCGAGCGGATGAAGGATTGGATGGAAGCACATTTCGTGCAGAACGAAGATGGATTTGCCCGGGTCTGCAAACTGGACATGGCCGGGGCACGGGTAACAGGAAGCGAGCTATGAATCTCTACAATATCAAGGACAACAGTGAACAGGTGAGCTTCGCGCAGGCGGTGCGTCAGGGCTTGGGTCGCGAACAGGGGCTCTTCTTCCCCGAACAACTCGAACCGCTCGCCGATGTGGATGCCTTGCTCGATCTGCCGCTGGCCGAACGCTCTGCCCGCATCCTGAGCCACCTGCTGGGGGACGAAGTGCCCGCAGCCAAAGTGAGCGAGCTGATTAACGCCGCCTTCACCTTCCCGGCGCCGCTGGTGAAGCTCAAGGACAACACCTATGCCCTCGAGCTGTTCCACGGCCCGACCCTGGCGTTCAAGGATTTCGGCGGCCGCTTTATGGCCCAGTGTCTCGCGGCCTTTAGAACCAACGACAAAATTACTATCCTCACCGCCACCTCCGGCGACACCGGCGCCGCCGTGGCCCACGCCTTCTACGGGCTGGAGGGGATCGAGGTGGTGATCCTCTATCCCAAGGGCAAGATCAGCCCCTTGCAGGAGAAGCTCTTCTGCACCCTCGGCGGCAATATCCGCACCATCGCCATTGACGGCGACTTCGACGCCTGTCAGGCGCTTGTGAAACAGGCCTTTGACGACGAGGCACTGAAAAAGGCCATTGGCCTCAACTCCGCCAACTCCATCAATATCAGCCGTCTGCTGGCGCAGGTTTGCTACTACTTCGAGGCGGTGGCCCAGTTGCCGAAAGCCGATCGTGCCAAGGCGGTGATCAGCGTGCCGTCCGGCAACTTCGGCAACCTCACCGCAGGCCTTATCGCCAAGGCGCTGGGGTTGCCGGTGAAGCGCTTTATCGCTGCCACCAACGCCAACGACACCGTGCCGCGCTACCTGAAAACCGGGCAGTGGGATCCGCACCAGACAGTGGCCACCCTGTCGAACGCCATGGATGTCAGCCGCCCCAACAACTGGCCGCGGGTAGAAGAGCTCTGCCGTCGCAAGGGCTGGGCGCTGGAGACCCTGGGCTCCGGCATGCGTGACGATGCCCAGACCCGCGATGCACTCAAGCGCCTGCACCAGCAGGATTACCTGTGCGAACCTCATGGCGCCATTGCCTGGGATCTGCTGGGGGAACAGCTGGCCGAGGACGAAGTGGGGGTGTTCCTCTGCACCGCCCATCCCGCCAAGTTCAAGGAGTCGGTGGACGAGATCCTGAGTCTGGATGTACCGCTGCCCGGCCCGCTGGCCAAGCATGCCGAGCTGCCGCTGCTCTCCGTTAATTTGCCTGCGGAGTTTGCCCGGTTAAGGGCGTTTTTGGTGGGTTAAGCCACTTAGCTGAGATAACCGATAGAAATAAAAATCCCCCGGCAACGGGGGATTTTTTATTTTTTTTTACTTAACTCAATATTGATATTGTTTCCGATATATAACTGTCGAACTCTCCATTATATTCAGTTAACAAAGATCTAGTTCTGCTGTTTTGACCAATGCAAATAAGGTTTGCATTCCCTTGGAAGTGAGATTTATTGTAGTGCTCAGCAGATAGAGCATTGGTTTTTGAGTCTGCAATTGAAAATATTAGTTGCTGGTCGGAAGGCTTGTTTTTACTGATAAATTTAAGAATATCATTCCTACTTTCATCTTCAAAATCTCCTTCAAATATTGCGTCTAACATTAATGGTAGGATGTGTGTGTATTCAGTCTTTTTGATCAGACTAACAAACGCAAAGTTATATGCTAGTAGTGTCTTTAGTAGTTCCACGCCTTGGCGAGGGAATGCTGGTATCTCATACAAAAGATAAAACCTGTCATCTTGAAATGACTTAACTTTTAATTCTGAAGTATACTTTTCAAAAATGGCTTTGAATTTATAACTTGCACTGCGTCTTTCTTCTTTGACTACTGTGTCAGTTTTGAACTTAGCGAGCTCGCCATCTATTTCTAAAATTTTAGATGTATTAGCTCCAATTTTTTTCATGATTTCATCAGACATTTCCACATTTACTTTATTTTTTAGCCAGGTTGCAAATGTCACGTTGTCAACTTTGTAATCCAGAAGTTCATAATAATCATTTTCAATAACAGCTCTTTTTTCTGCCATTGAGTTCATAATTGAATTCAATATTCCCTGATTATCTTTCAGTTCTTTAAGGTTTACTTTTAACTCTGCAAGTTGCTTTTCTGTATCGTTCAAATTTTGAAAGTGATTGTAAGTGTCCTCAATTGAATGCCTCAATTCGTGTGAGCAAGTAGGACATTTAGTGTCGGAAAGAATGTCGCTTTGTAAACTTCTTCTGACTCTTAGCAATACCTTTCGATGTTCTTCTAGCAAAGTTATTTTATTGCAGGTTAATAGATAGTTTTTTTCAAGCTCAATCAGTTTTGATTTGTTTTCTTTATATGGCTCAATATATTCCATAGCCTTTGAAGAAAAGGCATCGTCTTTTAATTTTGCCAACTTAAAATTTATATCATTTCTTTCTATTGTGTGGAAAACTCTAGACTCAGCTTCTAACTCTTTTTTCTCAAGTTCTAATCGAGTTTTTTCTAGACGGTCATAGTTGTTTATTATGCCTAAATAGTAGTCAAAGAAATCGTTTTTAAAATTCCTAATAAAGTCTAAGCCTCGAAACGATTTATGTCTGTAAACCCAGCCAACATCTTGTGCTACGTAATATGGTAAAAATAGGGCTTCAAGAGATGCTGGCTTATACTCTTTATCATATTCAAGATGTAAACTGAAACCAAACAATTGAGATAAAAACAACTTTAGCTTTGTGTGTTCTCTCGAGTGATTAGCACTTATTCCAATAAACTTAATGGGTTTTTTATCGTCAATTTTTATTGATATAACCTCATCATCCCTAACTATCGATACTTTTTTATCACCCTGACTTTTAACTGTAAAGTCTAAGCGAAAAATCACATCATCACTTAAAATTTCACTCAGTTTTCTTTTTTCATCATTAATGCCGAAAGTATAAAGCAGAGACTGTAAAAGTGTACTTTTACCAGAGGTATTTTTACCGTGAATAATATTAATGCCTCTAGAAAAGCTAGTGTTAAAAAACTTCTTCGACTTACTACTGAAAGCAAAAAATCTATTATATTCTACTGATACTCTCAATTTTAGTTATCCGTTTTGTTGATTGATTCAAAGTAAGCTGCATATATGATGGCTTTCAGAGTTTTATCATCAAAATTCGTGTTATGTGCTGTGTTAAATTTATGGAATAACTCATCAATGCATTCATCTTCCGTGAATCCTTGACAATCCATATAGTTTTCTTTTACAAAAAATAGAATTTTTCTGTGTTCTGCTTCGTCTTGGCTTTTAAACAGGTCGAAAGCCAGTGAAAAGTTTGTCTCAAATGTATCTTGCTCGAATGGCCTTATTCCTAGCTTAATTGCTATATCCCTTTTTTGATCTCGCCAGAATTGGAATGCTTTAGATTTAGTCGTTATAATATTTATAGCTCTATTTATATCTTGACTTTGTACTTGTTTCGATTTTTCAGAAAGTCTGGCGGTACTTTTTTGATTATATGTAAGTTCCACATCTTTAAATAATCTAAAAATAGAATCTAAAGCAGCTTTTGTATCATGAATTTTTTTTCCAAAAATATCATCTAACTTGCCTCTTAGTTGATTTTCTTGCTCTTTATTTGTTTTATTGAAATCGATATATAACAACTTTAGATTTTTTAACTCATCGGAAAGGCTATGTTTATTAAAATCGTCAATGTCAACTAGCTTGGATGTGATTGCATCCTGAATATGCTGGTTTAAGTCTGAGTAATTTACTTCAGAATTTTCCTCATTAATATGTTCGCTGTATGTTTTTGATTTTGTTTTTCCACCAACCTCAATCTTAATACTGTTTTTAAGTTGCATTGATGTATTTGATGAGAAAAATAAATCATGCTCATAATTTTGACATTTAGGATATTGATCTTGTATCAAAGACTTGCCGACCTTTAGTATATTAATGATTATTTCAGCAAGTTCATTATCAATTGACCAGCTTCCACCAGACTTTTTCTTAGATTGATATGTCTCAACTTTAACCGCGTGGCCATGGTTATCTACAAAGCAGAATAGGATATCTTCTAAGTGTTCAAGAGATAAAAAATAGTTAGTCCCACCGAATTTCTTATCGAAGTTATCCAATATAATGAATAAAGCCATATTCCTCTGCAATGCAAATCCCTGTTGGGCTCTAACTCCAGCATTTACACTATTATCTGCCAATACTGTCTTCCTTCGATCTATTGAGTCACTCTGAAATTACCATCATATATGGGAGTGAATTTGCGAGAGTGTGCTTTGAACGCGAGAGCTTGAAGCCTAGCGGCCAAGTGGGAAATTATGGGGTTTGTACCTTTTTAAACAAAATACAGTCTCATCAAAACCGACGCTACCGCCCGTGGATTACAGCTTCCAAAATGCTCCATTAACCAGCGAGGGCAGCAGCCCATCACGGATGAATAGGCACCGGATGGCTATGTTAAGCCAATCGAATCTGGCCGTACCAGTCAAAAAGTGACGTAAGTGTCAGTAATGACTGATTTTTTGCGCTGGCTCAATAAAAGACAGTGACCGGAGGCAGGATTCCCATGGCCCTTGATGCTATTGGGGTTGGCGGGCGTGGCAGGAAGGAATAGGGCTGGCTTGCCGCTGAGGAAGGGTTGGTCGGGGACAATCCCGCTCTGCCAATCGGCGCTATAGTGCGGGCGATAGTTGTCCTGTGCTCCGCGTCCCAAGCTGGCGAGGCGGGGGATCTGCGGCAACAATCAGCTGTTGCAATCACAGCCATTTGCAACACATCGTCATGCAAATATGACCATGCAAACACATCACCAGATAGTGAGGAGATCACCCATGAAGCGTACCATCCTGTTCGGCCTGCTCTGCGGCAGCGTGCTGCTGGCCAATCCGGTCTTTGCCAACGACACAACCCAGTTGCAGTGCGAGGCGCAGGCTGCGGCCAAAAAGCTGAGCGGCGCCGCCAAGACCAGCTTTGTCGGCAAGTGTGTGAAAGATGCCGCTGGCGCCGCGACCGGCGAGTGCGAGAAGGCGGCCGCCGACAAGAAACTGGCCGGTGCGGCCAAGAACAGCTTTATCCAGAAGTGCGTGAAGACGGGCGCGGCGGTGGATCCGGCGGCCAAGTGCGAGAAGGCGGCCGCCGACAAGAAGCTGGCGGGCGCGGCCAAGAACAGCTTTGTCCAGAAGTGCGTGAAGGATAGCGCCGCCAAGTAAGGCATTTTCTCATCCGGTGTGTTTGCGGGGGGCCATCAGGCCCCCCGCGCTTTTTGGGGCGCACTGATGGCGCTACGCACAAGCCTTGTATCGGGACGGCAATAGCGACACTATTGACTCCTTTTTTGGTTCCGCAGAGGCGCCGCCATGACCTGTCGTTACCGGACGAGGCGTTGGCGAGCCGCATTTGCGCGGGATTACGCGGGATAAGGGAGCAAAGCAGGATGATGGAAGAGACGCAATGGCGCTGGCTCAATGAACCGGCCGAGTGGCACAAGACAGAGGGCGGTTTGCAGGTGGTGACAGACCAGCAGACCGATTTTTGGCGCAGCACCTGGTATGGCTTCGAGCGCCACAGCGGGCATCTCTATGGTTGCGAGGTGGCGGGTGAGTTTACCTTTCAGGTCTGCGTCGAGGGGGAGTTCACCACCCTCTACGATCAGGCGGGGCTGATGCTGTTGCAAGACGACGAGCATTGGCTGAAAGCGGGGATCGAGTACAACGATGCCCAGCCGATGATCGGCAGCGTGCTGACCAATCCGCGCTCTGACTGGGCCACCGGCATTTTCCCCGGCAATCCGCGCCGCTTCTGGCTGCGGCTGACCCGGCTGGCCGATTGCCTGCGTTTGCAATACTCCACCGATGGCAAGGTGTGGCCTCTGCTGCGCCTCGCCCCGTTTCCGCCAAGCGAAAGTTGCTTTATCGGGGTGATGTGCTGCACACCGGAGCGGCAGGGGCTGGCGGTGCGTTTCTCTGATTTGCGCCTCACGCCGCCTCTTGGCAAGGCGCTCCATGATTTGAGCTAGACCAGTGGTTTTGCCTGCGACATTGAGCCAATAAAAAAGCGCCCGCAGGCGCTTTTTTCATTTGGCTGGTAAAGCATCAATTAGCTGATCAGGCTGGCCCACAGGTCATATTCGTCGGATTCGTCGATCCGCACTTTGACCATGTCCCCCGGCTTAAGGCCGGTTTCGCCGTTGAGGTAGACCAGACCGTCGATCTCCGGTGCATCGGCAAAAGAGCGGCCAGTGGCGCCCTCTTCATCCACCTCGTCGATGATAACGGTCAGCTCCTGACCCACTTTGCGGGCCAATTTGCGGATGGAGACCTGCTGTTGCAGCTCCATAAAGCGCTGGAAGCGCTCTTCCTGTACCTCTTCCGGTACCGGATCCGGCAGCTCGTTGGCCAACGCCCCTTCGACCGGGCTGTATTTGAAGCAGCCGACCCGATCCAGCTCCGCCTTGTCGATAAAGTCCAGCAGCATCTGGAAATCCTCCTCGGTCTCGCCCGGGAAGCCGACGATAAAGGTGGAGCGCAGGGTGATCTGCGGGCAGATCTCGCGCCACTTCTGGATCCGCTCCAGAGTGCGCTCGACTGTACCCGGGCGCTTCATCAGTTTCAGGATGCGCGGGCTGGCGTGCTGCAACGGAATATCGAGGTAGGGCAGTACCTTGCCATCGCGCATCAGCGGGATGACGTCATCCACGTGCGGGTAGGGGTAGACGTAGTGCAGACGTACCCAGATATCGAGCTTGGCCAGCTCTTCGCACAGGGCGACCATGCTGGTCTTGACCGGCATGCCGTCGTAGAAACCGGTGCGGTGCTTCACATCGACGCCGTAGGCGGAGGTGTCCTGGGAGATCACCAGCAGCTCCTTCACGCCCGCCTCTTTCAGGCGCTTGGCTTCGGCCAGCACGTCGCCGATGGGGCGGCTCACCAGATCCCCGCGCATGGAGGGGATGATGCAGAAGGTGCAGCGGTGGTTGCACCCTTCGGAAATCTTCAGATAGGCGTAGTGGCGCGGGGTCAGCTTGACGCCGTGGGCCGGTACCAGACTGGTGAAGGGGTTGTGCTGCGGCTTCTCCACATATTTGTGGACGTGACCCAGCACCTCTTCATAGGCGTGGGGGCCGGTGATCTCGAGCACCTTGGGGTGGATCTCGCGGATCTGATTCTCTTTGGCGCCGAGGCAGCCGGTGACGATCACCTTGCCGTTCTCGGCCAGCGCTTCGCCGATTGCTTCCAGCGACTCTTGCACCGCGCTGTCGATAAAGCCGCAGGTGTTGACGACGACCAGCTCGGCATCGTCATAGCTGGGCACCACATCGTACCCTTCGGTACGCAGCTGGGTCAGGATGCGTTCTGAATCGACCAGGTTTTTGGGGCAACCCAAGGAGACGAATCCTACTTTGGGGGCCTGTTTTGTGTTGGACATCGCTCAATCACTCTTAGGTGGCTCTTCTTTAAGGGCGCGGATTTTACCGGAATGGTTAACCAAAAACTATACAGCCAGCATGGCAGAACCGAACAATATCTCCGACCAGGCAAGATTGGGCCGCACCAGCAGCCGGTGATGGCGTGCACTTGGTAGGGCTATTGCCTCTGCCATGCGGGTTGGTTGTGGGGATGCTGCTTTGTTGATTTTTCTGTCAATTTTGACTCTGTGGCGGGGAGAGCGTCAAAGGGAGTCACTATACTTCCATCACGGGGTCCCGTTGGAGAAGGCGATGGAAAGTTCATTTGGCGAAAAAATGCAGAGCGTACATGCCACGCTCAGGCAGCGCTTTGACAAGCTGAGTCGGGTGGCCATCGCGATTTACGATCCCCATACCGATCAGCTCAAGACCTTTGCCCACAGCACCGAGGGGCCCTCGCCACTGGTGCAATATGAGGTGAAGCTGAGCGATGTCCCCTCCCTGAGTTATCTGGCGGAGCACAAGCAGCCCCGGGTGCTCGGAAATCTCGATGCCCTGCGTGGCTCTGCGTCGGAGCACAGCCGCAAGGTGCTGGAGGCGGGTTATGCCTCCAGCTATACCGAGCCGCTGCTGTTCAACAGCAAACTGTTTGGCTTTCTGTTTTGTGATGCCATGGAGCCGGGATACTTCGAGGAGCCGATCCGCAGCGAGCTGTCGGCCTATGCCCAGGCGCTGTCGGCCATCATTGCGGTGGAGTTTTTCTCCATCCAGACCCTTGGCGGCGCGCTGACCACGGCGCGGGAGTTTAGCCGTTATCGGGATGAGGAGACCGCCAACCATCTGCACCGGATGTCGGCCTACTCCCGGCTGATCGCCAAGACGCTGGCCCCGACTTGCGGGCTGAGCGATGAGGAGGTGGAGTTTATCTACCTTTTCTCCGAGCTGCACGACATCGGCAAGATCGCGGTGCCGGACGCCATTTTACTCAAGCCGGGCAAACTGACCCCGGAAGAGTTCGAGATCATGAAGATCCACCCCGGCAAGGGGCGGGAGATGATCAGCCTGATGATCAACGAGTTTGGTCTCGATGGCATTCATCACACTGACATGCTGACCAATATCATCGCCAGCCATCACGAACGCTTTGACGGCACCGGCTATCCGCTGGGGCTGGCGGGGGAGGCGATCCCGTTGGCGGCCCGCATCGTGACGGTGGCCGATGTGTTTGATGCCCTGACCAGCGAGCGCCCCTACAAGAAGGCCTGGCCGTTCGAGACGGCGTTTGCCTATCTGGAGGAGCATGCCGGCAGCCAGTTTGATCCCGCCTGTGTCGCCGCAGCCCTGCACAACAAGGCCGAGTTTTATGCCATCTATCAGCAGTATCAGGATTCGGCCTGCACTGCGAGCGTGGCGGCCAGCGGCGCAGAGCCTTGTTGAGCACGTGTGATGCGCGTAAGGGCAAAGTGGCGGAACAAGCATGAATGGAAAGCGTAACAAGAGAGGGGGCACCAGCAGGTGCCCCCTCTCTTTTATGCGCCTCTCGATTCCACGCGCCCTTATTTTGCCGACCTTCTATCTGCGGCTATGGCGGCTGCGGTCAGGTTACTTTTTGGGCGTCGGCTCGCTGATTTGATAGAGGTGATCCGCGCAGGCGCTGGAGCAGCCACAGGGACGCACCTCTTTATCTTCCCGCTTCTGGGCAAGCTGGTATTGGCGCCACCAGATGATGGTGCCCATGGCCAGGATCAACACGAACGAGGCGAGCAGGCTCAACAACCAGATGGACATGATCTCTTCTCCTTGATGGTGATGACATGCACGGCGATGGCATCAGTGATGATGGCAGCAACCGCCCTGCTGGTTGGCGCCTTCACTGTCGTGGCAACAAGTATGGCCTTGTCGTGAGCTCTCTGCCAGATTGCCACTACTGGCGCAACAGTGATCGGAGCCACTGTTGCAACCACCGTGACAATTCGCATAGCTGTGGCCTGTGCCGAGGGGCTGGATGGCACGGATAGTCGCCTTGCTCTGATGACGGCGAGACGGACGGCCCTGACTAGCCTCGGTAAGAGGTTGCAGATTGGCGGGGGCTAGCAGCGCGGGCAGCGGCAGGCGGGCAGAGCGACACTGCAGCACTCGGATATTGGCCGCCAGCAGGCGCCCCAGCATTCGCTCGCCGATATTGCGCACCACCACCTGACCCACCTGATGATGGGCGAGGGCGTCGAGCAGCGCTTGCTTGCCGTGGCAGCCTTCGGCGACGGCAGGGTTGGCCAGGGTGGCGATGACGTTCCCTTCGGGGTTAAGAATTTGCAGCTGCTCGGCACGGGTAAAGTGGCCAGCCAGCAACCCCTGACTCAGCATCAGGGCGCTGTTGCTGGGGTTGGTGGTCATGGTTGTGACAGCATTCATGTCGGCTCTTCTCCACTGGTTGGGTGGTCGGGCTCGGCGGGTTGCATCATCAATGCCTTGCCCAGACTCAGACACTCCACCACCTTGTAGCGCCCTTTTTTCAGGATATTGGCCAGGGTCTGGCGGGAAACCCCCATCACCAGGGCGGCCTCCTGCTGCTGCATTCCTTGAAGGTCGACGAGGCGCAGTGCCTCGAACTCGTCAGGGGCCAGCGTGACCTGTTCCAGCTGATGCATGGGGCGGCCGTTGGGTTTGAAGCAGCTGTTGGCGGGGCGGCCACAGATCTGGCGGGCTATCTTGGGTCTTGGCATGGTGGCTCCTAATTGGCATAAGCCATTTATACGCTCATATGTAGCATATGCCAATAATTTTGTCGGGTGTAGAGAGTTGCGCGAATGCTGTTTACGGCAGAGAGGGGTAAAGAGGGGGAGGCGGAATACGTACAAAAGCAGGTAAGGTGGCAGAAACGACACAGGCCCGAACATGGTTCGGGCCTGCGGTTTTGCAGAGGATGGTCGGGCTATCCCGGCGAGCTTACGCCTGTTCGGCCTCGGCCACTGGAGCTGCGCTCTCGCTACCGTTGGCGAAGCGATCCGCCCACAGGGCAATCACGCCGTCACCGGTGACGTTGCAGGCGGTGCCGAAGCTGTCTTGCGCCAGATAGAGGGCGATCATCAGGGCGATGGAGGCTTCACCGAAACCGAGCATGGAGGTGAGCAGGCCCAGTGCCGACATCACGCCACCACCCGGGGCGCCCGGGGCGGCGATCATGATCACCCCCAGCATCATGATGAAGGGGAGCATGGTTTCGATGCCTGGAATGGCCAGATGCTCGGAGAGGAACATCACCGCGGTGGCGCAGGTGACTAGGGTAATGGTGGAGCCACAGAGGTGAATGGTGGCACACAGCGGCACAGTGAAGTTGGCGATACCGTCGCTCACGCCGTTGTTCTTGCTCGATTGCAGAGCGACCGGAATGGTGGCGGCGCTCGACATGGTCCCCAGCGCGGTGAAGTAGGCGGGCAGCATGTTCTTGATGAGCTGGGCCGGTGAGCGGCCAAGGGCCAGACCAGTACCCACGAACAGCACGGAGAGCCAGATCCAGTGCATCAGGATCGCCATCACCAGCACCACGCCGAAGGTTTTCAGGGTAGCGAATACGGTGCCTTCTACCGTCATCTCGACAAAGACGCCGGCGATATAGAACGGCAGCAGCGGAATGATCACCTTGGCCAGCAGGCGGTCGATGATGTCACGGCCCTGATCGGCGACCCGGCGCAGATCGGTGGCCTGGGTGGCGCTGATCCCGATACCGAACACGAAGGCGGCGGCCAGCGCAGACATCACGCCAAACAGCGGCGGGATCTCCAGATTGACGTAGGAGGCGAGCTTGACCGCCTCGGCGGTAGTGGGCTCGGCAGCGGTGGTCAGCAGCGGGATCAGGTGGCTCGCCACGGTAAAGGCGAACAGCCCCGCCAGAATGGTGGAGCAGTAGGAGAGGGCCACGGTTTTGCCCAGCAGCTTGCCGGAGTTTTTCGGCAGGCTGGCGATGCCGCTCATGATAAAGAACAGAATGATGAGCGGAATGGTGAAGGTGATCAGCTGACCTATCACTGTCTTGGCCGTAAACAGCACGCGCGCCACCCACTCAGGGGCGTAGAGACCGAGCAAGAGACCGGCAAGGATGCCAGCAATGAGTTTCAGGACAAGTTTCATAAGGAAATCCGGAGTTGGTTGTATTGTCTGTTTTGTTATTAAATTTTGATATTAATCACACTTTTTAACACGTAAGCCGTGTTATGTCTGCCTTTTCTGCGTTAACGCCGAGTTAAATATTGTCGAAAGCCAAGATCGCCGACTAGCTGTCGGCTTGGCGTTGAACTGGAAAATCCGTGATGAATTAGCCCGTTAGGTGGCCTGATGATCGCCACGCAGCAACATGACGTACTGGCTGGCGTGTTGACTTGAGGAATCTGACGTACTGGCTGATACGGCTTCCATCGGCGCCAGTTGCAGCGCTATCTCGGATGTGGTGACCAGTTGCTGTAGCTGAGCGTCAGTTATCTTGCCGCTTGGCGGCAGGGGGAAGCAGATCGGAGCGCCCGCTTTGAGCAGGGTCGCCAGCTGTTGCAACTGGGGAACAAGGGTGGCCGCGTCGCCATCAAGCGGGCGGCTCAGCCAGATGCCATCGTAAGGGAGCACCGAGTGCATCTTCGCCAGTGGGCAGACCCGCACTGCTTGTCCGGATTGCTGCGAGGCAACTTTGGCGTCAGCCAGCACTGCTTCGCAGGCGGTGACCACATACCCTTCTGCACGCAGCCAGCAGAGATCCTCCCCCGTACCGCACTGACCATTGAGCAGGTGAGCACCGGGTTTAAGGCGCACCACAAAGGCAGCTCGAACGTGGGCGTGCTGGTCGTTAAATGGCCGGGAAGCGGGGATGGTGTCAGAGTGTGGCACAGGGGTTACCTCAAGCAGGGGGCGCACAGGGTAACAAATCAGGGCCTGACTGCCAAAGCGCGCGGTCAGGCCCCGATTTGGATGGGTGGGAGTTGCCGGAGCCGGTTAGCGGCCGCAGGCAGGCCCGTGGGGCTGGGCCAGCATGGTGAACATGCTCTCTATCATAAAGGCGGATTCGCCCTGCAGGTCGATCCGCCCCGGAAAGTGGAGCCAGTTGATGATGTAGCCATCCAGAGTGCAGTGGAGCAGGGTGGCGGCGCGCTGCAGGTTGAGGTTGGCGGGCAGCTGGCCCCGTCGTACCGCATTGGCCAGGGTGGTCTCCAGATCCCGGAAGAAGTTGGCGGACTGGCTGCGGATATGCTCGCGCAGTGAGATGGCTTCCCCCTCCAGCGATTCGAGATTGAACAGTATGGTGAACATCTGCCGCTGGGCCGGATTGTGAATGAAGCTGTGGAGCACCCCTTCGAAGAAGAGGCGCAGTTGCCCCAGCGGATCCGGCTCATCTGGATTGAGGCAGGCATCGAGCTGGTGGGCGAGGGGGCTGCAGAGCTCCTGCCAGAGCGAAATGAAGAGTTCATCCTTGTTCTTGAAGTGCCAATAGATGGCCCCGCGGGTCAGGTCTGCCGCCCTGGCGATGTCGGTCAGGCTGGTCTTGGCCAGGCCCTGAGAGCAGAACAGATCCAGCGCCGTGCTCATGATGTGGCAGCGGGTTTGCTGCGCCTCTTCTTTGGTTCGTCTGGCCATCGAAATTTGTGCCTCATGCAAGCAAAAAGTCACTTACATACATTTATGAATGTATGTATATTGCCTCATCTTTCGACTATTTACCAACAGGGCCCGTGTGGCCCTGATTGTTCATTGACTGGCAAAGGCTCAGGTGTTTCATGCATAAACATATTCTTGCTCGTTCAGTTGGTCTTGCCTTGCTGGCTACAGGCTTGCTGGCAGGTTGTGGTGACAAGGGGGGCGCACCCCAGGGACAGGGCGGCATGCCCCCTGCGGCGGTAAACGTGGTGACCCTGCAGAGCGGTCCGCTGATGTTGACCACCGAGTTGACCGGTCGCAGTGCCCCGTTGCGGGTGGCCGAAGTGCGTCCGCAGGTGAGCGGCATCATCCTCAAGCGCCTCTTTACCGAGGGGAGCGATGTGAAGGCGGGCGATCTGCTCTATCAGATCGATCCGGCTGTCTATCAGGCGGCGGTTACCAGCGCCAAAGCCAATCTGGCCAAGGCCGAGGCCAACGAGCAGAGTGCCCGCCTCAAGGCGCAGCGCTATCAGGAGCTGCTCAAGGTCAAATCCATCAGCCGTCAGGACTATGACGACGCCGACGCCAGCTGGAAGCAGGCCAAGGCGGAGATCATGGCGAGCGAGGCGGCTTTGCGCACTGCCGAGATCAATCTCGGTTACACCCGCATCACCGCCCCCATCAGTGGCCGCATCGGTAAATCCGCGGTGACCGAGGGGGCGCTGGTGACTGCCCAGCAGGCTGACAGCCTGACCGCCATTCAGCAGCTCGATCCCATGTATGTGGATGTGCGTCAGTCCACCGCCGATCTGCTGCGCCTCAAGCGGCTGGTCGCCGAGGGCAAGCTGACCCAGGACGAGCAGAAGGGGGCCAAGGTGACCTTCCAGCTGGAAGATGGCTCCACTTATGGCGAAGAGGGCTCGTTGCAGTTCTCCGATGTGACCGTAGACGAGACCTCCGGCATGGTGACCCTGCGGGTGATTGTGCCCAACCCTCACCAGCTGCTGCTGCCCGGCATGTTCATGCGCGCCACCCTGCAAGAGGGTGAGCGGGCGCAAGGGCTGCTGGTGCCGCAAACTGCCGTGACTCGCACCCCCAATGGCGGCGCCACCGTGATGGTGGTAACCGCTGATAACAAGGTGGAGCTGCGCAACGTGCAGCTGAGCCGTGTCGTTGGCAGCAACTGGGTGGTGGAGTCAGGGCTCACCTCCGGCGAGCGGGTGATCGTGGCTGGCTTGCAGAAAGTACGACCGGGCGCCGTGGTCAATCCCGCCGAGCAGGGTGCTGATGCAGCGTCTGCTCAAGCTGCGTCCAACACCCCGGCCAACAAGTAGGATGGAGTAGTCGCCTCATGGCTCGATTTTTTATAGACAGACCCATTTTTGCCTGGGTGATCGCGCTGGTGATCATGCTGGCGGGCAGCCTGGCCATCATCAAATTGCCGGTCGCCCAGTACCCGAGCATTGCGCCGCCCGCGGTCGGTATTTCCGCCAGCTATCCGGGCGCATCCGCCAAAACGGTGGAAGACTCGGTGACCCAGATCATCGAACAGAACATGACCGGGCTGGATCACCTGCTCTACATGTCCTCTCAGTCTGACTCGGCGGGGCGGGTGTCGGTGACCCTCACCTTCCAGCCGGGGACCGATCCCGATATTGCCCAGGTTCAGGTGCAGAACAAGCTGCAGCAAGCGATGTCGCTGCTGCCGCAAGAGGTGCAGCAGCAGGGGATCCGGGTACAGAAGACCTCCAGCAGCTTCCTGATGGTTGCGGCGTTCATTTCCAGCGATGGCAGCATGAACAACGACGACCTGGCGGACTATGTGGTCTCCAATATCAAGGAGCCCCTGAGCCGTCTGGACGGGGTAGGGGATATCACCTTGTTCGGTAGCCAGTATTCCATGCGGGTGTGGCTCGATCCCAACAAACTCAACCGGGTGCAGATGACCCCGGGGGATGTGCAGGCGGCCATCAAGGCGCAGAACGCCCAGGTGGCCTTCGGCAAGCTGGGCGGTACTCCGTCGCTGGAAGATCAGCAGTTCACCGCCACCATCATGGGGCAGACCCGTCTCTCTACCGTGGAGCAGTTCAACGACATCCTGCTGCGGGTGAATCAGGATGGCTCCAAGGTACGGCTGAAAGATGTGGCCCGGGTCGAGCTGGCGGGCGAAAGCTATGACGCCGATGCGCTCTACAACGGCCAGTCCACCGCCGCGGTCGCCATCAAGCTGGCGACCGGCGCCAACGCGCTGGATACCGCCGAGAAGGTGCGTGCCAAGCTCAATGAGCTGTCGGATTACTTCCCGGCCAACATGGAGATCGTCTACCCCTACGACACCACGCCGTTTGTGAAGATCTCCATCGAGGAGGTGGTGCAGACCCTGATCGAGGCGATCTTCCTGGTGTTCTGCGTCATGTATCTGTTCCTGCAGAACTTCCGCGCCACCCTGATCCCGACCATCGCGGTGCCTGTGGTGCTGCTCGGTACCTTCGGGGTGATGGCGGCGTTCGGCTTCTCCATCAACACCCTCACCATGTTCGGTATGGTGCTGGCCATCGGCCTGCTGGTGGATGACGCCATCGTGGTGGTGGAGAACGTGGAGCGTCTGATGAGCGAGGAGGATCTCTCCCCGCTGGAAGCGACCCGCAAGTCGATGACCCAGATCACCGGCGCGCTGGTGGGGATCGCGTTGGTGCTCTCCGCCGTGTTCGTGCCGATGGCTTTCTTCGGCGGCTCGACCGGTGCCATCTATCGCCAGTTCTCGCTGACCATCGTCTCGGCCATGGTGCTGTCGGTGTTGGTGGCGTTGATCCTGACCCCGGCGCTCTGTGCCACCCTGCTCAAGCCGATGAAACATGGCGAGTTTGGTGCCAAGCGCGGCTTCTTTGGCTGGTTCAACCGCGCCTTTGATGCGGGTACCAACCGCTATCAGAGCGGCGTGCGCAAGGTGATCAAACAGGGCGTGCGCTACAGCCTGATCTACGGTGCCATGCTGGCGGTACTGGCAGTGCTCTTTATGCGGATGCCCACCTCCTTCCTGCCGGAAGAGGATCAGGGGGTTATCATGTCCATGGTGCAACTGCCGGTGGGGGCGACCAAGCAGCGCACCGAGGTGGTGCTGGCGGATATGCGCGACTACTTCCTGAAAAACGAGAAGGATAATGTTGACTCCGTACTGACCGTATCCGGCTTCAGCTTCGCCGGTAGTGGCCAGAATGCGGGTATGGCCTTTATCAAGCTCAAGGACTGGAGCGAGCGCAAGAGCCCGGATCGTAGCGCCAATGCCATTATCGGTCGTGCCATGGGCTATCTGTTCAGCATCAAGGAGGCGCAAGTGTTCGCCTTCAACCTGCCTCCGATCCCGGAGCTGGGGACGGCGACCGGTTTTGACTTCTTCCTGCAGGATCGCGGCGGTATCGGTCACGACAAGCTGATGGCGGCGCGTAACCAGCTGCTCGGCATGGCGGCGCAGGATCCCACCCTGGTGCGGGTACGCCCGAACGGGATGGAAGATACGCCGCAACTCGACATCAAGATTGACTACGAGAAGGCGCTGGCGCAGGGGCTCTCCATCGCGGATATCAACAACACCTTGGCTACCGCTTGGGGCTCGTCCTACGTCAATGATTTCGTTGACCGTGGCCGGATCAAAAAGGTCTACATGCAGGCGGATGCCCCCTTCCGGATGAACCCGGAAGATCTGAAACTCTGGTATGTGCGCAACAGTGCCGGTCAGATGGTGCCCTTCTCCGCCTTTGCCAGCACCGAGTGGAGCTTCGGCTCGCCGCGTCTGGAGCGTTATAACGGCGTGCCAGCGATGGAGATCGTCGGTGAAGCGGCGCCTGGCAAGAGTACCGGTGATGCGATGGCCGCCATCGAGCAGATGGTGAAACAGCTACCGGAAGGGGTGGGTATCGAGTGGACCGGGCTCTCCTTCCAGGAGCGTCAGGCCGGTTCACAGGCACCTGCGCTCTACGCCATCTCCTTGTTGGTGGTGTTCCTCTGTCTGGCAGCCCTCTACGAGAGCTGGAGCATTCCGTTCTCGGTGATGCTGGTAGTACCGCTCGGGGTTCTGGGGGCCATTGTGGCTGCCACCCTTCGCGGATTGGAGAACGACGTCTACTTCCAGGTTGGTCTGCTCACCACCATCGGCTTGTCGGCGAAAAACGCGATTTTGATCGTGGAATTTGCCAAAGAGCTCTACGACAAAGGGATGGGCTTGGGTGAGGCGGTGGTGGAGGCGGCACGCCTGCGTCTGCGTCCGATCCTGATGACCTCGCTCGCCTTTATCCTCGGGGTGCTGCCGCTGGTGATCAGCTCCGGCGCAGGTGCCAGCAGCCGCAACGCCATCGGTACCGGCGTGATGGGGGGGATGATCAGTGCCACCGTGCTGGCCATCTTCTTCGTGCCGCTCTTCTTTGTGTTGGTGATGCGTTACTTCACTAGCCACAAGAGTAAAGAGGCGTGCATGGCTGCAGCAGTTGAGTCAAAAGGTGACTGATGGCATGCAGGTTTAGCTAATCTGAACAGAGTCCAATAAATCGCCAGCCAGCTTTGGTTTGGCTGACAATCAAACAGGGCAACCCCATGGGTTGCCCTGTTTTTTGTGAAAAATGTAAGCAAAAATTGCGTGGTTGTAATTGAAAAAGCGAGGTATGAGAAGGCGTTTCGCGCTCTTGATGTTGTGATGAGCCTCAAGTTGCCCCCATCACAAATTACTTTCAACTGTTCATCCTTGGGAAAAACGGGATAGAATTCCCTATAAAATCGGGCTGGTGCAGTGTGCCAACTCGCGGCGTGCCCGTGAGAGGGGGTTGCGATCAACGCTGCCAAGACATAACGATGCTGGAGGCATGATGACCAAAGGCGTGAGCAATATGATAAAAAGCAGCAAGCTGGGGGCTGTAACCCAGGGGCGGTAGCCATGATGTTTACCTGTTATCAATGTAACTTTTGCTTTGTTTAAAATGTCAGATCCCCGGATCTCGGATATTGAGTGAATTTTAGACATTGCCTCAACTCTTCAGCGTTTTACTCCATTTCAGTCCGCACCTATCACATATCAACTCTTTGCAAGAGATAACATATCTATGAAAATTCTCGTTACCGGTGGCGCAGGCTTTATCGGCTCTGCTGTAGTGCGCCATATCATCCGTGATACCCAAGATTCCGTTATCAATCTCGATAAACTCACCTATGCTGGCAATCTGGAATCCCTGGCCGATGTATCGACAAGCGAGCGTTATGCGTTTGAGCAAGTGGATATCTGCAACCGTGCCGAGCTGGATCGGGTGTTTGCCCTGCACCAGCCGGATGCGGTGATGCACTTGGCCGCCGAGAGCCATGTTGACCGCTCTATCACAGGTCCTGCTGACTTTATCGAGACCAATATCGTCGGCACCTATATGTTGCTGGAAGCGGCTCGCGCTTACTGGAACGGTCTGGATGAGGTACGCAAGGCGGCCTTCCGCTTCCACCATATCTCCACTGACGAGGTATATGGTGACCTGCCCCATCCGGATGAAGTGGCTGCCAATGAGCCATTGCCGCTCTTTACCGAAACTACTCCTTATGCCCCCAGCAGCCCCTATTCTGCCTCCAAGGCTTCCAGCGACCATCTGGTGCGCGCCTGGCGCCGTACTTACGGCCTGCCCACCATCGTCACCAACTGCTCCAACAACTACGGCCCTTACCATTTCCCCGAGAAGCTGATCCCGCTGGTCATTCTTAACGCGCTGGATGGCAAACCGCTGCCGGTCTATGGCAAGGGCGACCAGATCCGTGACTGGCTCTATGTGGAAGACCACGCGCGCGCGCTCTACAAGGTCTTGACCACGGGCTTGGTGGGGGAGACCTACAACATCGGCGGTCATAACGAGAAGCAGAATCTGGATGTGGTCCACACCATCTGCGATCTGCTGGACGAGATGGTGCCGAAGGCGGGCTCTTATCGTGAGCAAATCACCTATGTGGCGGATCGCCCCGGTCACGATCGCCGCTATGCCATCGACGCCAGCAAGATGAGCAGTGAGCTTGCTTGGCAACCGCAAGAAACGTTCGAGTCGGGCATTCGCAAAACCGTGCAGTGGTATCTGGATAACCAGCAGTGGGTGAGTAACGTCAAGAGCGGTGCCTACCAATCCTGGATTGAGCAGAATTACGGGGAGCGTGCCTGATGCATATCCTGCTGTTTGGCAAAAACGGCCAGGTAGGCTGGGAGCTGCAGCGTGCACTGGCCCCGCTCGGGCGCATCACTGCCGTTGATTTTGACTCCACCGATTATTGTGGCGATTTCAGCAACCCGGCAGGGGTGGCCGATACGGTACGTCTGGTCAAGCCGGACGTGATTGTCAACGCCGCGGCCCATACCGCAGTCGACAAGGCGGAGAGCGAGCGGGAGTTTGCCGAGCTGCTCAACGCGACCAGTGTAGCGGCGATCGCCAAAGAAGCGGAAGCATTGGGTGCCTGGTTGGTGCATTACTCCACCGACTATGTGTTCGATGGCAGCGGTGAGCGCCCCTGGGTTGAAACCGATGCAACTGCACCGCTTAACGTCTACGGCGAAACCAAGCTGGCGGGTGAACAAGGTGCGTCCCTCTGCTCCCGTCATCTGATCTTCCGTACCAGCTGGGTCTATGCCGCCCGCGGCGCCAACTTTGCCAAGACCATGCTGCGCTTTGGCAAAGAGCGTAGCGAGATGTCAGTGATCAATGACCAGTTCGGCGCACCGACCGGCGCCGAGTTGCTGGCTGATTGCACCGCCCATGCGATCCGTATTGCGCAGAGTAAACCCGAGGTCGCCGGGTTGTACCATCTGATTGCCTCTGGTACAACAACCTGGTTTGACTACGCCCAGCTGGTGTTTGCCAAAGCCAGAGAGGCCGGCATTGAACTGGCAGTGACGCAACTCAACGCTGTGCCGACCAGCGCCTTCCCGACTCCGGCCAAACGCCCTCATAACTCCCGCCTTGATACCGGTAAATTCCAGCGCACCTTCGATCTGGTGCTGCCTGACTGGATGGTCGGGGTAGAGCGTATGTTGACCGAGATCCTCGGCAAATAAATCACTGGTCAGGGGGGAGTGACTGCCTCCCTGGCTGGCAGGGATAAAACATAAAAGGCATGGCCACAAGCCACCCTTTTCTTTTGCAATTTAAAAATAAGAAACAAGCATCATGACCAAACGTAAAGGCATTATTCTGGCCGGTGGCTCGGGCACCCGTCTCTATCCGGTCACCATGGCGGTGAGCAAGCAGCTGCTGCCCATCTATGACAAGCCGATGATCTACTATCCGCTTAGCACCCTGATGCTGGCGGGCATTCGTGATATTTTGATCATCAGCACGCCGCAAGATACTCCCCGCTTTGAGCAATTGCTGGGTGATGGCAGCCAGTGGGGTCTGAATTTGCAGTACAAGGTGCAGCCAAGTCCGGACGGGTTGGCACAAGCCTTTATTCTGGGTGAAGAGTTTATCGGGTCAGACCCCTGTGCGCTGGTGCTGGGGGACAACATCTTCTACGGCCACGACCTGCAGAAACAGTTGGAAGCCGCAGCGGCCAAAGAGAGTGGCGCTACCGTCTTTGCCTACCATGTGCATGACCCCGAGCGTTATGGGGTGGTGGAATTTGATAAAGAGGGTACCGCTATCTCTCTGGAGGAGAAGCCACTGGAGCCCAAGAGCAACTATGCGGTGACCGGCCTCTATTTCTACGACAGCAGCGTGGTGGAGATTGCTAAGAGCCTGAAGCCATCGCCCCGTGGTGAGCTGGAGATAACCGATGTAAACCGTATCTACCTGGAACAAGGCAATCTGTCGGTGGCCATGATGGGCCGTGGTTATGCCTGGCTTGATACCGGTACCCATGAAAGCCTGATTGAGGCGAGTAATTTCATTCAGACCATCGAGACCCGTCAAGGGTTGAAAGTGGCCTGCCCGGAAGAGATTGCCTATCGGAAGAAATTCATTGACGCAGAACAAGTGAAACGTCTGGCGACGCCACTTGCGAAGAATGCCTATGGGCAGTACCTGATGAAGCTCATTGCCAGAGCCTGATGTATTCAATAGATAATGGCTCGGTTCATTTCTCTCTAGCATCATAACTTGTGGGTAATCAAATGAATGTAGTTAAGACATCTATTCCTGACGTGCTCATCTTTGAACCACGTATATTTGGTGATGACAGAGGTTTCTTCTTCGAGAGTTTTAATCAAAGAGTCTTTGAAGAGGCGGTAGGGCGAGTGGTGGAGTTTGTCCAGGATAACCACTCACGCTCGAGCCGGGGCGTATTGCGTGGGCTCCATTATCAGCTGGCCCCCCATGCACAAGGGAAATTGGTGCGCTGTGTCGCCGGTGAAGTGTTTGATGTCGCGGTGGATATCCGAAAAGACTCGTCAACTTTTGGGCAATGGGTTGGTGTCAACCTCAGTGCTCAAAACAAACGACAGTTATGGATCCCCGAAGGGTTTGCACATGGTTTTCTCACCCTTAGTGAACACGCCGAGTTTCTCTACAAGACTACAGATTACTATCAGCCCACTGCTGAGCGCAGCATCTTGTGGAATGATATCACCTTGGCCATTGCTTGGCCTGAGATCGGAACGTTTCCAACCCTGTCGTCTAAAGATGCGTTTGCTGCTGCGTTCACTGAGGCGGAGCTTTGTTAGTTATTGCGCCCTGCGGGGCCGCTTTCGAACGCTGGTTGCTTATCTATTATTTGGTGAGCAAATAAAATAATCTCTTGTTATCAGGAAACTAGTTTAGAAATAATCTATTAAATGCTTTTTGGGGTTAGTTGAAATTAAACGCTCTATTTATTCAATGGGTTAAGTTAATGGATCTATGAGTTATGACTTGCTTGGAACTCTTTAGGTACAACCGCGTCCTTTTTGAATGATGAGTACTGTAATAAATCCAATGCCGGATTTGCCGATGTTTTATAGGACGTGTCATGAAGATTGGTGAGAGACTGATCGCCAATAGAGCGATCGGGCGCGAAGACTTAGAGCGAGCCTTGGAAGTACAGCGTCAGGCCGGCGGACGTCTAGGTTCCATCCTAGTCAGGATGGGGGCTGTCTCTGAAGATGCGGTATTGCGATCGCTGTCAGAGCAGTTGGGTTATCCCTGTGTCGAGCCTTCTCACATGCCTGCTCCCTTGGATATCTATCAGTGCCTGCTGCCTTTGCCGGTCAGGTTGGAGTGGTGGCTCGATAACGATGCTCTGTTGTGGGAGGTGGACGGTCAGCTGCAGCTCGTTGCAAAAGATCCGTTAGAGACGCAGCTGCAGGATCTCATCGCCTACCTGTTTGCGGGGCGCCCGGTGCAGTACTGGCTGGCTCGAACCCAGGACATCGACACATTGGTGGACCAAGTCAGACGTGAGAGTGCCGTCACCGACCTGTTCAGTAACAGCGAGCATTCGCTACAGGCTTTGATCGAAGAGGCGCCGGTCGTGGAGCTGGTCAATAACCTGCTGGCACAGGCTGTCGACAGCGGTGCATCCGATATTCACGTTGAGCCCGAAGAGCTGCGCTTCACGGTACGCATGCGAGTCGACGGCGTGCTTCATACTCATATGGTGCAACCGGCCGAGCGTTACCCGGCGATAGGGTCACGGATCAAGCTGATTGCCGGATTGGATATTGCCGAGAAGCGCTTGCCACAGGATGGCCGTATCACCTTGCGCCTGAGTGGTCAGGATATGGATATCCGTGTCTCGACGGCACCGGGTGTTCATGGTGAGTCGATCGTGATGCGTCTGCTGCCCAAGAACAGGGGAACGCTGTCGCTGGAAAAACTCGGGTTTGAGCCTGACCATCTCAGTTTGCTGCACAGCTGGTTGGCCTGTCCCAACGGGATCGTGTTGGTCACAGGCCCGACGGGCTCCGGTAAATCCACCACGCTGTATGCCGCGCTCGAAGCCATGCGCGATGGCAGCAACAAGATCATCACGGTAGAAGACCCTGTTGAGTATCAAGTCTCGGGTGTGACCCAGATCCAGGCGCACAACGAGATTGGTTACACCTTTTCCCGTGCACTGCGTGCCATCTTACGTCAAGACCCCGACACCATCATGATCGGTGAGATCCGGGACTTAGATACGGCTCAGATAGCCATTCAGTCAGCCCTTACCGGTCACTTGGTGCTCTCAACGTTGCACACCAACGATGCCGCCTCAGCTTTTACCCGCCTAGTTGACATGGGGCTTGAGCCCTTCCTGGTGGCGGCGTCGGTCCGCGGTGTTCAGGCACAGAGGTTGGTTCGTCGCCTCTGTGAGCAGTGTGCCGTTGATGATGACCATCCGCTCTTGCCACAAGGGTGGTCAATCAGCCAACCAGC
Organism: Aeromonas sp. R5-4; assembly: GCF_040908215.1. NCBI lineage: Bacteria > Pseudomonadati > Pseudomonadota > Gammaproteobacteria > Aeromonadales > Aeromonadaceae > Aeromonas > Aeromonas sp. R5-4. The sequence continues at coordinate 163,894 of NZ_JBFODG010000001.1, read as the reverse complement.
GTTTGCTGCCGCTAATTGGAAGAAAGCGATGGGATGCTCGCACTGTCATCATACTGGTTATCGTGGGCGATTGGGGATTTATGAGCTTGTTGCCCTAGATGGTGAATTGCAACAGCTGGTCAATCGACAAGCTCCCCTTCAGGAGATCAAGTCGCTGATCCGGCAACAAGGCCAGCGGACACTGTTTGAAGATGGCCTGATCAAGGCCAGCAGGGGATTAACCAGTATTGAAGAGGTGATGCGGGTCGCCTATGTGGAACATGACTGATGATTTTTCAATATGAAGGCGTAGACGCGCAGGGCAACAGTCTGAAGGGAGAGCTGGAGGCAGTCCATCATCATGCTGCATTACGCCAGCTCAGGGACAAGGGGATCATCGTCATTGAGCTAACTGAACAGGCGGTAGTGGCTCGTGCTCCCTGGTTTACTCCGCGCTTGACCCGTGCCCAGTTGCTGCAGGCACTCCATGAGTTGACCACCCTGATCACTTCTGGGGTGACGCTCTCAGAGGGGATCGATGCCCTGATTGAGGGGGGACACCATCCTCAAATTGAGCAGGCATTTCGCATCATGGGCAGGGCTTTACAGCAGGGGGAGAGTTTTTCCGCAGCTCTTGCCCAAAGCAAGTTACCGCTTCCCGACTACCTGTTTCATCTGGTGAGAGCGGGTGAGGCCACTGGCGAGTTGGGTGAGGCGCTCAGTCGCGCTTTGGAGAAAATGCAGTTTGATCAACGAACCGGCAATGAACTGCGTAATGCCTTGACCTATCCCATCGTATTGGTACTCGCAGGCTTGTCTGCGGTCGTGCTGATGTTTGCCGTGGTGGTGCCTAAATTCACTGGCATGTTGGGTCACGGTAAGGTGACGTTGCCCTGGTTGGCCGAAATGGTGCTCTCGACAGGGGAGTGGTTTAACGCCAACTGGGATCTGCTGCTTATTGCACTCATCCTCTGTATAGCTGGCTTGGCCCTGGCGTTACGCTCGCGCGATGTGCGGCAACGTCTGCTCAACGGTGTGTCACGCCTGCCAGTAGTGGGGGAATGGCTCTACCAGAGCGATGTTGCCAGCTGGTCTTATACCCTGGCGGCGATGCTGGGATCCCGGGTCGAGTTACTGCAGGCGCTAGAACTATCGCGCGGCTCTTTTCGCATTCCGTTTCGTCAGCGTGGGATGGGAGAGGTGATCCGTCTGGTGCGCTCGGGCAAGAGCCTGTCGGAGTCTCTCGCCGAGACGCGATTGATCGCTCGCTCCGGGGTCAATCTGGTGCGGGTCGGAGAGAAAAGTGGCCGTCTTGCCGAGATGTTCTCCTCGCTGGCCGCCATGTATGAGGAGAACAGCAAGAACCGCATCAAGAAGGTGCTTGCGTTGATCGAACCCCTTGCCATTCTGCTAATTGGCTCTATCATCGGCGTCATTATTCTTGGCATCATCCTGGCCATTACCAGTGTGAACGAAATGGCCGTATAGTAACTCTGAGGACTCTTCATGCAATCCCAACGTTTCTCCCGCCACCAAGGCGGTTTTACCCTGATCGAGCTCTTGGTCGTGCTGGTCATTCTGGGCATGCTGGCCGGTTTGGTGGGGCCGCGCCTCTTCTCTAACGTGGATAAATCAAAAGTCAAAACGGCAGAGACTCAGGTCAAGATGCTGCGCGGGGCCTTGCAAACTTATCGCCTCGATGTGGGGAGCTATCCCACAACAGAACAGGGGCTTGTCTCTCTGATGAAGGCCCCAGCCGATGTGCCAAGCTGGCAGGGACCCTATCTGGAAGATCAACTCCCTAAAGATCCCTGGGGCCGTGACTACGTCTACAAGAGCCCTGTCAGCAACCTGCAAGGTTTTGCCCTTTATTCCCTCGGTGCCGATGGCAAAGAGGGGGGGGACGGTATGGATGCAGAAGTCGGCATATTGGAGAAGTAAGAATGCCGCAACGGGGTTTTACCCTGCTTGAGCTGCTTGTGGTGTTGGTGTTGGTTGGCATGATAGCGGGGATGGTAGGTCCCCGTTTTATCGATCTTGCTGAACGTCTGCGTCATCGCAATGAGTGGCAGACACTGCAGCAACGCATCAATGGTTTGCCAATGGAAGTACAGCTGAGCGGACGTGGCATGGCGTTGCAGGAGTTGCCATTGGTGCTACCGTCTGGCTGGCAGTTCAAAACGGAGTGGCCGGTACGTTATTTGTCCAATGGCGTTTGCCTAGGTGGGCAATTGGAGTTGTTACAAGATGAAGAGGTTAAGCGCCGGATCGTGCTTACGCCTCCCTATTGCCAATGGGAGGGGCAGGCATGGTAAGGCAGCATGGATTTTCGTTACTTGAGGCAATCGTTGCCTTGACTATACTGGCCGGCGCATCAATGGCGCTGTTTGGGTGGATTGGTGGAAGCCTCAGACAACTAAGTCGCTCGGAGTTCTATATCGAGTCAACGCCAGCTCTGACCAGCGCACTTGAATACTTGAAGTTTCAAGACTTGGCCTCAAAACCTTCAGGTGATTTTGTCAGTGGCGATCTATTGGTGCATTGGCAGGCGGTTGCGATTGAAAAGGATATTGCCGGCGTCCAGGGCAGTAACTTCTTACTCTCGCTCTATGATGTCGAGTTGCAGGTCCGAAAAGGACCGCAGAGCCTGCCGCCTCTGAAGACCCGTGTTGTCAATTATCATCGCTTGCCCGGTATTGCTGAGCGCCAAGATGTCAATTAGCCACCAACGGGGGATGACCCTGCTCGAGTTGCTCGTGGTGATGGTTTTGCTGGCTGTCATCTCGACCCTGCTAATGCAAGGCCTGTCCGTCACACTGTCGACCTATGAGAAAATCCAGCGACGGCAATATGAAGGTGTGCCACGCATGTTGGCGTCTTCCTGGTTTGTTCAGTCGGTCGCGGCGATGGAGGCCAGGTTGGATGTAGACTCTCAGTTTAAGGGCAATGCGTCGAGCATGAGTGGCATGTCACACTCCGCTCTGGTGAGCCGTAATGGCCAAATACAGCCTGTGACTTGGCGCATCAATCAGATGCCCGATGGCCGGGTTTCGCTTCAATATGAGCAGCCTGGGATTGCTTGGACGTTGGCGAAGTGGCCAGCGGGTACCAAGGCGCAGTTTCTATATCGCGATCACGATGGTACACCGCAGAGACTTTGGCCACCCTCCGAAAAGCTGGCATCTCTGGTGCCCGATGGCCGAGTGCCCTCTGCCGTGCTACTGGAAGTAACGGCTCCTTCTCACCCCCCTTTACGTTGGTATGTCTCTCTTACTGGGAGACGGCTTCCCAGAATGGACTATCGAGACTTGTGATATCGCATCGGCTTACCCATAAAAAAGAGCAGGGCTTTGTTCTGATTGCAGTGTTAGGCCTGCTCATGGTCATGAGTCTTGTTGCTGCCTTTGTCGCGGCATACGCCGAGCAGCGCACGCAGCAAGCTATTTATCTTCGTCAAAGCTGGCAGACTAAGCTGGACCAGCAGTCAACCATAGCGACGCTGCTGCATCTGGTGGCGACCCGTCCCAGAGTAGCCCAGGGATATGCGCTTGCTTTACCCGTAGATTTGAATCTGACCGAGCAAAATGAGCTGGCTATCGCTGCCGATAGTCGTGTCTATCAGGGAATAGGCAAGAGCCAGTTTGCGATTCAGGATGAAGGGGCGTTGGTCAGCCTGCTCGACCCGGATCGCGATCGCTGGCATGCACTGCTCAAAGAGAGAGGGCTTGCCCCCATCGAAGCCGATCGAGTGCTCGACCAGCTCCAGGATTACACCGATCAGGATGATCTGCGGCGACTAAATGGTGCAAACGATGCGGACTATCTGGCGAAAGGTTTACTTAAGCCTACTCATCGACTGATGATTGGGCCTGGGGAGTTTTTCAATTTGCTGGAAGCAAACCAGTGGTCTTGGGCGCCGTCGTTGTTACCTATGTTGACGACTCGAAGCGGACAATTGCTCAACCTTAACACTATGCCTCTTGAGGTACTTGGGTCATTGAATGGGATTGATAGAGAGACGGCTGCAATGTTGGTGTCACTGCGCCAACAGCGGCCTTTTTCATCTCTGGCCGATGCCAATACCAGAGTTGGTAAACTTCTCCCTCTCACTGATGAACAGGTCCCTGGTATTGTATCTATTTATACCCGATTGATGGTGTGGAGTGGTGATAACGAGTGCAGACAGCAAAAATGGATTGGGATATCATTGTCGCCCTCTTCAACACAGGCGCCTTGGGAAATAGATTATGCCTTTACCTTTGACCATGAGCAGAGTTGTGGAGCGCCTCAGTCGTTGGTGGTGGCACCGCTATTCCCAACCCCAGTGGCGGGTTGATCGCCTCACTGTCACTACTGAACGATATCCTGGCTGGCGACCACGCGTTATCGTCGCTCGCTCTCTGTGTCTCTATTATTGCTGGGATTTAAATTCTGTCCCTCACAGCCGCCGTTCTAAAGCTTTGTATCAACAGGTGTCGCTACACTCGCCTTTTTTGTCGCCCGGCTATCATGTGCATTGGAAAGGCGGGGTTGCCCAGACTTGGATATGGGATAAAGAACGCCTGCAACCTCGCCTGCCGACTAATTTTCAGGGCAACATTATTCCGGAAAGCATGCTCTCCCCGGAGATCGAGAATGGTGAACGTTGGCTGCAGGGCATCGATGGATGTGAATGGCAACTATGGCGTGATGGTGTTTTAGCCGAGAGTCGCCTAAGTGAATGTCGCGATAAGGCGGTCACTGACTGTGATTACAATCTGCGTCTCCCATTACAAGGGGCCGAACGTACATGGCTGATGATGTGTTTGACGGCGGCAGTGGCTATGTTGTTGCTAGCGAGCCTAATGTTGCAAGGCGGGATGGCGCTGCGCCATTGGCAGACATTGACACAGCTGGAAGAAAAGCTATCTGCCCAGGATGAGTCTGCCGTTATGGAGAAACAGGCTCGCCTGAGAGCAGAGCGGCTACGTCAGCGGCTGCTGGCGCAAAGATCGTTGCTGCAGCAAGAGAATAGTACACTACTCAATCGCCTACTTGAGCTGATGCCTACAACGGTGAGCAATCTCCAGCAACTGGTAATCCAGCCTGGTCGTATCGAGATGTCATTAAATGACAGTCATCCAGATCCAAGAGACTACGTGACACGATTTGATGGCATGCAAGTGGGAGCAATAATGCTGCGTAATGTGCAGATCCAACTCAATAGCAATGGGCAAGGTGTTCGCTTTACTGCAGAGATAGATAGAGTCACCCCTGCGGGGAGAGCTCGCTCATGAGTCTGCAGCTACAATGGCGCCAGCTTGTGGCAGAAAGTAAAGAGCAGTGGGACACTAACTCAAGGGTTCGTTATGGAACCATGGTGATCGGTTTGATCTCTTTGCTCTGGCTTAATCTGGTGATGAGCGATCTGCGTACGGATCTGCAGAGCCATGAAGCCTCGGCCCTCAACCAGCTGGCTGAATATCAACAAAGCTCCGGTAATGAAAGTTGGCCCGAACGGCTCGAGCAAGTACGTAAGGAGCTTGATGCTACATCCCGTCACTTTGGTCGAGCTCAGAGTGAGGCATTGGCCCGCGCCGACTTGCAGAGTCGTATTGCTGCACTGCTCAAGGAAAATGGTTTGGCCCAGGGCCAAATTGAAGTCTCGAGCGCACCGTCTGCCGATGCTGTAATGGCGTTGACGCCGCTACAGCTGAGGATCAATGGCAGGGCCAAGGCTTTGGGGCTGCTCAAGGTGATCAACCAACTCGAACGCACTGATCCTGTACTGCGTGTTGAAAATTTAACCATTAGTAATCAGGTAGGAGATGAACTGATTTATAACCTTATCGCTACCGTTTGGTTCCATCCCTTCGGAGCAACACCATGATAGTCAGGCAGAAGCATCTCATGGTAATGAGCCTGAGCTTTCTGTTTTCCGCCTTGCCACTAGGTTATTTCACTGCACCTGAAGCGGAAATTGAGAATAACCTGGCAGCCATTCGCTGGCAGTTACCTACGGCGTTACCCGCTCTAGCCGTAACGACACCTGACCCATTGAGTTTATCGAGATTCTGGCCTGTCGAACCTTTGCCAGATGTAGCCAATAGTGCTCAAAAAGAGCGCCGACAAGGTCTGGCTGCAGAAGCAACTGAATGGCGTCTGGTCGCCGTGATCCGTCAGGGAAGTCACCCCCAGGCTCTGGTGCTCAGTCCAAAAAACAAGCTGTTGACGGTGTCGGTGGGTGCCGAGCTTGACCCACAGCAACAAGTGACTGGCATTGAGCCGGATCGAGTGAGATGGACAACCAACACGGGCAAGCAGGGGTCCTTGGTTCTCTACCCTAAACCATAGGCAGCTCAGGCTAATACAACACAACTCTAATTCATGGCATAAAAATAATATGGATCTTCTGTTTAAATCCGATTCCCGTGCAAGACTTTATCCCCTGAAGACAGCTGCGCCCCGATTTACACTGCTCGCGCTTTCTTTGGGCATGCTGGCAGGCTGTACGATCAATACCGATCCGACGGCGCTGCCCAAGCCGATCCGTGAGCCACAGTCGCAATTGGTTATAAATGAAACATTACAAAATGAGCAGGCGCAGGACCCTGCTCAACGTAAGCGAGATCGCTTCGGTGTGACCCCCAACCAACGTCAGAGTGTGAGGGTCATTACCCCTGATGACTCAACTCTGGGAGAGGCGCTTCAGGGTGATGCCATCAGCATGAACGTGAACAATTTTCCGTTACCAGCCTTTATCAACGAGGTCTTTGGCAACCGGTTGGGACTCTCGTTCACAATGACTCCTGAACTGCAGAAGAAAGGCGATCTGGTAACGCTTCGCATGAGCGATCCCCAGCCGCCAGCAGTGCTGTTCAATACGGCGCGCAATGTACTCGCTGATTATGGAGTAGAAGTCAAGTTACGCGATGGCCTCTATACCTTCGGTGTGGCCCAGACCGTGGCTAATGATGCCTTGCCAATAATGGTGAGTGGCGGTGCATTGCCTGATGTTCCCATGTCCCATCGGCCGGTGTTTCAAATAGTGCCGATGAAGGTGGTTCGCAGCGATCAGATGGCCGCATGGCTCGCGGAAATGTTTGCGAATTCGCAGCTAAAGATAAAAGATGATCGCGTTATCAATGCCCTGATGCTGCGAGGTCCGGTTGAGCTGGTTAAACAGGCGAGCGAGGCAATATCTCTGTTCGATCAGCCAGCGCTCAAAAGTAGCCACAGCTTGGCCATTAGCCCTGTTTATTCAGATGCCGAGCAGCTGGGTAATGCCCTCATGAAGGTGCTGCAATCAGAAGGGTATGATGTCTCTGACTCTCCGCCGTTTGGTGGCGTCTTGGTTTTGAAGATGAAAGAGTTGCAGCGCATCATCGTCTTTGCTGCCGAACCTCGTGTGCTCAGTCATGTTCGCCAGTGGGTCGAGGTGCTGGATCGCGAATCCCAGGAGAAGGTTGAAAACGGGCTCTTCATTTATCAGGTACGTAACACCCAAGCCGCTGCGATTGCCACCATGTTGGGGGCACTCGGTTATGGGGCTAACATTCCTGCCACCGGGGTTAACAGTGGCAACACCGTGAGTGCAACTGGCGAGCAGAGTGGGACCGGTAGCCTTACTGCTGCTTCGCCGGCTACATCGACGCCGACTAGCATCGCCGCCAAGGGAGACCAGGGGAGCGTTGTGGTAGATGGCAACCGCAATGCCCTTATCTTCAAGGGGAGTGGCCGTGAATGGGTAACATTGCGTCCGTTGTTGGATGAGCTGGACAAGCCGGTGCCTTCCGTGATGATTGACGTACTGCTGGCCGAAGTGAATCTGAATGACAAAGAGGGACTTGGGGTTGACTGGAGTAATATCCACACCGATTTGGGCGCCAAAGACCTGATCATCGGCACGGCCAACGGGATAGGCAACAGTGGGCTTAACCTGACACTCAACAGCGCTGGTCAGACCCGTGCCAAGCTCAATGCCTTTTATGAGAACAAGCAGGCGGTTATTCGCTCAAGTCCCAAGTTGATGGTTCGCAGCGGGGAAGAGGCGAGAATCGAGGTGGGTAATGAAATCCCTGTGGTGACTGGGACCAGCCAGTCAACAGATAACCCGGATGCTCCCATCAACAAGACAGTGCAATATCGCAAGACCGGTGTGATCCTGACCATCAAACCGACGGTACAGGCGAGTGGCGTTGTTGATCTGACGATTAGCCAGGAGCTTTCGGAGCAGGCGGATACCTCCACCAGCACCGATGCCCTTAGCCCAACGATCATGAATCGCAAGGTTAATACAGCCCTGACCCTCCGTGATGGCGGCTCTGTGATGTTGGCGGGACTGATCTCCAGCACCAAAGGTGAAGGGGATACCGGCGTTCCTTTGCTAGGGGATATTCCCTGGATCGGCAGTTTGTTCAAATCAAAAAGCAATAGTCAGAATCGTACCGAACTGGTGGTGATGATCATCCCCTATGTGCTTCGTGATTTTACTGAGGCTCAGAGTTTGACCGAACGCTACCAGCAGCAGCTCGAGCTGAACAACGCACCGACACTGCAGCGTCGCTTCTTGCCCGGCATGGAGCCGAAAGAGGAAACGCAGCCGGTAGGGCAGTAAATATAACCATACCGCCTGATATGATGTCACCGGCACAGTAATCCCGGCCGAGCTTGTTCATCACCAAAGACCCCCTCCAGCATTGGAGGGGGTCTTTTTTTATCTCTCTTCGCCCAATTTGCAAGGTATGGGTGTTGTTGATGTGGCTATAGAGGCTGTTATAGGCATGTCAGGAAGGCTGCTTTATATAAGAAGGGTTTCCAGGTGACGAAGCACCTCCTTGGCAGGCGCCGTGTGTGTGCTGAACCGCGATATATATGGTCATGTCGCGCTGGTGTCGGGCGGCTGCCTCAGCGGCATGCTACAGATGCGGCACCTTGAATTGCTCATCAGTGGCTATTCGCCGCGAAGGCTACTTGTTGATTGAATAGCCTGATGCAAGCCGCATTGGGGGGCCATGGTACGGTTTGATACAAAAAATGGCAGGTTAAAGGATTGTTGATTTCGTTTGGGGGGCTAAGGCAAGCCATCTTGAGGGGGAGGAGAAAAATGCGGCCTTTTTGCCACTAATTATTTTTTTGTCATTTTGCAACCCCGTTAATTAATTTTCGTGATAGAAGCCTCAATAGCGGTGGGCGTACGAGTCTGTATAGAGAGATTGCGTATGGTTTCCATTGAATACACGCATGAGATGAACCGGATCGCATTGAAACCTTGTTGCTGATTTAGTAATCAGTAAGGGTGTCAAAAGAGGTTAACTTTGTGTGATTTTTCCCACGCTTTGGTGCGTTTGGCGCTTTTATGCGCAGCCAAGCCGCTGACAGCGCTTGATTATTTTGCTGCGACAGATATGATCAACAGGCTTTTAAGCAATAGAGCCTCATTTTTCCTGTGCTTGATTCTTCTTTCCGGAAAAAGGGCATCAGGCTGGAAAACAGGTTTTAGTCTTACCTGAGGGAGCTCGGGTTAAACTAGTTTAATTTTGGAGAATGATTCTAATGAAAAAGACACTGATTGCACTGGCCGTTGCTGGTCTGAGCTTCAATGCTGCTGCAGTTGATCTGAATGCTGCTGTTTCCGATGCTGCTACTTATGCATCTGAAATTACCCTGCCTGCCAAGCTTAATGACGCGGCTAACAAACTGGACGTAAATGTTCAGATCGGTTTCTCCGCTACTGCTAACGTTAAACGTTACGTGCGTATCGACCTGACCAACGCAGAGTTTGAAACTGCCGTTGTCGCCGCTGATGTTGCGACCCTCGCCCTTGACGGTGGTAGCCCTGCCGCGCCAATCGCTCTCGCTCCTTCAGTATCTGCTGGTGGTAATAAAGGTGATAAATTTGTCATCGTTGAAATCACTCCAGCTCTGGCTCTGAAAAATACCGATGTTTTGGTATTCAAACTTGCTGATATCAAAGCACTGGGTGGCGACGCATCTGTTCAATACCGTCTGTATGAAACTGGCGTTGCTGCTGCGGCTGGTAACAGTGAAACCCTGGCTGCCAAATCAGGCAAGCTGTTTGGTTTTGCTTCTGGCTTGGTTGCCAAGGTTGACACCAAAGGCGCCAAACGTCTCATCGATGTGACTCAAGAGTCCAAGTTCTTTAAAGATGAAACTAATGCCAATGTTCAAGGCCTGAGTGCTAACGAAATCGGTTCAATCAAGATTGAAAAAGCCGCCAACGTATATAGTGCTCTTGGTGCGCCGATCGAAATTGCTGACATGGTTAACACTGCCAAGCTGGAAGTCGCAGGTAACTTCTCTGCTGGTCTGAAAGATAACGATAACAAGCTGGTTGCTGGTGCAACTGTATTTGCTGGTATCGACGCTGCTGATACTACTGTTACCGATAGTAAGGCAACATTTGTGTTCGACCCGTCTGCAAACTATGCCGGTGCTCTGACCTTTAACGTAGACAAAGTTACTGCCATTGAAGCTCAGGATATGACTGTCAAGTTTGTGCCTGTTGCAAAAACTGGCTACACCATGTCAACTGTTGATCTGGGCGTGATCGGTACTCTGGCCAAGAATGGCTCCAGTGCTATCGCTAACCTGGTACTGGCTCCGGATACCTCCTACACCAACCTGGTGCGTATCTCCAACACCTCCGGTATCGCTGGCAAGTTCTTTGTTACCGCGTTTGCTGATGACGGTAAGAGCGTAACCTTCCCGCTGTCTGACGTAGCTGGCCAGCCGGCTTCTCTGGCTGCCGGTGCTTCTACTCAGCAGATGAAAGTGGCTGATATCTATGCTGCCGCTCAAGCCAAAGGTCTGGCTCTGACTGGCGACAAGAAACTGCGCCTGAAAGTAGAAGGTGAAGTAGGTTCCCTGAGCCTGCAGAACTACACCGTCTCCAAAGACGGCAACGCACTGAACACCATGAACGCATTCTAATCGTTCCTGATGCCAAAGCGTCGAGCGGGCAGCGTAAGCTGCCCGTTTTTTTTGGGTGATTTTCAACCGTCGTCAGTGGATGTCGCACCCCATGATTGGTGAAGGGATGCTGCGCAAGGATGGATAGTCTCATCTGGCAGGTTATGTTATTATCGCGCCGCCTCGGTTTCAGCCGGGGCGCAGTTTTTTAAAGGAGTCCTCATGATCCGAGATGACAGCATTCATCCGCGTCGTTTACTTGCCTGCTGGTCCCAACGCCATCTTATCGCTACCTTGGTGCGACGCGAGGTTGCCAGCCGATATCGTGGTTCACTGTTTGGCAATTTGTGGGCGCTGTTTACTCCACTCTTTATGCTGGCTGTTTATACCTTTATTTTCAGCGTGGTTTTCAAGGCACGCTGGAGTGGTGGCAGTGATTCTCGCAGTGAGTTTGCCCTGGTGTTGTTTGCCGGCTTGATGGTTTTCAACCTCTTTTCCGAGTGTTTTAATCGAGCTCCTCGTCTTATCCTGGAGAATGTCAACTACGTCAAGAAGGTAGTATTCCCTCTCGATATCCTGCCTTGGGTTGCATTGGGCAGTGCCATGACCAACCTGCTGATCAGTTTTCTGGTATGGATTGCATTTTATATGATTGCCTTCGGCATGCCGTCTGTCACCGCATTGCTTTTCCCCATTGTGATTTTGCCGCTGGTATTTTTGGTCATGGGCATCTCATGGGCGCTGGCTGCAATGGGGGTCTATTTGCGAGATCTCTCGCAACTGGTCGGGGTGATCAGCACCATCCTGATGTTCCTCTCGCCAATTTTCTACCCTGTTGAGGCGCTGCCGGAAGAGTATCGCCATTGGTTGAATGTCAATCCACTAACCCCGGTGATTGCACAGGTGCGTGATGTTCTCTATTGGGGAAAATTGCCTTCTTGGGAGTCATACGGCATGACATTGATTGCCGGTATGGCGGTAATGTATGCAGGATTTGCCTTGTTCCAGAAAACGCGTAAGGGGTTTGCCGATGTGCTCTGACAAAGTCGCGATTGAAGTGCGTGGTTTGAGCAAGTGTTATCAGGTTTATGAGCAACCGGTCGATCGACTCAAACAGTTTGTCATTCCTCGCTTATCCCGCTTGTTTCGTGGTGCTGCCAGACAATATTTTCGCGAGTTTTGGGCGCTCCGGGACATTGATTTCACGATTAAAAAGGGTGAGACCGTTGGGATTATCGGCCATAACGGGGCCGGGAAATCCACGCTGCTCCAGCTGATCTGCGGCACCCTTAATCCATCTCATGGTGAAGTTAACGTCAATGGCCGTATTGCCGCCTTGCTTGAGCTGGGGGCTGGATTTAATCCGGAGTTCAGTGGGCGTGATAATGTCTATCTCAATGCCAGTGTCCTGGGATTGAGTAAAGAGGATATTGATGCAAGGTTTGATGAAATTGCTCGTTTTGCCGACATTGGCGATTTTATGGAGCAACCCGTCAAGACCTATTCCAGTGGTATGTACGTGCGTTTGGCGTTTGCGGTACAGGCGTGTATAGATCCTGAAATTTTGATCGTCGATGAAGCGCTGGCAGTTGGCGATATCGGTTTCCAATACAAGTGTTTCAAGCGTATGGAGGCCCTGAAAGCGAAGGGGGTAACCATTTTGATGGTGACCCACTCAACAGGCAGTATCCTGGAGTATGCCGATCGTTGTCTGGTAATGGAAGGTGGGCGCCTGATTGGTGATACCACTGATGTGCTAGCTGCGGTGATGGCTTATGAAAAAGGGATGATCCTGTCGCAGGAGCAAGCCGATACCTTGGCATTGCCAGACATTGAAAGTGATGGCGATTGTCCATCGCAGTCAGTCTTACTTGAAAAGCAAAAGAGTGAGGCCAATCTGGCGCTGGGTGAGAAGCGATTTGGTTCTGCCCGTGCGATTATCGCCAGCCTGACCATTGTCAAGGCGGATGGTACACCTTTTCATGAAGAACCCCTTGTGAAATCAGGTGAAACACTGACGCTACGTTTTGAACTCTGGTCGAGCCAGAGCATTGAAGATGTGGCATTGGGACTCTCATTAAGCCGGGCCCAAGGTGGTGACATTTGGGGTGATAGCAATATTGCCGCTGGTCACCCCATAACCTTGAAACCCGGTCGCCAACTGGTGACTTATCAAGTGACCTTGCCAATTAATAGTGGCGATTATTTGTTGCACTGTGGTCTGGCATCCCTCAAGGGAGGGGAGCGTGAGGAACTTGATCAGCGTCGGCCGATGCAGGCAATAAAGTTCTGGTCTTCCAGAGAGCTGGGCGGCGTCGTACACGCGCCTATTACCGTTCTGGCCTGAATTATTCGGAGTTATCCATGCTGGCTGCTTTTCTACCTCCTTATCCTTTTCGCGCCCAAGCTGCACCTTATCTTTGGTGCTATTACCGTTTACTTTGTGAGTGGGCTGATGAATCTGCTTTCTTCATCACTGGGCGTGATTATGTCCGCGCTCCTAGTGATTGGGACGGTCGCTGGGAATGTGATCAGGCGGTACAATCTCGGTTGGGATATTCCTTGCCAGTTAACGCCATGCCTGAGCAACATCATTACGCATGGCTGAATGAAAATAGATTTGATGATTGGCTGAATAAGCTCAATGGTAATCCCATAGAGGCGTTTCGGCGCTTCTTGTGTGAGCGCGATGCGGCTTTTGAGCGTGAACTGGAGGGGTTACTGGATACAGCTCCGGCTGAACTTGAAGCCATCGTCACTATATGTAATGTCGCTTCACTGGAGGCTGTGTGTGCTGCCCGTGGTATTCCTGTCATCCATATTGAATTGGGCCCACTGCGTGGCCCCTTGTATCGTGAGACCGGGTATGTCGATTTTCGCGGTGTCAATGGCAACTCTGAGTCAGCACAACGTTATTCCCTCTGTGATGATTGGCAATTGTCACTCACAACACGAGAGCTATTGCATTTTTTCTTGACTCATCCCGAAACTTGCCAGAGTTTGCCTGCTCAAACCACTTATGAATGTGGGGCGGTGTTGCAAGTTGAAGACGACTCTAATCTGGTCGCTTATGGCAATGGAATGAGCAATCTCGCACTGCTTGCTGCAGCACGTCAGAAAGTGGCAGCAAATGGTCTGCTTGTTCGTACCCATCCTGGAAGTCCATTTGCGCTTAAAGATGCGCATATTAATCTCGATAAGTCACCTAATAGTCTATATTTTGTTGCTTTGTGTCGACAGATATTAACTATCAACTCTAGTGTAGGACTGGAGGCGCTTTTACTAGATAAGTCACTCACTGTCTGGGGTGATAACTCTTACAATTTTATATTGGAAGCAGATGATGAAGCTGAACGTCTAAGACGGCTTAGTTTCTATCTATTTGGATATTTGGTGCCTTTCTCATTGCAATTAAAACCTGCATATTTACGCTTTCGATTGGGCCAACCTGAACAACACGATATAATTCTTTGTCATGTGAGCGAATACATGCAACAAGATCACCTTGATCCAAAAATATTTGACGGTCTACCCTCTTCGGTTCAAGCTGCAGTTTCTATACAGTTTGCCAATCTTGCTCGTGAGCATCAGGCTGATGCTCGGGCATGGCAAGAGCGTAATGCTGAATTGGCAGCTGCGTTGTCTGAACAAGCAGAGTTACATGCCAAGCATCTATCTGATTATGAAGCTGAGATTACTCGTCAATATCAGGAGTCTCTTTCTATCATTGAGAGACAGCAGCAAAGTATTGATGAAGCACAACAGCAGGCCACTAAACAAAAGGAAATGTTCTCTGAGCGATTGGTAACTATCTCTGAACAAGCCGAGTTTTCATCTCGCCAAGTCAATGCTCTTGAAAATCAACTTCAGCATCAGGATGCGCTCTTTCAAGCTTGGCAACAACAAGTGACAACCAGTTTGTCCTGGCGGATAACAATGCCTTTAAGAGTGATGGGTCGGTTGATGCGTGGTGATGTTGTTGCATTACAACATGGCTGGCGACAAGTATGCAGCGAAGGTGGCCGGCGTGGCAAACTGGCGCGAATGATCCGCCCGTTAGTGCATCCTATGATTATTCTTGCCAGAGACCCATCATTATTAATGAAAGGGTGGCGTAGTTTGCGACATAATGGAGTCAGAGAGACGTTACATCGCATTAGTCATGTATTGGGTCATCAGTCTCACTATGCCATGCCAGAGGTTATTTCTCTGGGAGATAAAGATACTGCTGAGTTAGTTATTCTAACAACTACGCATTGTGGTTATCTTGCCGAATTGATGTGTGCAAGTTTGAAGAAAGTGAATATTCAGGCTGTAGTTCAATATCAAATGCCTGAAGAAGGTTACTTGGATGTCTTGCATATCGTCATCTGTCCACAGATGTTCCCTGTTTTACCTGGGCAATATATCGCTTATCAACTTGAGCAGTCAGTAAGTTCTCGTTGGTTCACTGACGATTACCTTGCTCGTCTGGAAAATTCCCTGGCCATTTTCGACTACTCTTTAAAGAATATTGCCTTTTTGCAAGATAAAGGATTGAGCTATCGCCAGATCTATCATCTGCCTGTGGGTTTTCTTCCGCGCGAGCTTGCCGACTCGGTTCCTGAGACGGTTGATGTGTTATTTTATGGTGATATTAATAATGATAGACGTAGAGCCTATGTTGCGGAGCTAAAAAAGCATTTTTCAGTGAAAATCATCAATGATCTTTTTGGTGATGCGTTGTATGCTGAAATGGCAAAAGCAAAGGTGATTGTTAATATTCATTATTATGAAGGCGCGCTACTGGAAACAACCAGAATATACGAGTGTTTGTCGCAAAATAAAATAATTGTATCTGAAGAAAGTGCAGATATGGATGAGTATTCTGAACTGTTACCTTTAGTTGACTTTGTTCCTGTGAACGATATTCAAGCAATGGTGGAAAAAGTTGAGCATTGGGTCTCCAGTGATGTTGCCAGAAAAGAGCGAAATAATGAAATAAGAAAAGGCTGTGCTGACATGCCTGATATGTTTTCCTATTATTTCTTGAGGTTGTTTTTAGCACACGACCTTATCACTTATGATGATTTTTATAAGGCTGTGGGACATGTCATTCAGTTTGATACAGATATGATTTGCTTAGGTTTACCTGAGACGACAGCCCGAAAAGTGGATTTTGAAAAAGATAATCACTATGGTATTCAGTATATTCCGGGCCTGAGACATCGACTTGGATGGATAGGATGTGGATTAAGTTATAAATTCCTCATTAATAGGGCGAAAGATCTCAATTTTCCACAAATTACTATCTGTGAAGACGATGTTCTCCTTCCAGATGATTTTTCGAGCAGACTTAATGAGATTAAAAAATATTTATCTGGAAAAGAAAACTGGGATGTATTTGCTGGTTTGATTGCTGACTTGCATGATGATGTTAAAATATTAAATATCGAAGATGTTGACAATGAGTGTTATGTTCATATAGATAAAATGGTAAGTATGGTCACAAATATTTACTCGAATAAATTCTATGATAAGCTCTTGGCTTGGGATAGCTGTAATCACGATCCACAAAGTAATACCATTGATCGTTTCATTGAGCAGCATGATGATGTTCACACAATTGTGACATCCAGATATTTAGTTGGTCATAAAGAAGACCTGAATTCTACTTTGTGGGGTATATCAAATATGACTTATAAAAAATTAATACAAAATAGCGAAAATAAGTTGCAAGATAAAATTGCGGCTTATAAAGCCAACTAATTATGTTGAGCCATATTGAAAAAGAAAATCACTGGCTCGACATTTGTCGAGCTAGTGCTATCCTTTTAGTGTTGCTTTCACATGGTCGTCGTCTATTGTTTCCTGTTTTTCCAGATGCTCAACTTTTTAAGTTTGGTGGTTTTCTCGGGGTTGAGATATTCTTTGTATTATCTGGTTTTTTAATAGGCTCAATTATTATAGAAAAGAGTTCTAAAAGTGATAGCCGTTGGCGCTGGATTCCTAAATTTTGGGGGCGTCGTTTTTTACGGACCTATCCCAACTATTTATTGTTCTTACTCTTAAATTGGCTGATTATTGACACATGGCGACCTGAATCGGTACCAGAATTATGGCGTTATATGACATTTACGCAAAGCTTGTTATCGCCCCATCCTGGTTTTTTTGGTGAGGCTTGGAGCTTGGTAGTTGAAGAAATTTTTTATTTTTTTATACCAATACTAATGCTTTTTACTTGGCAAGGTTCTCCTGTGCGGACATTGTTGGTTACTCTTTTTATATTGCTAGTGTTTTCTTTGATGATGCGCATAATATTTGTGTGTTTAGAGCCTGGTTTAACATTTAATCAAGTCAGATCGACAGCATTATTACGTCTTGATTCAATTATGATTGGGGTCTTAACCTCTTATTTTTATTACCATGGTAAACTATGGCGAGATATAACAATTAAGGCAGCACCTTTCTTAGCTTTGTTGCTAATACCCGTTATTATTATCTCGATGCAGCCAGATGAAGTTATGGATGACAGCTTGTTATTAAAAATTTTATTATTTCCAATAGCGAATCTCGCTGCTGCTGGTCTGCTTGTTTTTGGTATTAACTTAAGGGTTAATAATTTATTCTATAGATTTGTAAAGCCAATTGCCAGATGGTCATATTCTGCGTATCTCGTAAATTTATTAGTGTTAAGTGCTATGGGTTTCTATTTGCCAAATGTGACTGAGGATACTGCTATTTTATATTGGCTTGGTTTTATACTTGCTACGCTAATTGTCTCGGCGGTTATTTATAACGTTTTTGAACGCAATATTTTACTGTGGCGTGATCACTGGATTAAATAGCATGTGCCAATATCATTTATCTATTTCCGTGGTTGCTTATTGCACTGAAAAGTCAATGATAACAACAACTTTCAAAAAATTACAGAGAGCAGTAACTGATGCTGGGGTTGTGAGTTCCTTGATAGTTGTAGACCACTCACCATCGAGTGATTTTGCTATTAAAAATGAAGATGTAAGCAAGAGTTTTATAGATGATCATGACTTGATTTTTGCACAGTCAAATCCAGGGTTTGGGGCTGGTCATAACCGTGCATTACAGACTGATGCTAAATATCATCTTATCCTGAACCCAGATCTTGAAGTTGCTCCAGATGCACTGAAAAATGCGTTTGAATTTATGGAGCAACATCTGGATTGCGGATTATTGACGCCTTTCGCTACATGGGAAGATGGTGAGGTACAACGGCTTTGCAAACGCTATCCAACCGTATTTGATTTACTGTTGCGTGGTTTTGCACCCGCGTTTGTGAAGACGTTATTCCAGACGCGCTTGGCGAAATATGAGATGGCAGATCAGCTCAACAATCATGACGTGCTGTGGGACCCACCGATTGTCAGTGGTTGTTTTATGCTGTTCCGCACAGATGTTCTGCAGCAGCTCGGAGGGTTTGACCCTCGGTTTTTCCTCTATTTTGAAGACTTTGACATCAGTTTGCGGGCAGGAAAGATCAGTCGGATTGCTTATGTCCCTCAGGTGAAGGTCGTTCATCACGGTGGGCATGCATCCCGCAAAGGCTGGCGCCACATCTGGATGTTTGGGCGTTCCATGGTGACTTTCTTCAATATTCACGGTTGGCGTTGGTGGTAATGGCAGATATCAAAAGTACAGTCTTGGTCACAGGTGCCAACGGATTTGTAGGCAAAGCGGTCTGTGAACACCTGATTAGATGTGGAGCCAATGTGAAAGGCGCGGTGCGAAGTCACCCGCTGGCTTCTTACCATGTTCAGGCTCCCTCTCTGACTGCGGATGCCAACTGGACAGCCCAATTGCAACAGGTGGATGTGGTTGTTCACTGTGCTGCCAGGGTGCATGTGATGTCGGATACAGCGACAGATCCCCTGGCAGCATTTCGAGCGGTGAATACAGAGGGCACCCTCACGCTTGCTCGGCAGGCGGCAGAGGCCGGTGTAAAGCGCTTCATCTTTATCAGTTCGATCAAAGTGAATGGCGAGCAGACCGAGCCAGGCAAGCCATTTGATGAGAATGTGCAAAGTCCGCCAGAAGATCCCTATGGACGCTCGAAGTATGAGGCTGAGCAGGGGCTGATGGCACTCGCGAAAGAGAGTTGTATGGCTGTAACCATCATTCGTCCTCCTCTTATCTATGGAGAAGGAGTGAAGGCTAACTTTGCCAGTATGATGACGTGGGTGCGCAAAGGGATCCCGCTCCCTTTTGCCCGTTTGACCAATGCGCGTAGCCTGTTGGCGTTACCTAATCTGTGTGACTTCATTGCCCATGCGATGGCGCACCCTGCCGCAGTGAACCAGGTCTTTTTAGTCGCAGATCCTGTCGCAGTGTCGACGTCTCAGTTGTTGGTGGCGATTGCAGAAGCAGAAGGAGTTAGCTGTCGGCTCTTTTATCTCCCACCAGGAGTAATAAGAGTGCTTGGACGCTGTTTGGGGATTGATGCCAAGCTACAACGGATTTATGGCTCTCTGGAAATGGATACCAGTAAGGCTCAAAGCCGATTACAATGGTCGGCATCCTATTCGCTCTCTCAGACCCTATCTCTGATGTCGTCGATCCATAGTGAGTCGTCTTGATGCTGGCATTTGTTTTGTTGTCGATATTTTGTCTGTTTCTTTCAATCACCATGACCGGCCTGCTCAGGCGTTACGCCCAGACCCGCTTGCTTGACCAACCCAATCATCGCAGTTCGCATCTGGTGCCTACCCCGAGAGGCGGTGGAATGGCTATCGTGATGACCTTTCTGTTGGCAGCCCCGCTGTTTGTCACCCTGCTCCCACTGCCCTCCACGGTATCCCAGAGCAGCTTCGCATTGATATGGGTTGCGGCTCTTGGCATTGCACTGGTTGGTTTTATCGATGATCATATATCTCTCAAGCCCCGAACCCGCCTGATTGTGCAGAGCATGGCGGCAGCTTTGGTGGTATCTGCGGTGAATGGCTTGTCAGAGTTGACCATCTTTGGCTGGCAGCTTGATCTTGCCTGGTTTGGTTACTTGCTGGCCTGGCTTGGGGTGATCTGGTTTATCAACCTGTACAACTTTATGGATGGCATCGATGGCTTGGCGGCCAGCGAGGCCGTTGTCGTCTGTCTGTTCATGGCGTTATTTCACTATCTGGTTGGGGGAGAGTGGTCGTCTGCCAGTTTGATCCTGCTACTGGGAATTTCTGCGGCGGGCTTCCTGTGCTGGAATTTTCCACCTGCCAGGATCTTTATGGGGGATGGTGGCAGCGGATTTCTTGGCTTGATGCTGGCTTCCCTGATGCTGCTGGATGCCGTTTCTGCACCTCAATTCCTGTGGGGCTGGCTCGTCATGCTCGGGGTATTTGTGGTTGATGCAACCTGGACGTTGCTGAATCGTTATCGTCTGAAATGTCGTCTGAGCGAGGCGCATCGTACTCATGGCTATCAATATCTGGCGAGACGTTGGCAAAGTCATCGAAACGTGACATTGGCTGTGCTTCTTATAAATAGCCTATGGCTTGCGCCGATCGCTGTCATGATTGTATTGGGCCAGCTCGATGGTGTGATCGGTCTGGTCATTGCCTACTTGCCGTTAGCCTTTCTTGCGTATCACCTGAATGCAGGAGTACCAGAATGAGAAATGAGCTTTTACCCGGAGGGGGTTGGCTACTGACTTGCCTGGGCTCCTTATCACGAGCCAGTAAGCGTGTCATCTCTGTCGCCGTTGATATGCTCTTGATCACCATGACCTATTGGGGAGCGTACTGGATCCGGCTTGAACATAACTGGCCCATCGATAGCCCTCATCACTGGGCACTGCTTGGCGCAATTATCGTTGTCAGCATCAGTTTGTTTGTACGGCTGGGGCTCTATCGCGCAGTACTCCGATATGTCAGCTTTCGGGTCTTATGGACAATCTCGCTAGGGGCATTTCTTTCAACCTGTTTCTTTGTTCTCTCTGCGTTTTACTTTGATATCTTTCTGCCCAGAACGGTATCTGTTATCTATCTCTCCTTTTTGGTGCTGCTGGTCGGTGGTGTGCGGCTGTTTTTCCGGGCGCTGCTCAATACCACCCGTCTGGCTCGTACCCAGGTATTGATCTATGGAGCGGGTTCTTCGGGTCGACAGCTGCAAATGGCCTTGTTGCAAGGTAATGAGTTTTATCCCGTCGCCTTTATTGATGACGATCCCGCTAAACAGGGATGCGTGATCCAGGGCTGTACCGTTTATCACAGTGCTCAGTTACCAGCCCTGATTGACCACCATGGGGTACAGAAGATCTTGCTGGCAATGCCGAGCAGCACCAGAGCGCGTCGCCAGGAGGTGATCAATGCACTTGAGCCCCTCTCTTGCGAAGTGCTCTCCATCCCTGGGATGGCCGATCTTGTCAATGGCTCGGCTCGCATAGATCAGCTCAATGAGGTTTCCATCGACGATCTGTTGGGCAGAGACCCGGTAGAGCCGGTGACAAAATTAATGGAAGCCAATATCACAGGAAAAGCGGTTATGGTGACAGGTGCCGGTGGCTCTATTGGTTCTGAGCTATGCCGCCAGATCTTGCGGTGTCGGCCATCCACCTTGGTACTGTTCGAACTATCCGAATACGCCCTCTATGTCTTGCACAAAAACCTGCGGGAGCAGTGTCATCGTGAAGAAATCGAAACGGATCTGGTGCCGTTACTGGGGTCAGTGCAGCGCCAGCATCGCCTCAAGACTGTGATGCAGAGTTTTCGGATCCAGACGGTCTACCATGCAGCAGCTTATAAACATGTCCCGCTAGTCGAGTTCAACATCATTGAAGGAGTGCGCAACAACGTATTTGGAACACTGTATGCTGCACAGGCTGCCATTGAGGCTGGGGTCGAGACATTCGTGCTGATCTCCACCGACAAAGCCGTGCGGCCGACCAATACTATGGGCGCCAGCAAGCGTATGGCCGAGTTGATCTTGCAAGCCTTGACCCGTGAAAAGCATCAAACCCGTTTTTGTATGGTGCGTTTTGGCAATGTGCTTGGATCTTCGGGTTCTGTGGTACCGTTATTCAGACAGCAGATAGATAAAGGAGGGCCCATTACCCTTACTCATCCCGACATCATCCGTTACTTCATGACAATACCTGAGGCTGCCCAGCTGGTGATCCAGGCTGGCGCAATGGGGGAGGGGGGCGACGTATTTGTTCTCGATATGGGGCAACCGGTACGGATCATGGAGCTGGCGAAGCGCATGATACGCCTGAGTGGTCTGACACTGCGTGATGAGCAGCGGCCCGATGGTGATATTGCCATCGAGGTGACGGGGTTACGGCCGGGTGAAAAGCTCTACGAAGAGTTACTGATTGGTGATGATGCCAGAGGAACCGAACACCCCAGGATCATGGTGGCACAAGAGAGTTGGCTGCCTTGGTTTCGTCTGAGGCCCTTGCTGGCTTCGCTGGATGAGGCTTGTCACCGTTTTGATCACCAACAAGTACGTGACATTCTTATGTATGCCCCTGCGGCCTTTGAGCCAACTGATGGGATTTGTGATCTTGTGTGGCTAGCGAAGCAGCAGCATACAATAACGGAGAACATCGTGAAGCTACCGGTACACAATGTTCATTTTTTGCTGGCTAGAAATTGAGTTACCTGTTTCTATAATGAGGCAACTTGGATGCGATTAGGCCAGATTGTGGCATTTTATCGAGAATATGCCGCAATTATTACTAATGTTAGTATTCTATTATTTGAAAAAATGGTGACCATTGGGTTGGTTTTTTTTTGCGAGGGGGTAATTAGTCATCTACTCGGTGTGTCATTATATGGGAAATGGCTATATTCGCTCAATGCCGTCATTTTATTGTCATCAGTTACATTGATTGCCGGCTCGGAAGTTGTTGTTCCGGCGTTAGTTCGGCATCCTCATTTGCGTTGGAAGATACTATCTTCAGTATTTGTTTTTCGTCTACTTTTCGCTTTGGTTGCTTTGTTTGTCACATTAGTCTACGCAAATTTTATTGTCGCAGATCAAGATGTAAGATTAATGCTGATGCTATTGGCACTGTCGCTCATTTTTAATGAACCATTTTCAGTAATAGCCAACTACTATCAAGCTACCACAAATATAGGCATTGTTGTTGCAATTCGTCTTGCAATTTTATTATTAAGAGTGCTTTTGGTCAGCCTCGCTCTTGTATTTTCATCTTATTTCATCATCTATTCAAGCCGGGCAATAGAAGCAATGTTTTTAGCTATGTCTCTGAGTTGTGTTATTTATTTTAGAGGTGGCATCTGGGACTGGCATAAAAAAGTGGCAGTGATAATGTTAAGTCGAGGTGGGGCGCTCTGGGTACCATTAATGCTGATGCTGATTTATATGAGGATTGATCGCTTTTTCATCGAGCATTACTTAGGGTATGAACAACTAGCCATGTATGGTGTAGCTAGTCAAATGCTCGAGCAGGGAGTACTTTTACTTGGTATAGTTGTGCAGTCTATAGCGCCAATGATGTTATATGGGCGCAGAGTAAAAAAAATACATACGGTCTGTTTAGGACTGTTATTAGTTGCATGTATCTTGCAATTAATGGGTTGGTTATGGCTACATGAAATTGTTTATTTTATATTTGGAAAAGATTATGAGTTAGCTGCAGAATTAGCTATTATGATGTTGCCTGCGCTTTCTTTTTTCGCTGTGGATAGCGTTTTAATGCAACGATTATACCGTGATAAAAAATATTTATTGATAATGTGCAAGTGGTTCTCTCTATTAATTATAAGCATATTCAACTATTGGCTGTTGCTAAAAGTATTTCGCTCCGATGACATTTATATCGTTTACATAACTAATGCTTTTTTGTTGATGGCTGCGACGATGTCGATATACTTCATTCATCAATATAAAGGTTGCGTGTGTAAGGTCGTGCAATGATAACAATAATGACGCCAACTTATAACAGAGCATATGTTTTACCAAGGTTGTATGACAGTTTGTGTCAGCAGACAAGACGGGACTTTGAATGGCTCGTAATCGATGACGGTAGCACTGATGGTACCGCCGAGCTTATTTTTAATTATAGAGTTAAATCTGACTTTCCAATCAATTATTTTTATAAAGAAAATGGAGGGAAACATCGCGCTATAAATGAAGGTGTGATTCATGCGACCGGTGAATGGATTATTATTGTGGATAGTGATGACTTATTAACTGGTGATGCTCTTGTCAAGCTATATGATGTTATGAATCATATTGGATCGGAATTTGTTGGGATGTGTTTTAGAAAAGCAACATTATCTGGTCACATAATTGGTATCTCTGGTACAGCATGGAACAAGTCAATGGTAATGCAGCCTATCATGGCTGGGCATATATTAAAAGGTGACTTGGCTTATGTTTTTCGCACTAATGTTATGCGCGAGTGTCTTTTTCCAGAGTTTCCGGACGAAAAGTTTGTACCAGAGTTATATATATGGAATAAAATTTCCGATATAGGTAAGATAGTTTTTTATGTAGACCAAGTAATATACTTGTGTGAATATCTTCCTGATGGCTACACCTCAAATTTTAAAAAAAATCTAAGAAGTAATCCATGTGGTTTTGGTTTGTTTTATCGAGACCAGGTGATCCGAGATACTCGATTGTCCGGCAAGGTCAAAGCATGTGTCAGAAGTCTCCAGTGTATTCTTTACTGTTGGTTGAAGAAATAGCATGAAAATTGCGATGGTAATCACAGGCCTTGGTATGGGAGGCGCTGAACGACAATTGTGCGATTTGGCAGATCAATTTATTAGGTTGGGCCACCATATATTAATTATCTCGATGACCGATGAAATTATAAATCGCCCACATTCGACTGCAGTAGACATCGTTTCACTGCAGATGAGGAAAACTCCACTTAGTGTTTTCAAAGCATACTGGCAGGCGATCAGGTTACTTAATCAATATAAACCGGATGTAGTGCATAGCCATATGGTGCATGCAAATATTTTTGCTCGGTTATTACGATTATTTGTATCATTTCCGAAGCTTATCTGCTCTGCGCATAGTGTTAACGAGGGGAGAGGGTGGCGTATATTGGCATACCGGCTTACCGAAAGGTTATGTGATCTTAACACAAATGTAAGCCAAGAGGCAGTTGAGGATTTTATTAAACAAGGTGCGGTATCTGCTGGGCGAATTAAAGTCATGTATAATGGTATTGATACGGAACGTTTTTATTTTAACGCCATAGTCAGAAATAAATTACGCACTCAGCTTGGGATTGATGACAATAACATATTGTTAATTTCGGTAGGTAGACTGACCGCTGCCAAGGACTATAAAAATTTGCTTGTTGCATTTGCGATGTTATCTTCGAGATTCAGTAATGTTAAGTTGGTCATCATAGGTGAGGGTGAGGAAAAAGAATGCTTAACCACAATCGCTAGCGCACAAGGGATTAGCGAGCGAGTTCATTTCTTGGGGCTGCGCTATGATGTTGAAGATTGGATGAGTGCAGCAGATATATTTGTGTTGTCATCAGCTTGGGAGGGGTTTGGTTTAGTTCTGGCTGAGGCTATGGCTACTGAGCGGGTAGTGGTTGCCACCGATTGTGGTGGAGTGAGGGAAGTGGTTGGCTCTGCTGGATTGCTTGTCCCCTCTAAAAATAGTCAGCAGCTATTTACCGCGATTGAGCAGGCTATGATGCTCTCGCCGCTTGAGAGAGAGGTGATGACCAAGGAGGCTCGGACTCGGGTTATTAACCATTATTCAATAGAGACTATCTGTCTGCGTTGGTTAAATTTGTACAAGGACTACACATGAGCAAACATCTTTGTATGGTGAGCAATACAGCGTGGTCAATGTGGAATTTTCGCCGCGGATTATTATCTGCACTTATACAACATGGATATCGCATAACCATTGTTGCGCCACCTGATAATACAGTTTTTTCGCTCTGTGATTTGGGGTGTTCATTTATACCGTTGGCACTATCCCCTAAAGGAGTCAACCCAATTGTTGAACTAAAACTAATATTTGATTTCGTAAGAATATATAGGAGAATTAATGCGGATTTAATTATCCATTATACGGTAAAACCAAATATATATGGTTCTTTTGCTGCACATCTTTGTCGCACACCTGCCTTGGCTATAACCACTGGGTTAGGATATGCTTTTATGAATGATGGTTGGGTGCCTAAAGTAGTAAGATTGCTTTATAAATTCGCGTTTAAATATCCTAAGCTAGTCATTTTCTTAAATGAAGATGATCGCCTTGAATTTGTATCAAGACAGTTGGTATATGAAAGAAAGACTCTGTTACTACCTGGCGAGGGTGTTGATTTGAGTTTTTTTTATCCTTCAGCGAAATTTGCTGAAGATGACTCGGTTAGTTTTTTGCTCATTGCGCGGTTGTTATGGGATAAGGGGATTGGAGAATATGTAGCAGCCGCAAAGCAGATTCACATTAGTCATCCAAACATAAAGTTTAAATTGTTAGGCGATGTTCAGGCTGATAACCCAAGAGCGATCGGATATGCACAGTTGCATGAATGGGTCAATGAAGGTGTGCTGGAATATCTCGGTACTACACATGATGTTAGGCCTATCATAATGGAAAGTGATTGTATTGTGTTACCTTCTTATCGCGAAGGATTGCCAAGAACTATGATCGAAGCTGCTGCAATGGCAAAGCCAATTATTGTTACTGATGTCCCTGGATGTAGAGATGTACTGCTACATGAGAAAACCGGGTTACTCTGTCAAGCTAGAAATGTTTCATCATTGGCTGATGCGATGATGACATTCATACGAATGACTACAGCTCAAAGAACCTTGATGGGTAATGCTGGGAGGCAATTTGTCAGTGCCAGATTCGATGAAAAAAAAATCATTGGCATATATTTTGATATATTGGCTCAGCATATCGATGGCGTTCACCCCTGTGGTTGATGACTAAATGAGTTTTTCATGATAAATAACAGCTATTATCCATATGGTGGTCGTTGGTATGACCTTGTACGGTTTAATTATACTATAATGTTCTTTTTTACATCTTTGGTATCAACAGTACTACCTGCATTTTTGTTTTGGGGAGGGGACTTTTGGAATATCCTTGATGATGTAAAGATAAATTCACTTTTAGGCATCTTTATAACATGTATTACGGCTGGTTTTTTCCTGAGTCGAGTGCTTTGCTATCCTGGAGTTAATGCCTTATCATATATGATTCCAACAGTAACTGCAGTGTATGGTATATTATTCGGTGTGTTGCTTCTGTTTCGTCTTGAGTATAGTAGACCAGTAATTATAAGCTCGTATATATTGGCTTTAGTCTCTTGCTGGATTATTTATGACTTAGGGGTACGATCTGGCAAAGTTAAGTATTCTATCATCCCGGTTGGCAATTATCAGAAACTGTGTGCCTTGACTGCTGTTGAATGGAATATTCTTCACAAACCTGATATATCTCTGTTTTGTGGTAATGCCGTAGTTGCTGACTTTCACTCATCTGATTTGACGAGTGAATGGCAAAAGTTATTAACTGATTTCGTTTTGTTAGGGATACCAATCTATCACAGCAAAACTATATATGCATCATTAACAGGCCGAGTCAGCGTAGAGCAATTATATGAAAATGACTTGGGTTCTGCTATTCCCTCGTTGTTTTATTTCTTTTTAAAAAGACTTGCTGATTTTTTGATTGTTATAATTGCAATTCCCTTTTCTATACCGGTGATAATTATAACGGCAATTTTGATAAAACTGGAAAGCCCCGGCCCTGTTTTCTTTAAGCAAAAAAGAGTTGGGTTTGGTAATAAAGATTTTGTAATATATAAATTTCGTAGTATGCATGACAGTTCATCATTAGACAATGCATGTTTTGCTCAGGAAGCTGACAAACGGATTACTCGTGTTGGTCATTTTATTCGTAAATATAGAATTGATGAGCTCCCGCAATTTTTAAATGTTCTTAAAGGGGATATGAGCTTGATTGGTCCACGACCTGAACAGCGTTTTTTTGTAGAGAGGTTTGAGTCTGAGTTACCATTCTATATGTATCGTCATATGGTCCGTCCTGGTATAAGCGGATGGGCTCAGGTTATGCATGGCTACTCAGCTGATACAGATAGTGCTCGTATAAAATTAGAATATGACTTTTATTATATTAAGAATTTTTCGCTTTGGCTTGATCTATTAATAGTAATCAAAACTATGAAAACAATGCTGACAGGGTTTGGGGCTCGTTGAGTATACGGAAATAATATATGAGCAGCTTGTATTGGATTTTATCTTCATCATATTGGTTACTTGGAGTGCATTTTTTTATGCACAACCCCGGAGGCGCAGGGCTGTATCTGCCCTTTAACGCATGGGGATGGGTGTTTACCTCGTTGGCTATTGGATTGGGATTGTGGCAGGTGACGTTACGCCAGTGTCTGATCTTTTCTCCATTGCAGGCTGGCTTATGGATAGGGGCACTCTTGATGCTGCTCCCCATGCTCTATCTCGGGTTTGCGCTCAAGGATTATGCCATCCCCAGATTACTGGGGCTTTTTGCTGGTCTGTTGTTTTTGTTTGGGCTCTATCAATGGTGCTTTAATCGGTTACAGCGTGATCGCTTGCTCTACCTCATCCTGATTGCGATCGCAATCGAAGCTACTCTTGGTCTGGTGCAGTACTATCTGTTGACGCCAGGTAACTGGATTGGCTATGACACTAAAGCCAATCGCCCTTACGGGATTTTTCAACAGCCAAACGTGATGGCGACGTTTATGGCAACTGGCCTTGCCCTTGCTATCTGGCTGGAATTACGCCGAGAGGGTGGTCGATTGCTGATGGCGTTGCGTTATGGCGTCATTCTATCAGCAGTACTGCTGCTCGTTGTTTTGCAATCCCGAGTGGGGCAGTTAGGCGGTCTGCTAGCACTGTTTTTACTGATGCCTCAGCTTTATCGACAGCGACTGCTATGGCGGATATTGGGTCTGGTTATTTTGGCTGTAGCGATTGGTCTGTTATCACAATATTGGCTGGCTGGAGCAAAGCGCGGATTAGAGATCTACCAGTCCGGTGGTATGCGCTCTATTTACTGGCCCTATGCTGCCAAACTGATTGCACAGGCTCCCTGGAGTGGTTGGGGATACGGCAGTTTTGAATCTGTTTTTCTCCATCACTATATGGCTGATAAAGCGCTGAATCCGTCCATGGTGCAGATTGAGTACAATCTTGACCACCCCCACAACGAGTTTCTCTATTGGGCTGTTGAGGGCGGTATTGCACCCATGGTCGGCATGGTGATCATGGGAGGTGCATTATTATGGCGTCTGGCGAGTGTGCGCTGGGTGCATGCCATGGGGCTGCTTGCCTTGGTTACCCCAATATTGCTTCATACCCAGACGGAATACCCTCTCTACCATGCGATCGTGTTATGGTGGCTGTTGCTGACGCTGATTTATATCATCGATACCGAAATTGAGGAGACCAACCTGGCGAGTCAGGGTTTCTCATCATGGTGGGATATGGAGTGCCGCCCATGGTTGTTACTGCGATTTATGGCGATCGCTATCCCGCTGCTGGTCGTTCCCTTTATGCTTACAGCCATTCACACCGCATGGGTAGTCACCAAATATGAACGGGGTGGGTATAAAGAGCCGACCTTGCTACTTGATATCGTCAATCCCATGGCCTGGTTGACCCGAGTCGAGTTTGATGTGAACTCAGTTCGTCTGATGGTGGGCTTGCAGACAAATAACAAGACCGAACTGGAAGCTTATCTGGAGTGGGGGCAGGCATTCGTACGCCATACACCGCGTGCCAACATATACGCCAATATGGTGATCGCGCTTAATGCATTGGGTCGTACAGAGGAAGCCAATGCGATGCGAGCTGAAGCACTTAAGCTCTATCCAACCGAGCCCCTTTTAACTGGGTCTGCTTCACAGGCAGTGATTACCGGTGTTGACCAATCAGGCAAGAATATAACCAAAAATAAATAGTGCTATTTGGATACATAGAAAGCCAGCCCTTAAAAACGGCTGGCTTTTTTATTGTTTACCTTCTGGACGGCCAGTATCCGAACAGTCTGTTTTCGGACGCATACCTCTGTCAAGCGGGCTACAAAAAGCATATTTGAAATGTCATGTTTCGCTCTCAACCAATTGATTAATATGTAATTTTATTGATGGTGTCGAATGGGTTGATAGTCAATTAGGAGTATCCCCCTCATCATCGGGTGAAGGGACAGGTTCTAGACGTGCTCATTGCTAAACAGATAGGCATAGTCTTGTCACATGATGTTGAACGTATGGTAGAAATGTGCGCTCAGGCTTATAAAGCAGGTTACATAGCTCGTTTGTTGGATGCTGAACTGGAAATTAATGAGTCTTGAAATACCGATGTTCTTGAACGCAAGATGGTAATCACCACTCTACCCAGAAGATCTGCATTCCAGCCAGTTTGTTATTGATAGTGGCAAGCATTCGATCTTGATGGTGAAATTTAAGAAAAAAAGAACGTTAATATAGAAAAACTGTATGTTCTCGCGAATTGTCCATGCTATTCTGAAACAGTTATCCCTGTAACCGACTTTTTTGTGAGGAAATAATGAACGAGTTTCTGAAAGTTCTGCTGAACATTCGCAGTTTGCGTGCGGCTATTCGTGAGCTGCCGTTTGAGCAACTGCTGGAAGCTAAAGAGAAGTTTGACCTGGTTTACCAAGAGCGCGCCGATTCTGTTGAACAGGAGCGTGCTGAACAGGAAGAGCGTCAGCGCAAGCTGAATGAATTCACCGAAATGCTGCAGCAGGCTGGTATTGATCCTCGCGAGCTGCTGGCAACTGCCGCTGCTCCGGCTGCTGCGACTGGCGCAGCCAAGAGCAAGCGTGCTCCGCGTCCGGCTAAATACAAGTACGAAGAAGATGGCCAGGAAAAAACCTGGACCGGTCAAGGCCGTATGCCGAAAGCCATTGCCGCTCAAGTAGCACTGGGTAAAGACCTGAACGATTTCCTGATCTAATTCGTCAGGTTCAGAGATTGAATAATGCCGCCTTTGAGCGGCATTATTTTTGCCGTTTTGCTCGTGGTTATCCAATCTGCCCCTTCGCCCCATTGTTATCTACATCCTCGCTTGTATCCTTTTTACCGTCGTTTCACTTTACTGTTGCTTTACTCAATATCACTCATTGTTTGCGATTAATTTTGTCGTGCAGAATTAACTGCGTGATATCGCTATTTGTATGCGTCGTGCAGATATGCGCTTCGGATATGTCTCTCACGATTCACGGGGCGCCGCTCGGCGAGAGTCGAGCTCTCTGCTGATGGAATATCCGGTAATCGTTATCTCCACAGGGTGCGTGAGGGATAGAGAGAGCCGCAAGGTATAGCCGGGATATTCAGGGTCGCCGATGCATGTAATTGGCTGCGCTGCCATGACTGCCCCTGATAATGGGCAATGAAGTTCGGCTGCAGTGTGGGAGAGGAAATTCTGTATGGTCTATGGCGATGATATTCCCCACTCTGTAGGCAGAGTGGGGAATAGCCAGGTGAAGCGCTATCGGGGCGTCACGCTATCGCTGCCACCCAGGGCGCGATAGATTTTGGCAGTGGTGGTGAGCTGCTCTTTTTGCTGGGCCAGCAGGCTCTGCTGGGCATCCCACAGCCGGTTCTGCTCATCAAGCCAAGCCTGTACACCGGTCGCTCCCGCCTGGAAGCGAGCCTTGGCCAGGCGTTCGGCCTCCCGGGCATAACTCAGCTGCTCCTGCAGATAATCGAGTCGCTGCTGGCCATAGTGGCGGGCGGCCAGATTGTCTTCCACTTCCACCAGTGCGGTGTAGAGCTGTTTGCGAAACTCGGTTTCAGCAATCTGGTAATCCAGCTCTGAGCTTTCGATGGCGAGCTGGGTGCGGTGGTATTCAAGGAAGGGGAGGGCGAGGCTGGCCCCTAGCGTGCCGACCGGATTTTGCAGCACCTGCGCCAATCTATCGGATGCGGTGCTGGCACTGCCGGTCAGGGTCAGGCTGGGGTAGAAGCTGGTGCGGATCTCGTCCCCTTTTGCCAGCGTCTTGCGCAGCCGCAATTCGGCCGCTTTGACATCGGGGCGGCGAGCCAGCACATCGGCCGGAATACCCACCGCAAGTTCTGGAATGGTCTGGGTTGCAAGGGAAGCGGGTGCATACTCCAGCGGCCCGCTGCTGCGGCCCAGCAGCAGACGCAGGGCATTGCGAGCCTGCTCCTGCTGCGCCTTGAGTGAGGCCAGCTCAGCCTGTTTTCCTGCCAACAGTTGGCGTGCCTGCGCCAGATCGAGCCGGGTGATGGCGCCTGCCTGGTATTTGGTCTGGGTCAGCAGCTCGGTACGGGTCAGGTTGGCCAGCTGCTGTTCTCCGAGTGCGATGGCAGAGCCGAGATAGCCGAGCTGCCAATACTGCTCCAGGGTATTGCCGATCAGCAGTAGTCGGGTGCTGGCGAGATCCTGCTCGCTTGCTGCCGCCTCCCAGCTTGCCTGATCCCGCACCGAGGCAAGTTTGCCCCACAAATCCATTTCGTAACTGAGGCTCAGCGAGGGGCCCAGACTGTTGGTGTCTTTGCCGGTTTTCAGATCCTTGTTGCCACTGGCTGCGATAGTGCCATTGACCGAGGGGGTGAGGTTGGTATCGGCCTGCTCGGCGCCCAGTCTGGCGCTTTTGAGTTTGAGGGCCGCCACATGCATGTCCGGGTTGGCGGCCAGTACCGCCTCGACCAGTTTGTCGAGCTGGGGATCATGAAATTCCCGCCACCAGAGGCCAGCCTGCGTAGCCAGTTGGGCGCCCTCTGCCTGTTGCCATGCAGGGGCGATCGCCAGCTCGGGTCTTTGATAGGTGCTGTGCTGACTACAGCCGCTGAGGGCCATGCAGAGAGCCAGCCAGGAGAGTTTGTGCATTGTTATTCCCTCGCCAGTGCGACAACAGGGTCGAGCCGCGCCGCATTGCGTGCCGGCAGGTAACCAAACAGGATCCCGATGAGTGACGAGCAGCCAAAGGCCATCAGGATGGAGAAGAGCGAGAACTGCATCTTGATGGAGTCCACCAGCAGTGAAAAGAGCGCGCCAATACCGAGCGAGAGGCCGACGCCGAAGATCCCTCCCAGCAGGCTCACCATCACGGCTTCAATCAGGAACTGCTGCAGAATATCCGACTGGCGGGCGCCTACTGCCATGCGAATGCCGATCTCGCGGGTGCGCTCCACCACCGACACCAGCATGATGTTCATCACGCCCACCCCACCGACGATCAGCGAGATAACTGCGATGGCCGAGACCATCAGGGTCATGGTGGCGGTGGTTTTTTCCACCGATTTGATGATGCTGTCGCTGCTGAAGGTGAAGAAATCCTTCACCCCGTGGCGCTTGGTGATCAGCTCGATCACCGCCTGCTCGGCCAGTGCCGGTTGTACCCCGTCCTTGACTCGTATAGTGATCTGGCTGAAGTGGTGCTGCGAGATGAGGCGACTCATCACCGCACTGTAGGGTAGCCAGATATTGACCGACTGGCTGGTGGGGCCGAAGCCGGTCTCCTGCGAAACCACACCGACAATCCGCACCGGCAAGGTGCCGACCAGTACCACCTTGCCGACCGGGTCCTCCTTGCCAAGCAGGCTGGTGATACTCTTCTTGTCCACCACGGCAACGGCAGCACGCTGCTGGATATCTTGCCACTCCAGTAAGCGACCACTGACCAGCGTCATCCCCTTTACCTTGAAATAGTCGTTACCGACCCCGGTCACGTTGCCGCTGTTGGTCTTGTTGCGATAGCGCAACTGGGCGGAGCTGCCTATCTCGGGGCTGGCGCCCGCAAGATAGGGTTGCCCCAACAGGGCATCGAGATCCCCCTTGTTGAGGGTCTGGATGCTGGCCATCTTCTCATCGCCCCATCCTTTACCCGGGAAGATTTCGATGGTGTTGGTGCCCATCGCATTGATCTGGTCGATCACCTTGGCGCGCGCCCCTTGCCCCAGCGCCACCACACTCACCACGGCGGCGATGCCGATGATGATGCCGAGCATGGTGAGGAAGGTGCGCATCCGGTGGGCGAGCATGGCATGGATCGCCATCCGTCCCGCTTCCCGATAACGATCCCAGTCGTGGCCCATGGCACCTTTAGTGGGCACTATTTTTTGAGGGGCTGTGGTTGTGGCGGTGGTTGGAGCCAACACGGCCGTTTGGCTGGGGCCGCTATCTTGTTCAATCCGACCATCTTTGAGAGTGATGATCCGGTCGGCATGGCTGGCCACGTTCATATCGTGGGTGACCAGAATGATGGTGTGGCCCTGAGCGTGCAGCTCCTTGAGGATCGCCATCACCTCCTTGCCGCTCTGGCTATCCAGTGCGCCGGTTGGTTCATCGGCGAGGATTACTTCGCCGCCATTGGCCAGCGCCCGGGCGATACTGACCCGCTGCTGCTGACCGCCAGAGAGTTGGCCCGGGGTATGGTGACTGCGATCGGCCAGACCCAGTCTGCCCAGCAGCTGACGCGCACGTGCCTGGCGATCCGGGCGGCTGGTACCGGCATAGACAGCCGGGATCTCCACGTTGGCGGCGGCATCGAGATGGGGCAGCAGGTGGTAGCGCTGAAAGATAAAGCCGAAGTGGTGGCAGCGTAGTCGGGCCAGCGCCAACGCATCCATGGTGGCGGTGTCCTGACCGCGAAACAGGTACTGGCCGCCGCTCGGGCTATCCAGACAACCCAGCAGGTTCATCAGGGTCGATTTGCCGGAGCCAGACGCGCCGACAATGGCGATCATCTCTCCTGCCGAGATGGTGAGATCAAGAGGGTGGAGCACGGTGACTTCGCTGTCGCCACTCTGGTAGCGTCGCTCGACCCCTTTCAGCTGGATCAACGGCAGCTGGTTCAGGGGCTCACTCATAGCATCACCGCCATCTCATCATTGTCGGCGGGGGCACCGTGATTGAGCTGCACCTCCTCCTTCTCGCTCAGCCCGCTGATCACCTCAATGCGGATCTCATCCTTCATACCAGTCTTGATATGGCGGGTTTCGGTTGTTTCATCGTCCTTGATCACGGTGACTTCATACTCGTTGTCACCCAGCGACTTGCCGAGAGCGGTTTGCGGCACAGTGAGCACCTGCTTGCGCTCGCCGAGCACTATGGTCACCTGGGTGGTCATTGCGACCCGCAGGGTATGGTCGGGATTGGGCACATCGAACAGGGCGTAGTAGTAAACGGCCGCATTGCTGGTAGTGGTACCGGTTGCAGCCTGATCGTTGATGTTAGTGGGCGCTAACTCCACGGCGCGAAGCGTACCCTGATAGCGGGTATCCGGATCGCCGATCAGGGTGAAGTAGACCGGCATGCCGGCTTTGACCTTGGTGACATCGGCTTCGGAGATCTGCGCCTTGACCGTCATGGTCTCGAGGTTGGCCAGCTTGAGTACGGTCGGTACCGTCTGGCTGGCAGCCAGGGTTTGGCCCTGACGGGTCACAATGCTGATGACGGTGCCATCCATCGGCGCCAGGATCTTGGTGTAGCCCAGCTCGGTCTTGGCCCGATCAACCTTGATCAGGGCATTGTCGATATTGGCCTGGCTGTTTTGCAGCTCGGCGCGGGTGACCGCCAGCAGTGCCTCGGCACTCTCCAGATCGGCTCGTGAGCTCGCCTCCTGCTTGAACATCTGCTGCTGGCGCCGCCAGGCGAGCTCGTTCTGTTTGAGTTGCGCCTGCTTGATCTTGAGCTGGGCGCGGTTGCTGGCAAGCTCCGCCTCGGCCGTCTTGAGGTTGTTCTGGGCAATCAGGGGATCGATCTCGGCCAGCAGGTCTCCCTGTTGGACCTGATCACCGGCCTCGACGGCCAACTTGGTAACCTGACCGGAGACCTGAGCCCCCACATCCACCTGCTCCACGGCCTGCAGCACACCACTGGCCAGTACGGTCTGGGCAATATCCTCGCGGGTCACCTGAGCGGTCAGCATCGCCTTGGGTGGTTGACTGGGCCAGAGCAGCCAGCCGAGGAGCACCACGGCGATCAGCATGGTGATGGCCAGGGTTCTCTGCTTGGGGGTTATGTTCATCGATCACCTGAATGGAAACTGAAAAGATTGTGCGCGGCGATTATCCTGCAGCAAAGCCCTGATAAATAACAGCCGCAAATATGTAAGCAAAGTTATGGCGTTAACTGTCAATAAGCCGTGAAAGGAGTAAGCGAGAGACTGCAGTGGTGAGCAAGATGGTCAGCAAGAGGGGGGAGTGCGACTGGCGGTTGCGATGAAAAAGCCCTGCGCAGTGGCAGGGCTTGGGAATAGGTAATGACGAGTGAGGATCAGGCCTTGGCCAGCAGATCCATCACCCAGGGCAGACCCTGCTTCTTGCGGCTGACAAAGCCCGGGTGGTAGCTGGACTCGGCCGGTACTTTGGCGTGCTCGGTAAAGTAGATACGGCTGGCTGCGGCTGTCAGGTCAGTCACCATCAGCACGAAGAAGTCGAGCCCTTCGCTTTCAACACGGTGTGCCATCTCTTGCTGCAGAGTTTCGATCTGGTCGGCAAGCTGTTGTTCGCTGCCCACTTCAATCTGGCTCATGATGAAGTTCAGACCTTCGGCCTGGAATGCTTTCTCATCCTGCTGCAGCAACTGCGCAGGAGTGAGACCGCTCAGATCGGTTTTCGCCATCAGCAGCTGTTGACCAAACTCGGCCAGCGACACCTCGGCCAGCGGCGCAAGACGCTCGCAGGCGATCTTGTCCTGCTCGGTGGTGGTTGGCGAGGTGAGACAGAGGGTGTCGCTCATGATGGCACCCAGCATCAGGCGAGCCTGGCTGCGGGTCACAGTGCCTTGCTGGCTCAGCAGATCGAAGGCGATGGTGCAGGTGCAGCCGACGGCCCGGATCCATGCATCCAGCGGAGACTGGGTGACCAGAGTGCCGAGACGGTGGTGATCCACCAGGCCCAGTACATTGGCTTGTGCCAGTGTGGCAGGGCCCTGTTCCAGATCACTGAAATCCACCAGCCAGACATCTTCACCGGTCAGATCTTTGGTCAGCAACTCGGGTTCGCTGACGCCAGCCTGCTCCAGAATAAAACGGGTTTCGGTGCGCAGGTCACCCAGACGCCATGGGGTGGCCTGACGGCCCTGGCCATTGAGCCAGTCGGTGATAACCAGCGCACTGCAGATACTGTCGCTATCAGGATTCTTGTGACCAAAAACGTGGATCATAGACAAAGCCTCACAATTGGATACCCATAAAGGGGGGCAACACTATGCGAAATCCGCTACATGAAGGCAACCGGATCCACGCCCATGTTGCTGCCAGCTTCGCCTAACTCGCCATTTTATTGATCTGGGTCGGTAATCCTGACGCGAGTTCAGTTATCACAGTTGGCTATTGGCTATTGGCTATTGGCTATTGGCTATTGGCTATTGCTGACTGTGCAGGCTATGGCACTCGTCCATGCCTGCGCAGTCAGCATGTCTGGTCAGCGCTATCAGTCGCCATCACTGCAAATGGGCTTTATTGCCTGATTTAGCGACGCAGCAGCTCGCGGGCATTGGCCAATGTGTTGTCGGTGATCTGGTCGCCACCGAGCAGGCGTGCCAGCTCATTGAGACGGGCGGTCTCATCAAGGGCACTCATTTGGGTTTCGGTGGTTTTGCCATCGGTATGCTTGCTCACCACCATATGCTGGTGGCCGTTGCCTGCCACCTGAGGCAAGTGAGTGACCACCATCACTTGAGTGGACTCGCCGAGCTGGCGCAGCAGGCGACCCACCACGGCGGCAGTCGGGCCGCTGATCCCCACATCCACCTCATCGAAAATCAGGGTCGGAGTGGAGATCTTGCGGGCGCTAATCACCACGATGGCGAGACTGATGCGCGACAGTTCACCGCCTGAGGCCACCTTGCCAAGCGGCTGGATCGGTTGGCCCGGGTTGGTGGTGACCATAAATTCCACCTGATCTATACCCAGCGGAGAGAGGCTGCTCTGGGCATCGGGGCGCACCTCAATGGCAAAGCGGCCATCGGGCATCGCCAATTCGTGCATGCTGCTGGTCACCTTGGCGCCCAGCTCCTGGGCGTAACGCTGACGGCTCTGACTCAGGGCTTCGGCGGCCTGGACAAAAGCCTGACGGGCCTCGGCCAGCTCATCTTCCATCCCCTCTAACCGCTCTTCATCGGAGTTGAGGCGAGCAAGATCAGAGGCCAGCTCCTGATGGTACTGAGCCAGATCTGCCGGTTTGACATGGTGCTTGCGGGCCAGATTGATCGCCTTGGAGAGGCGGGCCTCCAGCTCGTTAAAACGCTCGGGATCCAGTTCCAGCCGATCGAGGTAGCTACGCAGTTCGCTGTGGCTCTCCTGCACCCCAATCAGGGCTTCGTTGAGCATCTCGAGCACCGGCGTGAGGCGGCTGTCCATGCTGACCAGCCCCTCGGCCCGATCGACGGCCGATTGCAGCAGCCCTGCGATAGTGGTCTCTTCGTTGTCATAGAGCAGATCGAGGCAAGCGCCGCACTCCTGCATCAGCTCGGTGCCGTTGGCGAGACGCTGGTGCTCCTCCTCTATCTCTTCAAACTCCCCCGGCTGCAGGGCGAATTCGTCCAGCTCCTGCACCTGATACTCGATCAGTTGGCGACGGGCCTCCCGCTGCTGCTGCTCGGCCTTGAGCCGGTTGAGCTCGTTTTGCAGTTGACGCCACTGCTGATAGTGCTGGCGCACCTCATCGAGCAGCAGATGGTGGCCGGCGTAGCCGTCGAGCAGGGCGAGCTGGTAGTCGGGTTTGAGCAGCATCTGGTGGGCATGCTGACCGTGTACGTTGACCAGCAGCTGACCCAGATTCTTGAGCTGGGTGAGGGGGACGGGCACGCCGTTGATATAGCTGCGTGAGCGGCCCTCGGCGGAGATGACTCGCCGGACGATACACTCACCTTCGTTTTCCAGTTCGTTGGTGGCGAGCCAGGCGCGGGCGGCCGGGTTGTTGTCTAGCAGGAAGCGGGCGCTGACCTCGCTTTTGTCGCTATCGGGTCGCACCATGCCGGCTTCGGCCCGCTCTCCGAGGCAGAGACCGAGAGCGTCGATGGCGATGGATTTACCGGCACCGGTCTCACCTGTGATGCAGGTCATGCCCGGTTGCAGATCGAGTTCGAGAAACTTGACGATGGCGAAGTTGTTGACGGTCAGCTGGGTCAGCATGGTCTCATCCTGTATAGGTCAACATTACTGTGTATGCATCCAGTATATACTGGTCTTATATACAGTAAAGAGGGCACCGTCATTTTTAACAAAGGAAAGCCGCGCCAGTGCGGTATGGCTATGAAAATGCGGTACTGATATGAGAGTGCGGGGGACGTTGCTACGACAGAAATGAGAAAGGCGCCAATTCAGGCGCCCTCTCTGGCAATGCCGTTGTCGGTCAGCGCCGATTAAAACAGCTTGCTGCCCCAGCCGAGCTTGTTGCGCAGCACGTGGAAGTAGCTGTAGTCGAGGGGATGCACCAGATGAAGCTGGTGGTGGCTCTTCTTGATCAGGATCTCGTCCCCTGGGTGGACCGCCAGCGTCACCTGGCCATCACAGCTGACCTGCATGGCATCGTCCTGATTATCCGGCGAGACCAGCAGCCGTACTTCGCTGTCGGCATCGAGCACTATGGGGCGACTGCTGAGGGTATGCGGGAACATGGGCACCAGCGTGATGGCGTTGAGCTTGGGGGTGAGGATGGCGCCGCCCGCTGACAGGGAGTAGGCGGTGGAGCCGGTCGGGGTGGCGACTATGATGCCGTCCGAACGCTGGCTATACATAAAGCTGCCATCGATATAGACCTCGAACTCGATCATGTGGGCGATCTTGCCCGGGTGCAGCACCGCCTCGTTGACCGCAAGATTGCTCGACTTGCGCTCGCCGTGGCGATAGACCGAGGCCTCCAGCAGGAAGCGGTGTTCGCTCTTGTAGTGACCGGAGAGCACCTGCTCCAGCGGCAATAGATAATCTTGCGGCGAGAGGTCGGTCAGAAAGCCGAGGTTACCCCGGTTGACCCCGATCACTGCCACATCGAAGCGCGACAGCACCCGTGCCGCCCCCAGCATGTTGCCGTCACCGCCGACCACGATGGCGAGATCGGCCTGCTGGCCCAGTTGCACCAGATCCATCACGTTTTCATCGAGGATGCTCAGGGTCTGGGCGACCCGGCTCTCCACTAGTACCCGAAAGCCGCGGGCGGTCAGGTATTGATGCAGGCCGGTCAGCGTCTGGTTGGCCCCCTCATGGTGGGGTTTGCCAATCAGGGCGATGGTTTTGAACGGAGAATCCATAGTCAGTCAGATCTGGGATGGGTATTGCGGGCCAGTATACAGTGCTTTGCTCCGCTTGTGACGCTCTCCCGTGTGACGGGGCCGGCTATCCCCTTGAGGCTACTGGTTAAACGGTGAGCGGTAACCCGGATAAACCGACGGTTGCGGCTATTCAGCAACCCTGATTGCCCTTTACCCCTTGAAAGCCGGGGATGCATCCCCATAATAGCGCCAACATAGTCGGTCTGTTGTCGTCCGGTCGCTCAACCAGACGTCAGGGCCCTCATAAGTAACCCCGGAATTGGAGATGTCATGAACCACGAAGAGCAAAAGGTTGAAGCGATGGAGCAAGTGGAAGCCCAGCCAGTCGAGCCGACCGATGTAGACAGTGAAGTGACAGCCGAGCAGGCCCGTATTGCCGAACTGGAAGCGCAGCTGGAAACCGCCATCCAAAAAGCGGCGGAAGAGCGTGAACGCGCCCTGCGTACCGCCGCCGAGATGGAGAACCTGCGTCGTCGTACCGAGCTGGATGTGGAGAAGGCGCACAAATTCGCTCTGGAGAAGTTCGCCAATGAACTGCTGCCGGTGCTGGACAACCTTGAGCGAGCCATCGAACTGGCCGACAAGGAGAACGAAGCCCTTAAGCCGATGATCGAAGGTGTCGAGCTGACCCTCAAATCCATGCAGAGCGGCGTGGCCAAGTTTGGTCTGGTAGCGCTCGACCCGATCAACCAGCCGTTTGACCCCAACGCCCATCAGGCGATGAGCATGGTACCGAGTGCCGATGTGGCGCCGAACACCGTCATTGCAGTGATGCAGAAGGGCTATGACCTCAACGGTCGGGTGATCCGTCCGGCCATGGTGATGATCGCCAAAGCGGTCGACTGATTGGCTGTGGGTGCCCGAGCCCGCCCTGTGGCGGGCTTTTTGTTTCGCAGTGCAGCACCTGTTCATCTTGCCCGGTTTTACGGCTCAACGTGACCGCGCAACCATGACAAAGGGTGTGGTTTTTTAGGGTTGGGGCTTGAAGCTGCGTCTGGCGACCCCATATAGGTAGCAAGGCCGCGGCGGCACAAAAAATTTGATGCCGGGAGCTTGAAAGCCAGATAGGCAGCCCCCACCTAGCCGTTAACGCATTAAGGCGAGTTCCTCGCCAGTTTATTCAAAGTATTTGGAGATTCGTCAAATGGGTAAAATCATCGGTATTGACCTGGGTACTACCAACTCCTGCGTCGCTATTCTGGATGGCGACACTGCTCGCGTGATCGAGAACGCAGAAGGCGATCGTACTACTCCGTCCATCATTGCCTATGCCGATGATGGCGAGATCCTGGTTGGTCAGCCGGCCAAGCGTCAGGCCATCACCAACCCGAAAAACACCCTGTTCGCCATCAAGCGTCTGATCGGTCGTCGTTTTGAAGATGAAGAAGTGCAGCGTGACCTGAAAATCATGCCGTACGCCATCGCCAAAGCTGACAACGGCGACGCCTGGGTTGAAGTGAAGGGCAAGAAAATGGCACCGCCGCAGATCTCTGCCGAAGTGCTGAAAAAGATGAAGAAGACCGCTGAAGACTACCTGGGCGAGCCGGTAACCGAAGCAGTTATCACTGTTCCGGCCTACTTCAACGACGCCCAGCGTCAGGCTACCAAGGATGCCGGTCGCATCGCCGGTCTGGATGTAAAACGCATCATCAACGAGCCGACTGCTGCTGCTTTCGCTTATGGCGTGAACAAGGTCAAGGGCGAGCGCAAGGTTGCCGTATATGACCTGGGTGGCGGTACTTTCGATATCTCCATCATCGAGATCGACGAAGTCGAAGGCGAAACCACCTTCGAAGTACTGGCGACCAATGGTAACACCCACCTGGGTGGTGAAGACTTCGACAACCGCGTTATCAACTACCTGGTTGACGAGTTCAAGCGTGAGCAGGGCATCGACCTGCGCAACGACCAGCTGGCTCTGCAGCGTCTGAAAGATGCCGCCGAGAAAGCCAAGATCGAGCTCTCTTCTGCCCAGCAGACCGACGTCAACCTGCCGTACATCACTGCCGATGCCACCGGTCCGAAGCACATGAACATCAAGGTAACCCGCGCCAAGCTGGAATCCCTGGTAGAAGACATGGTGAAGGACTCTCTGGAGCCGGTTCGTGTTGCCCTGAAAGACTCCGGTCTGGCAGTTGGCGAGATCGACGACGTGATCCTGGTTGGTGGTCAGACCCGTATGCCGCTGGTTCAGAAGACCGTTGCCGAGTTCTTTGGCAAAGAGCCGCGTAAAGACGTCAACCCGGACGAAGCCGTGGCCATGGGTGCTGCCATCCAGGGTGCCGTACTGTCCGGTGACAAGACCGACGTACTGCTGCTGGACGTTACCCCGCTCTCTCTGGGTATCGAAACCATGGGCAGCGTGATGACTGCGCTGATCGAGAAGAACACCACCATCCCGACCAAGAAGTCCCAGGTGTTCTCCACTGCCGAAGACAACCAGTCTGCCGTGACCATTCACGTGCTGCAGGGTGAGCGCAAGCGCGCCAGCGACAACAAGTCTCTGGGCCAGTTCAACCTGGAAGGCATCCGTCCGGCTCCGCGTGGTCTGCCGCAGATCGAAGTGACCTTCGACATCGATGCCAACGGTATCCTGCACGTCTCTGCGAAAGACAAAGAGACCAACAAAGAGCAGAAGATCACCATCCAGGCTTCCTCTGGTCTGTCTGATGACGAGATCGAGCGCATGGTACGTGAAGCCGAAGCCAACGCGGCCGAGGACAAGAAGTTTGAAGAGCTGGTACAGGCTCGCAACCAGGCTGATGGTCTGGTCCACTCCGTACGCAAGCAGATCACCGAAGCCGGTGAAGCCCTGCCTGCCGACGACAAGACCAAGATCGAAGCTG
Organism: Aeromonas sp. R5-4; assembly: GCF_040908215.1. NCBI lineage: Bacteria > Pseudomonadati > Pseudomonadota > Gammaproteobacteria > Aeromonadales > Aeromonadaceae > Aeromonas > Aeromonas sp. R5-4. Next base: position 120,921 of record NZ_JBFODG010000001.1, on the reverse strand, counting down.
CTCTGAGCGAGCTGGAAGTTGCCATCAAGGGTGACGACAAGGCTGCTATCGAAGCCAAACAGCAGGCTCTGCTGGAAGCATCCCAGAAGCTGATGGAAATTGCCCAGCAGCAGGCTCAGGCCCAGGGTGCAGCCGGTGCTGATGCCGGTCAGTCCTCCTCTTCTGCCAAGGCTGACGACGACGTAGTCGACGCCGAGTTCGAAGAAGTGAAAGACGACAAGAAGTAAGCCCTACCCAGATGGGCGAAGTCCGCTTCGCCCATCGGCTTGGTCAATGAATTCACGGGCGTTGGGTAACCAACGCCCGTCTGCGTAACCACAGGATGAGTATGTCGAAGCGCGATTTCTACGAAGTACTGGGTGTGGCGAAAGATGCCGACGATCGCGAGATCAAGAAGGCGTACAAGCGCCTGGCCATGAAGTATCACCCGGATCGTAATCAGGGTGATGCCGCATCCGAAGAGAAGTTCAAAGAGGTCAAGGAAGCCTACGAGGTCCTGACCGATGCCAACCTGCGTGCCCGTTACGACCAGTATGGCCATGCCGGTGTCGACCCGAGCCAGGGTGGCGGTGGCCACGGTGGCTTTGGCGGCGGTGCCGACTTCGCCGACATGTTTGGTGACGTATTCGGTGACATCTTCGGCGGTGGCCGTGGTGGTGCCCGTCGTGGCCCTGCCCGTGGCTCCGACCTGCGTTACACCATGGAGCTGACGCTGGAAGAGGCGGTGCGCGGGGTCTCCAAGGAGATCAAGGTGCCGACTCTGGTTCACTGCGAAGTCTGTAACGGCTCCGGTGCCCACACCGGCAGCAGTGCCCAGACCTGCCCGACCTGCCACGGCTCCGGCCAGGTGCAGATGCGTCAGGGCTTCTTCGCGGTACAGCAGGCATGTCCGCACTGTCACGGCCGCGGCAAGATCATCAAGGATCCGTGCCGCAAGTGCCACGGTGAAGGTCGCTACCAGCGGACCAAGACCCTGTCGGTGAAAATTCCGGCGGGCGTCGATACCGGCGATCGCATCCGTCTCTCCGGCGAAGGGGAGGCAGGGGAGGCAGGGGCTCCGGCAGGGGATCTCTACGTACAGGTGCACGTCAAAGAGCACGAGATCTTCGTGCGTGACGGCAACAACCTCTACTGCGAAGTGCCCATCAGCTTCACCGCAGCTGCGCTGGGTGGCGAGATTGAAGTGCCGACCCTGGATGGCCGCGTCAAGCTGAAGGTCACTCCGGAGACCCAGACCGGCAAGATGTTCCGCATGCGCGGCAAGGGCGTCAAGTCCGTGCGCTCCGGTCAGGTAGGGGATCTGATGTGCAAGGTGGTGATCGAGACGCCGGTCAACCTCACCGAGCAGCAGAAAGAGCTGTTGCGCCAGCTGGACGAGTCGTTCAGCGGTGCCGCTGCCAAGACCCACAAGCCGAAATCGGAAGGCTTCTTCGAAGGGGTGAAACGCTTCTTCGACGATCTGACCAGCTGATTTCAGCGACCCGAATAAACAGAGCCGGCCTTGTGCCGGCTCTTTTTTTGCCCGCCGTTTCGCCAGGATCCGCCCTATTGAGTGGATCCTGATGAGGGATCCTCCTCACAACTCCCGCCAATTCCTGCTGTACAAATGTTATCCCGCTCACACTGTTGCTGAAACGGTTTAGTTGCTGTATTGAGTTAGCTAAAGCGGTTTAGCTATGCTCCATCTGTCGATAACAACAGCGCCCGTCCGGGCCACAGATGACAGGTGAGGAAGATGATGATGTTCAAGAGCAAGTTGGCGCTGGCGGTAGCGCTGGGATTGGGGATGAGCAGCCCGCTGTGGGCGGCGCAGGCGAGTATCGCAGGTGAGAGTGTCGAGGCCAGACTGGCGGCGCTGGAGGCACGGGTGCAGGCGGCCGAAGCGAGAGCCGAGGCGGCAGAGAGCCGTGCCAGTCAGGCGGAAGTGAAGGCGAGCGCGGCCAGCGAGCAGGCGCAGGTGGCTGACAACCGCAGCCAGAAGGTGGATGAGAAGACAGCAGGCGCCCAGGGTTTCGAGTTTCATGGTTACGCTCGCTCGGGCCTCTTGGTCAACAGCAATGGTAACGGCGGGCGCGGCGGCCCCTACCTCACCCCAGCCGGTTCGGTGGGCGGGGCAGTGGGTCGCCTTGGCAACGAGGATGACACCTACATGGAGGCCAACTTGCTGAAGACCCAGACCTTCGAGGATGGCAGCTGGGCCCGCTACAAGCTGATGCTGGCAGACGGGGTGGAGACCAGCAACGACTGGACCGCCAGTGATTCGAGCCTCAACACCCGTCAGGTGTTTGCCGAGATCGGCAATCTGGCGAGCTTCGACGGCCCGTTCAAGAATGCGGTGCTGTGGGCGGGCAAGCGCTTTGACCGCGACAACTTCGACATCCACTGGCTCGACTCCGACGTGGTGTTCCTGGCCGGTACCGGCGGCGGCGTCTACGACGTGCAGCTTGCCGATAGCTGGAAGGCCAACTTCTCCCTCTATGGCCGCGATTACGGCGACATCAGCGCCAGCGGTCTCTCCGATATCGAGAGCTACATCCTCACCATGAACAACCGCGTCGGTAACTGGCAGTGGATGGTGAACGGCCTCTCGGCCAAGGACAATGACGCCCGCATCAATGACAAGGGGGCGGGCAGCGAGGCGGCGGACAAGGGGGCACACACCCTGCTGGCCTACCACGGCGAGAGCTTTTTTGGCCTCAACCCCGGTTTTGCCAAGGCAGCGGTGCTGTACGGTCATGGGTTGGGGGCCGAGGTCAAGGGGCTGGGCTCTGACAGCGAGCTGTTGCCGGACGCCGATGCGGTGCGGGTCGCCGTGTTTGGCGCTACCGATCTTAATCCGCGCTGGCGTTTTGCCCCGGCCCTGCTGGCCGAGCAGAGTCAGGATCGCTACGTGAAAGGAGACGAGTACCGCTGGCTCACCTTCAATACCCGGGTGGCGCAGGTGCTGAGCCAGAACGTCGAGCTGGTCTACGAGGCAGCCTGGCAGTACATGGATCTCGACCCCAAGGGCTACAAGGGACGCCAGGCGGTGAACGGCAACTTCACCAAGCTCACCTTTGCCCCCACCTTCAAGGCGCAGACCGCCGGCTTCTTCGAGCGGCCTGAGCTTAGGGTGTTCGCCAGCTGGATGGACTGGTCCTCCGAGCTCGACAACTACGCCAGCGACGATGCCATGGGCCAGAGCAACTTCACCGCCGGTGGCGAGTGGAACTTTGGCGTACAGATGGAAACCTGGTTCTAGTTCGTTATCCCGATCACAAAAATGGCAGCCGGTGCCGAGATCTGTTGGTTGGCTAAAACGGTTTAGCTGATAATGCCAGCCAACAGAACAGAGTTCGGGTTTGACCGTGGATCCGATGCAGCAGTGGAGTAGCAAGGTGACGAATCGTGTGTGGGTAATGGGGGATGCAGTGGTGGACTTGATCCCGGAAGGGGCGTTGCACTACCTCAAGTGTCCGGGTGGCGCGCCCGCCAATGTGGCGGTTGGCGTGGCACGGCTGGGCGGCGATGCGGCCTTTATCGGCCGGGTTGGTGCTGACCCGTTCGGCCGCTTTATGGCCGACACCCTGAGCGGGGAGGGGGTGGATATCGGTGCGCTACGGCTCGATCCTGACCATCGCACCTCTACCGTGCTGGTGGCACTGGATGATGAGGGGGAGCGCAGCTTCACCTTTATGGTGCGCCCCAGTGCCGACCAGTTCCTCACCCCGGATGAGTTGCCCCGCTTCGATGCCGATCAGTGGCTGCTCACCTGCTCCATCGCGCTCGCCAACGAGCCGGTACGCACCAGCTGCCTGCAGGCCATGGCGGCCATCAAGGCGGCTGGCGGGCGGGTCTGCTTCGACCCCAACCTGCGCCCCGAGGTGTGGGGCAACCCCGCCGAGATGCTGCCGCTGGTGCGTCAGGCAATTGCACAGGCGGATGTGGTCAAGCTCTCCATCGAGGAGCTGCAACTGCTGAGCGGTGAGGATGATCTGGCCGCCGGGCTCGCCACTCTCTCTGGCCCGGCGCTGGTGCTGGTGACCAGAGGGGCGGCCGGGGTGGTGGCGCGTCTGGGTGGCGAGCTGCTGGAGTGGGTGGGGCAGAAAGTGACGCCCATCGACACCACGGGGGCGGGGGATGCCTTCGTCGCCGGTCTGCTGGCGGCGCTGGCCGGGCGCTCGTCGCTGCCGACGCTGGCCGAGTTGCCCGCCATTCTGGCTCAGGCTCACGGCTGCGGGGCGCTCGCCACCACCGCCAAGGGGGCCATGACGGCGCTGCCGACACGCTCCGAACTGGATGCCTTTTTGCGATCAGACGCAAGCGGCTGTTGAGCTGAGGCTAGAAGCCCGGCTCGACAGCCCCTACTCTCATGTGACAAGGGCCCGCCAGCGTGGCGGGTCATAAGAGGAAGAATATGAATATCAGTGCGATAGCCAAGGATCTGGTGCCCCTGCTCGGGGGCAAGGAGAATATCGTCAGCGCTGCCCACTGCGCCACCCGGCTGCGGTTGGTGCTGGCCGATGACAGCAAGGTAAACAAGGCCGCCATCGACAAGCTGGAGGGGGTCAAGGGGTGCTTTAGCAACGCGGGCCAAATTCAGGTGATCTTCGGCACCGGTCTGGTCAACAAGGTCTATGCGGAGTTTGTGGCGCTGACCGGTACCGGCACCGCCAGCAAGGCGGAGCTGACCGACATGGCGGCGGCCAAGCTCAACGTGGCCCAGCGGTTGGCGCGAACCCTCTCCAACATCTTCGTGCCGATCATTCCGGCCATCGTCGCCTCGGGCTTGCTGATGGGGCTGCTCGGCATGGTGCGCACCTACGGTTGGGTCAATGCCGACAGCGCCCTGTTTGTGATGCTCGATATGTTCAGCTCGGCGGCATTTATCATATTGCCCATTCTGATCGGCTTTACGGCGGCGCGGGAGTTTGGCGGCAATCCGTATCTCGGGGCGACCCTTGGCGGCATCCTCACCCACCCGGCGCTGACCAACGCCTGGGGCGTGGCCGGTGGCTTCAAGACCATGGATTTCTTCGGACTGGATGTGGCCATGATCGGCTATCAGGGCACCGTCTTCCCGGTACTGTTGGCGGTCTGGTTTATGTCCCATCTGGAGAAACAGCTGCGCAAGCGCATCCCGGATGCGCTGGATCTGATCCTCACGCCGTTCCTCACCGTCATCATCACTGGTTTCGTGGCGCTGCTCTTTATCGGCCCGGCGGGTCGGGTATTGGGGGATGGCATCTCGTTCGGTCTGAGCGCCCTCTATGAGCAGGCTGGCTGGTTGGCGGGGCTGGTGTTTGGTGGCACTTACTCGCTTATCGTCATCACCGGCATTCATCACAGCTTCCATGCCATCGAGGCGGGATTGCTGGCCAATCCGCAAATTGGCGTCAACTTCCTGTTGCCCATCTGGGCCATGGCCAACGTGGCACAGGGGGGGGCTTGCCTCGCGGTCTACTTCAAGACCCGCGATGTGAAGATCAAGGCCATTACCGTGCCGGCGGCCATGTCGTGCCTGCTGGGTATCACGGAAGCGGCGATCTTTGGCGTCAACCTGCGCTACATCAAACCCTTCCTCGCCGGTCTGTTTGGCGGGGCCTGCGGCGGCGCCTACGTGGTGGCGGCCAAGGTGGGGATGACGGCGGTGGGGCTGACCGGTATTCCCGGCATGGCCATCGTCCAGCCGATGAGCCTTATTCATTACATCATCGGGTTGGTGATCGCCTTTGGCGCCGCCTTCGCCGCATCCTACCTGCTCAAGTACAAGGTGGAGTGATGAAGGAAAGCGATCTTCTCAACCAGATTGTCCGGTCGTTGCTGGCCGGACAGCTCAAGGCGGCGGCCGATCCCCATCGGCCCCGCTGGCATCTGGCAGCCCCGGTGGGGCTGCTTAACGATCCCAACGGTTTTATCGAGTACGACGGGCGCTACCACCTCTTCTACCAGTGGAATCCGCTGGGCTGCGAGCATCGCAACAAGGGCTGGGGCCATGTCACCTCCACCGATCTGCTGCATTGGCAGCACGAGCCGGTGGCGCTGTTGCCCACCGAAGCCTATGAGAGCCACGGCTGCTATTCGGGCTCTGCGGTGAGCGACGAGCAGGGGCGTCTGACCCTTATCTACACCGGCAATGTCAAATACCCGGATGGCCGTCGTACCGCCTATCAGTGTCTGGCCCGCGCCGACAGTGAGGGAGGCTTCGAGAAGCTGGGGCCCGTGTTGGATCTGCCCGCAGGCTACAGCGGCCATGTGCGCGACCCCAAGGTGTGGCACGACGGTAAACAGTGGCTGATGGTGCTGGGAGCCCGCACCCTGGATGACAAGGGGGAAGTGCTGCTCTATCGCGGCGACACCCTGCAAAGCTGGCAGCGGGTGGGCCCCATCGCCGGCAGTGGGCACGGGGGGCTGGGTGAGTTTGGCTATATGTGGGAGTGCCCGGATCTCTTCCCGCTGGGGGAGCGCCATGTGCTGATCAGCTGCCCGCAGGGGATTGTCCCGGCAGGCGAGGACTATCGCAACCTCTACCAGTGCGGCTGGCTGGCTGGCAACTTCGACGGCGAGCGCTTCGAGCACGGGGCTTTCCACGAGCTGGACCGGGGCTTCGAGTTCTATGCACCGCAAACCACCCGAGACAGTCAGGGGCGCCGCTTGCTGATTGGCTGGCTGGGACTGCCGGAGGAGAACGAGATGAGCCAGCCCACCATCCCCTATGGCTGGATCCACCAGATGAGCTGCCCGCGGGAGCTGTTCTGGCAGGATGAGTGGCTCTGCCAGCGGCCGGTGGCGGAGCTTGCGGCATTGAAGGGAGAGTTGACCCGTTTCGAGGGGACGCTCGGCGAATTTCCGGGGGTGGCCATCGACTCGGCCTGGCTCGATCTGGATCTTTGCGGTGAGGGGAGTCTCTGGTTCGGTGCCGTGGCCGAGCTGGTGTGGCAGCCGGGGCGCCTCATTTTGCGGCGTCAGAACTGGCAGATCGGAGCGTGGGAGACCCGCAGCAGCCCATGGGCTGGCGGGCGGATCACCGTGCTGTGTGATCGCTCCAGTCTGGAGTGTTTCATCGATGAGGGGCGTCACAGCCTGTCGGCGCGCTACTTCCCCGGGGAAAAGCCGCAACTTTCATCAGGTAACGGCGATGATGGCTGCAAAATTTGCCTCAATCACTGGCCGCTGTCGGCGTGCCTAGTACAATAGCCCGGTTCTAGTCAGCCGGGAGGCCAGGTGGAGAAGAAGAAACGGATCACGATTGCCCAGATCGCCGAACTGGCGGGGGTGTCCAAGGCGACCGCCAGTCTGGTGCTCAACGGGAAGAGTGCGGAGTACCGCATTGCCGACGATACCCGCAAGCGCATTCAGGCAGTGGCGGAGGAGTGTCACTACCTGCCGAGCTTTCACGCCCGCTCCCTGCGTGAGACCCGCAGCTACACCTGGGGGCTGGTGATCCCCGATCTCACCAACTTCGGTTTTGCCCGCATCGCCCGCGCCCTCGAGGCCCACTGCCGGGAGGCGGGCATCCAGCTGCTGATCGCCTGCTCCGAGGATGATCCCGCCCTCGAGCAGCGGGTGGTGGACAACCTCATCAGCCGTCAGGTAGATGGGCTGATTGTCGCCTCCAGCGGCCACAGCGATGACATCTATGCCCGCATCCACGATCGCCTGCCGGTGGTGCAGCTCGACCGCCACATCGGCGAGTCGCGCTTGCCCATGGTGATCTCCGATGCCTGCAAGGCCACCGCCGAGTTGGTGCGGGACATGGCCAGCGAGTGCGGCGAGGAGATCTACTACTTCGGCGGTTTGCTGGATCTCTCCCCCAGCCGTCACCGGCTGGCGGGCTATGAGCTGGGGCTCCATCGTGCCGGTTTTGAAGCCGATGCCGCCCGGGTGCGTCATCGCGACTATCAGCCGAGCTCCGGTTATCAGCTGATGGCTGAGCTGGTGGCCGAGCTGGGAGCGCCTCCTAGGGGGCTCTTTACCGCCTCCTTTACTTTGCTGGAAGGGGTGCTGCGCTACCTCAACGAGGCAGGGCTGATGGAGACGGGCATGCGCCTGTGCACCTTCGATGATCACGACCTGCTCGACTGCATTCCCATGCGCATCGACTCGGTGGCGCAGGATTGTCCGGCGCTGGCCCTCGCCGCTTTCGAGCTGATGCAGCAACTGATAGCGGGCAGTCCTCCCGCACAGACCGCCCAGGTGATCACCCCCAGGGTGCGCTGGCGCAGTCGCCGCTAGCCACTCTTCGCCCATCCATATGAAAAAGCCCCGCCATTGCTGGCGGGGCTTTTTGCTGTGGGCGGATTGCTCGTTCCTCTGACCAACGGCTCAATCGGTGGTACTGGTGCGCCAGAACACCTGCTTGATATGGGGGTGGATGCCGAGTTTCACCATCAGGGCATCCAGCTCGTCGCCATCGATGGAGGTAGCCAGCAGCACCGCCGAGATCTCCAGATCCCCCTCGCCAAACGGCTCGATGTCGAGCTCGCTCAGGGGGTAGTTGGCCTGCTCCAGCATCTCTTCGAGCCAGTGCAGCACCTCTTTTTGATGTTCGCGCTGGGTCAGCGCCGTCACCTTGTAGGTCACTTCGGTGTCGGTATTGTCCACCGGGCGGCGGTTGATCTGATTGACCAGCGGTCGCAGCAGGGTGTTGGCGGCGAGCACGAACAGGGCGCCCAGAATTGCCTCCATGGCCAGCCCGGCGCCACAGGCGGCACCGACCGCAGCGACACCCCAGAGAGTGGCGGCGGTGTTGATGCCGCGGATATTGCCCGACTCGCGCATGATGACGCCGGCGCCGAGAAAGCCGATGCCGGAGACGATATAGGCCACCACATGGACCACGTTGTAGTTGCCGCCGTGCAGGTCATAGATACGCTGGGCCAGACTGACGAACAGGGCGGCCCCTACGGCGACCAGCACGTTGGTGCGCAGGCCCGCGGTACGTTGGCGGTACTGGCGCTCCAGCCCGACCAGACTGCCAAGCACAAAGGCGAGCAGCAGGCTGGCCAGGGTGTCGAGCAGGGAGAGCATGTCAATTTGTTGCCACATCTTCATGGCGTACTCCTTCTGATAAGCGCTGGCTTGGCGCAATCCATGATGAAACGCCGAGAGGCGGATGGATCAGGGGATGATTGCGCGGATGGCCAGCAGAAAAACAAAAACGCGGCGTCCCGGGGCGCGAGCATCATCATATGCCCTGACGCTCGGAGAGGACGCAACAAGCGGGGCCAGCGTGGCTGGCCCCTTTCACTGTGGTTAACGCAGGTGTGCGGTCAGTTGAGTTCAGGATCGCAGTCGATGCGCGGGCGCAGTTGCCAGCGCACCGGATGTGCCACCCCGACCTGATGAACGAACTGCACCAGATAGCGTCGCTGGGGCGGGGTGCACTGCAGGTTGAGCACCAGCTCTCGCCCGCCGCCGCGACCCGGCTTCATCGATTGCATCGGTTGCAGCCCCGCCGGTTGCAGGGTGTGGTTCACCATATCCAGCACCTGTTCCATATCGGCGCGATCCTCACAGCGGATCTGCAGCCGGTAGTGGTGCTGACGCTGTTTGCCGCCCAGCCAGCGTGGCAGCATGCCACGGCCGAGCCGGCTCAACAGGGGGTGAGCACGGGTAGCAACAGAACCTGTTGCGACCGCGCGATCCGCAGCCGGTTTGATTGAGATAAAACGCATAGCAGCCTCCTTGTGGGAAGCAGAAACTATGCAGGCATGGCGACCGTGGCGGTTGGCCTCTGGTTGCCAGACGTCAAGTGTAAAAAGGGAGAAGAGGGGAGTGGATTTCCGCTTCTCGCAGGGTTGCGAGCATGCGGCAGAGAAAGACCTGCGGCTAGCTCGCGACCTTGGTACCGACGATGAGGGTCGGTCTACAACTGTCACTTGATGAGTTGCCCACTGATGGTCTCCGCTATTGATAAGAGGCTCGAATGATAGCCGAGGCGGCAGGCAGGGTAAACCCCGCGCCGCTTGCAGCAACATCTTGAAACATAATCGAAAGCCCCGTTTTGCCGCGCAGGGCCGTAAAAAGAGACCCGGCGAGGGCCGGGTCTGCGGGGTCATTCGGTCTTGTCGATGCCAAGGTATTTGAGCATCAGTTTCTCGTAGATGGGCTCGGTATCGCCCACCTGCATTTTGTGCAGGAAGTATTTCTCGAAGGCGATCTTGGCTAGATGAACCCACTTTCCTTTCTTGAACCAGGCGACGTTGCGCGGCGGGATCTGCGGCATGGCGACGAAGGCGGCACCTGTGTCCCCCATGTCCGCCAGACAGATGGCATTCCACACCGCCTTGGTCACCGGCGGCTGGCCGCTGAGCTCCGCCTTGATGTTGTGGCTCAGGGTGCGCACCATCGCCTCAATCATATAGCCGGTCTTGGGCACCCCGGTCGGTACCGGCGTCTTGTGCGGCGGTGCAATGGCGATGCAGACACCGGCGGCGTAAATCTGCGGGAAGGCGGGATTGCGCTGGTGTTCGTCGACGATGACAAAGCCGCGGGGATTGACCAGCCCCTCGATGCCCCGCAGCGGCGCAATGCCGACAAAGGCGGGCAGCATCATGGCGTGTTTGTAGGGCAGGGTGTGGGTGCGCTTGATGTTGCCCTCATCGTCCAGCTCCTCCACCGTCATCTGGCCATCTTGCGCCGCCACGGTGCGGGCATTGCAGATCCACTGCACGTCGCGCATCCGCAATTCGCTCTCCAGCATCCCCTTGGAGTCCCCCACGCCGTTGAGACCAAGGTGGCCGATGTAGGGCTCGCTGGTGACAAAGGTCATGGGCACATTCTTTCTCACCTTCTTGTCGCGCAGGTGGCGATCGAGGATGAATGCGTACTCGTAGGCGGGGCCGAAGCAGGAGGCGCCCGGCATGGCGCCGACAATCACAGGGCCGGGCTCATCGACCAGTGCGCTGACACTGTGGCGGCACTCTTCGGCGTGGGAGAGGGTACAGACGCTGGTGGTGCCACCGGATTCGGGGCCAGCCCCCGTCACCTCGTCAAAGGCGAGGGCCGGGCCGGTGCAGATTGCCAGAAAGTCGTAACGCAGGGTCTGGCCATCGGAGAGGGTGAGCTGCTGCGCCGCCGGTTGCAGCTCGGTCAGGGCGGCATGGATAAAGCGGATCCCCTTTTTCTTCACATGGGGTTCGATGGGGATCTAGGTCTCCTTGCGCTCCCGCCACTGGACGGCAATCCAGGGGTTGGAGGGGGTGAATTCAAAGTCCGGCTTGTCATTGATGAGGATCACCTCATGCTGCTTGCCCAGTTCGGCCTTGAGTTCGTAGGCGGCAGACATGCCCCCGAGACCCGCGCCGATGACGATTACCGTTGCCATGTTCAGCCTCCTGCGTTTATTACACGCTCATGTGAGCCGGGTCATCCGACCCGTTTATTTAAATCCTATCCGTTTGAGGATCATCGCTGCCGGACAGAAACCGGTGAATGCGCTCTGGATCAGGTTGACCCCGACAAAGGCACTCAACCAGACAAAGCCCGGATGAACCCAGGTGGTAAGGATCAGCGAGAGCAGCAACATGCAACCCGCGACGATTCTGACTCCGTTATCTACTGTCATGGTCTTTCTCCCTCCATACTTTAGATGTTGCTAATTTAGTGTTGTTTTATACAATAGAACAAATATCAGCAATTGCTAATTTACTCTTATGAGCCAATTCGACGAGATGAACAGACATGCGACAGCCGCCGCCTCCCTGCTCAAGGCGTTGGCTCATCCCGAACGCCTGATGGTGCTCTGCCAGCTGGTGGAGGGGGAGAAGGGGGTCGGGGAGCTGCTGGCCCATAGCCAACTCGGGCAGTCGGCCTTCTCCCAGCAACTTTCGGTATTGAAGCGCTACGGCCTGATCCGTTCGCGCAAGGTCTCCCAGCAGATCTACTACTCGCTGGTGAGCGAGGCTGCCGCCGATGTGTTGGGCGCGCTGCAAACCCATTTTTGTCACTCAGAAAATAAGGAATCTTGATGATGGAAAGCCAATGGCTGCTCTCTTTGGGCGGCGGCATGCTGGCGGGGCTGTCGGCCCTGATCCTGATGTTGTTCAACGGCCGGGTGGCCGGCATCAGCGGCATTCTGGCCGGTGCGCTGCAACACCGTGCACCGTGGCGGGTGCTGTTTCTGCTGGGGCTGGGGGCGGGCGCCTGGTTGGCGCTGACTCTGGGTTGGGCCAGTATGCCCGCATTCACCACCTTGCCTGGTTGGCCGGTGGTGCTGCTGGCCGGTCTGCTGGTCGGCATCGGTACCCGTCTTGGCAATGGCTGCACCAGCGGTCACGGCATCTGTGGTATGGGGCGGCTCTCCCTGCGCTCCATCGTCGCCACCCTGACCTTTATGGCGGCAGGCTTTATCACCGTCTTCGTCACTCATCATCTGCTGTAAGGGGCTGATTGCCATGAAGTTGCTGACAAGTTTGTTTGCGGGTGTGTTGTTCGGACTGGGGATGGCCATCTCCGGCATGATGGATCCCGCCCGGGTCACCGGTTTTCTCGATCTGGCCGGGGCCTGGGATCCCAGCCTCGCCTTCGTGATGGGAGGGGCCCTGCTGGTCTTTATGCCGGGTTATTTTTTGCTGGTGAAATCCCGTCGCCAGAGTGTGCTGGGGGAGCCCATCGTTGCCGTACCAGCCCCTCGGCTGGAGCGCAGGCTGATCGGCGGGGCCGCGCTGTTTGGCATCGGCTGGGGATTGGTGGGTATCTGCCCGGGGCCTGCTCTGAGTCTCATTTCCAGCGGGCAGCCCATGATAATGTTGTTTATAGCGGCCATGGTGGCCGGGATCTTGCTGTTTGACAGAGGGCTGGCTAGGGTGCTGACCAAGGCGCCAGCTCGGGGAAAAGGGAAGGTGCGCCAGTCTCATACCGCCTGATCCCGTGAAGTGACAGATTACGCCAGGGAAGGAGAGTAATGATGGAAAAGATCCGGTTGCTGGGGATCACCTTGTTGGTGATGACATCGCAGGCCATGACATCCCCCCGGGCCCTTGCCGCTGAAGGGGAGCCAGAGCCCCCGTTGACAGTGGCGCCACAGCCGGTGACCGACTGGCTGACGCTGGATGGCACCGTCAGTGCCATCAATCAGGGGACGGTGGCGGCCCAGACCAGCGGCCGGGTCTCCCGCATGCTGGTGGATGTGAACGATCAGGTGCAGGCGGGGCAGCCGCTGCTGGAGATTAGCGGCAAGGAGCAGTTTGCCGCCGTCACGGGGGCCGAGGCGCGGCTGGCTCGGGCGCAGGCTCAGCAAGTGGAAGCCGAGCGCCAGCTCGCCCGCTTTCAGGCGCTGATTGCCAAGGGGGTGATCACCCGCGCCCAGCTCGACAATGCCCAGGCGACGGATCGCGCCGCCCGCGCCGAGGTGAACGCTGCCGATGCGGCCCTCACTCAGGCCCGTGAGGCCTACGGTTATACCCGCATTCTGGCCCCTTACGCCGGAGTGGTGACCAAACGGCTGGTAGAGCTGGGGGAGACTGTCGCCCCCGGTACCCCGCTGCTCTCCGGCTTCTCCCTCGACACCTTGCGGGTGGAGGTGGAGTTGCCCCAATCCGCCCTTTCGCTGGCTCGTGAGCCTGCGGATATGCAAGTGCTGCTGCCGGATGGCAGGGCCGTTACCCCGGTCAAATTGACCCGCTTCAACTATGCCGACAGCCAGAGCCACGCCTTCAGGTTGCGCCTCGACTTGCCGCCGCAAACCGCCGGGGTATTGCCCGGCATGTGGCTCAAGGTGCAGCTCAAGCAGGGTGAGCGTCAAGTGTTGCAGGTGCCGGATCGCGCCCTGCTGCGGCAAGGTGAGTTCAACGGCGTCTATCTGCAGCAGCCCGCTGGCTGGGCCCTGACGCCGGTGCGGGTCGGCCATTGCGTCGAAGGACAGTGCGAGATCCTGGCCGGGCTGCAAGCCGGTGACAAGCTGGCTCCCGATGCCTGGGCGCTGCAGCAGGAGGTGGCCCATGAGTAGCGAGCTGAACGGCAACAAGGAGAGGCTGGGGCCTGCCGGTCGGCTGGCTGCGCTGTTTCAGGGCTCGGCCATCACGCCGCTGCTGGCGCTGGTGGGGCTGTTGCTCGGCCTGTTTGCGGTGCTGGTGACCCCCAAGGAGGAGGAGCCGCAGATTGATGTCACCTTCGCCGATGTCTACATTCCCTTCCCGGGAGCCACTCCGGCTGAAGTGGCCTCTCTCGTCACCACCCCTGCCGAGCAGGTGGTTTCCCAGATAAAGGGAATTGATACCCTCTACTCTTTTTCCCAACCCGATGGCGCCCTGCTGGTGGTGGTATTCAAGGTAGGGGTAAGCCGCGAGCAGGCCATCGTCGATCTCAACAACCAGCTCGACTCCAACCGCGACTGGTTGCCACAGGGGATCGGAGTCGGTCAGCCGCTGGTGAAACCCCGGGGGATCGATGATGTCCCCATCGTCAGTTTGACCTTATGGAGCAAAGAGGGGAGCAAGCAACTGGGGGCACCCGAGCTGACCCGGGTCGCCCATGAGCTTGAGACCGAACTCAAGCGTATTCCTGGTACCCGCGATATTTACACGCTGGGCAGCCAGAGCGCCGTGTTGCGGGTGATGCCGGATCCGGTGGCCCTCAGCGCCCACGGCATCAGCTGGGGCGAGCTGAGCCAGCGACTGGCTGCCGCCAATCAGGTGGGCCCGACACAGGCCATCGAGCAAGATAACCGGGAGATCAAGGTGCAGGTGGGGCAGTTCCTGCAAAGTGAGCAGGAGGCTAGAGAGCTGGTGGTTGGGCTGCACGACGGCAAGCCGGTCTATCTGGGGGAGGTGGCCAGGGTCTCTCTGGGTCAGGAGACTCCGACCAAACGCAGCTGGATGGGGCTGGGGCAGGCCAGTTATCCGGCGGTGACCCTGGCCATCGGCAAGCAGCCGGGCCAGAACGCGGTCGATGTGGCCAAGCGGGTGGAGGCGCGGGTCGAGAGTTTGCAGAACCGGCTTATCCCGGCAGGAGTCGAGGTGACGGTGACCCGTGACTACGGCGTCACCGCCGAGACCAAATCCAACACCCTGATCGGCAAGCTGATTTTTGCCACCACGGCGGTGGTGCTGCTGGTGCTGGTGAGCATGGGCTGGCGCGAGGCGCTGGTGGTGGGCGTTGCCATCGTCATCACCCTGGCACTGACCCTGTTTGCCAGCTGGGCCTGGGGCTTTACCCTCAACCGGGTGTCGCTGTTTGCGCTGATCTTCTCCATCGGCATTCTGGTGGATGACGCTATCGTGGTGGTGGAGAACATCCACCGCCATCGCGGTTTGGGCAAGGGGTCGCTCAAGGAGCTTATTCCGGGGGCGGTGGACGAGGTGGGGGGGCCGACCATACTGGCGACCCTGACCGTGATCGCGGCCCTGTTGCCGATGGCCTTTGTCAGCGGCCTGATGGGCCCTTACATGAGCCCCATCCCCATCAATGCCAGCATGGGGATGCTCATCTCCCTGCTGGTGGCCTTCATCTTCTCACCCTGGCTGGCGAGCCATTTGCTCAAGGGGGAGGTGCACGGTGCCCACGGCGAGGCCAAGGCGGGTCTTTTTCACCGGCTGATGACCCCTTTCCTGATCGGTGATGGCGCCAAGCGCGCCAGACGCAAGCTCTGGCTGGCGGTGTTGCTGCTGGTCGGGGCGGCTACCGCCATGCCGGTGGTGCAGTGGGTGGTGCTCAAGATGCTTCCCTTTGACAACAAATCTGAATTTCAGCTGGTGCTCGATATGCCGGAGGGGGCGACCCTGGAGCAGACCGAGCGCACCCTGCTGGCGGTTGGGCGGGAGCTTGCCAAGGTGGAGGAGGTGAAGGATTACCAGATCTACGCCGGCACCGCCGCCCCCATCAATTTCAACGGGCTGGTGCGCCACTACTTTATCCGCAGCGGCGCCAACGTGGGGGATATTCAGGTCAATCTGGTGGACAAGCATGAGCGGGAGCGCAGCAGTCACCAGATTGCCCAGTCGGTTCGGGAGCCGCTGCAGGCCATCGCCAGTGCGGCAGGGGGCAACCTCAAGGTGGTAGAGGTGCCGCCCGGCCCGCCAGTCTGGTCCCCCATAGTCGCGGAAGTGTATGGCCCGACGCCTGCCGCCCGTGAGGCAGCCGCTCGCGCCGTACAGGCCCGCTTTGTGGCCACCGAGGATCTGGTGGATGTGGATATCTATCTGACCGACCCGCAGCCCAAGTGGCGGCTGGTGGTGGATAGCAGCAAGGCGGCCCTGCTCGGGGTCGATCTCGGGGATCTTGTGAACACCCTCAATGGCGGGGTGGGTTATCAGGATGCCAGCTGGCTGCAGGGTCACGGCGCCAAGTATCCGGTGCCGATCCGTATCGAACTGGCTCCCGGTGACAAACGGGATCTGGCGGGCGTGCTGGCCCTCAAGGTGCGCAGCCAGAGCGGCCAGCTGGTGCGGGTCTCCGAGCTGGTGAGTCGCCGTGATGAGGTGGCCCCCAGCTATATCATGCACAAGAACATGCAGCCCATGGTGATGGTGGTGGCCGACATGGGTGGCCATACCGACAGCCCGCTCTACGGCATGTTTGCCGCCGGTGCCGACATCGATCTGCCCCAGTATTACGTGCAGCAGCCCGACAAGCTGGGGGAGGTGTCGCTGTTGTGGGACGGGGAGTGGAAGATCACCTACGAGACCTTCCGCGATATGGGCATCGCCTACGGGGTGGGGATGATCCTCATCTATCTGCTGGTGGTGGCCCAGTTCCGATCCTATCTGGTGCCACTCATCATCATGGCTCCTATTCCGCTCACCATCATAGGGGTGATGCCGGGCCACGCCCTGCTGGGAGCCCAGTTTACCGCTACCTCGATGATCGGGATGATCGCCCTGGCCGGGATCATCGTACGCAACAGCATCCTGCTGGTGGACTTTATCGAGCAGCAGCGCAGCGCCGGAGTGGCGTTCGAGCAGGCAGTGATCGAAGCGGCGCAGGTGCGGGCCAAACCCATCATGCTGACGGCGCTGGCGGCGATGATCGGGGCTCTGTTTATCCTTGATGATCCCATCTTCAACGGACTGGCCATCAGCCTGATTTTCGGGATCCTGGTCTCCACTTTGCTCACCCTGGTGGTGATACCCTTGCTCTATTATGCCCTGCTCTCCCGACGCACATGACGGGAGTCACTAGCGAAAGGATGCGCGATGAAGAGAGGTTGGTTGTGGTGGGGAAGTGGCGTTGTGGTGGCGGTGGCTGCTGTGGCATGGTGGTGGCGACCGCAGCCGACGCCGATCAGGCTGGCTGAAGTCGGGCGGGGGGATGTGCTGGTCACCGTGGTCAACACCCGGGCTGGCACCATCAAGTCGTGTCAGCGGGCCGGACTCAGTCTGCCCGGTGGCGGCGTGGTGGAGCAGATCGCCGTCAAGGCTGGGGAGCGGGTGGCGCAGGGAGATCTGCTGCTGACCCTCTGGAGTGACGACATTCACGCCGATCTTGCCCGTGCCCGTGCCCAGCAGGCCCTTGGCAAGACCCAGCGCGAGGAGCGTTGCAGCGAGGCGGCCTACTACGAGCGGGAGGCTAACCGGCTGGCCACCTTGCTGGCCAAAAACCTCACCTCCCGCACCCTCGCCGAGCAGGCCCAGAATCTGGCCGATACCCGCCGCTATGTCTGTCAGGCATCCCGTCAGCAGGAGCGGGTCGACGAGGCGCAGGTCGCCCAGGTGGAGGCTCGCTTGAGCGAGCGCCGCCTGCAGGCGCCGTTTGCCGGTGTGGTGGCGGAGGTCAACAGCAAGCTGGGCGAATACATGACCCCCTCACCGCCCGGAGTGGCCATGCCTCCGGTTATCGATCTCATCGACGATCGCTGTCTCTATGTTTCAGCCCCCATCGATGAGGTGGATGCTGCCCGCCTCAAGGTGGGTCAGTCTGCCCGGGTACTGCTCGACGCCATGCCCGGGCGCGATTTTGCCGCCACCGTCACCCGCATCGCCCCCTATGTGAAGGAGCTGGAGAAACAGGCCCGCACCGTCGAGGTGGAGGCGGCGCTCACGGCCCTGCCCACCGATGTGCCCCTGCTTATCGGCTACAGCGCCGATCTTGAGGTCGAGGTGACCCGCGCTACCGATGTGCTGCGGGTAGCGGCCAGCAGCCGGGCCGACGATGGCAGTGTGCTGCGGCTGGAAGGGGATAAGCTGGTGCGGGTGGTGCCCCGTTGGGGCGTGGAGAACTGGAACTGGATTGAGGTGGCCGAGGGGCTCGCTGCCGGTGATCGGCTGGCAGCTCAGCCCGGACAGATTGTCGGGGAGGGCCCTTTCAGCGCCGCCACGGAGCAGACGGATGAGTGATCTCATTCGCCTTGATGCCGTCAGTCGTCGTTTCACTCTGGGGGGGAGCGAAGTGGCCGCCCTCGATCGCGTTTCCCTGCGGGTTGCCGAGGGGGAGTATCTGGCGGTGATGGGCCCCTCGGGCTCCGGCAAATCGACCCTGCTCAATGTGCTGGGGCTGCTGGATCGGCCCGATGAGGGGCGTTACTGGCTGGGAGGGGAGGATACCGCCACCCTGTCAGAACCGGCGCTGGCCCAGCTGCGCGGCCATCGCATCGGCTTCGTGTTCCAGTCGTTTCACCTTATCTCCCGCCTCACCGCCCGTGAAAATGTCGAGCTGCCGCTGATGCTGTGCGGGATCGCTCCCGCCGAGCGCCATCGCCGCAGCCAGCAGTTGCTGGGGGAGCTGGGGCTGGAGAACCGGGCCGGACACCGCCCTGCCGAGCTCTCCGGTGGTCAGCGTCAGCGGGTAGCCATCGCCCGGGCCATGGCGATGGAGCCACGGCTGATCCTGGCCGACGAGCCCACCGGCAATCTCGACTCCCGCTCAGGGGAGGAGGTGATTACCCTGCTGGAGGGACTCAACCGGGAGCAGGGTATTACCTTGGTGGTGGTGACCCACGACCCGCGCCTCGGTGATCGGGCTGGCAGGCGGATCCTGATGAACGATGGCCGTATCAATACCGATAGTGGCGGGGGGTGAATGCGGCGGCCTGATGTGATCCGCTTTGCCGCCGTGGCCCTGCTGCGCCAGCGCTCACGGGCGCTGGTGTTGATCCTGGCGGTCAGCTTGAGCGTCACCTCGGTGCTGCTGCTCACCGCGCTGGGGGAGGGGGCGAGGCGCTATGTGGCCGACCAGTTTAGCTCCCTTGGCAAGGATCTGCTGGTGATGTTCCCGGGCCGCAAGGAGACCACCGGCGGGCTGCCGCCGGTCACCGGCAACAGTCTGCGGCAGATCACTCTCGATGATATGCACTACCTTGGCCAGCATCAGCCAAACGTGCGGCTGGTGCCGCTGGTGATGGGCTTTGCCGAGGCCAAACAGGGGGCGCGGCTGCGCCAGACCATGCTGCTTGGCAGCAGCAACGGGCTGCGCGATACCCACGGGCTGGAACTGCTCTCCGGCCGCTGGCTACCGGGGGATGCCGCAGAGGATCGCCCGGCCGTCCTGCTCGGGGCCAAGGTGGCCCGTGAGCTGTTCGGTCAGGTCGATCCGGTCGGACAGTGGCTGCGTTTTGACAATCGCCGCTTTCGGGTGGTGGGGGTCTTCACCAGCCAGAGCAGCAATCTGGGGATGGACATGGCCGAGGCCGCGCTGATCCCGGTCGGTAGCGCCATGCGGCTGTTCAATACCGAGGGGCTGTTTCGGCTGCTGATCCAGCCGCTGGCGGGGCAAGCCGTGCCGCCGCTGGTCAAGCGACTGGAGCAGCTGATGCAGGCGCGCCACGGGGTGCTGGATGTGACCGTGGTGCGCCGCGACGCCATGCTGGCCACCTTCTCCACCATTCTCTCGACTCTCACCTTGGCAGTTGCCGGCATAGGCGCCATCAGCCTGCTGGTCTCCGGCATCATGATGATGAATCTGGCGCTGATCAGCACCCGCCAGCGCACCGGCGAGATCGGCCTGCTCAAGGCGCTGGGGGCCGACAGTCGCCAGATCCGCCAGCTGTTTTTGTGGGAGGCGCTGCTGCTGAGCGGCAGTGGCGCGCTGTTTGGCACTGTGTTGGGCTATGCCTTGGTTGGCCTCGCCGGAGTGATTTGGCCCGGATTTCCGGCGGCAGTCCCTCTGCTCGCTACTTTCTGCACCATACCTGCGGCCCTGCTGACTGGGCTGTTTTTTAGCTGGCTGCCCGCCTCCCGGGCGGCACGGCAAGATCCGGTCAGCAGCCTGCGCAGCGGGCAGTGGAGCGGTGGCTGATACGCGCCGCTGATCTGCTGTTCTGGCTCTGGCGCGCCTTGCTGGCTGGGCGCAGTCGCAGCCTGCTGTCGGCGCTCGGCATTGCCATCGGGATCGCCTCGGTGACCCTGCTCACCGGCATCGGCGAGGGGCTCAGGCTCTATCTGCTCGACAGCTTCTCCCAATTTGGCACCCGGCTGATCGCCGTGACCCCGGGCAAGACCGAAACCGCCGGCGGCCCGCCCGGTATCCTCTCCAGCAGCCGTCCCCTGCTGCTGGAGGATGCCGATGCCCTCGCCAGATTGGCAGGGGTAGAGGCGGCGCTCCCTGTGGTGCAGGGGCAGGGGGAGGTACGCAGCCGCGGGCTCACCCGCAGCACCGCCATTCTGGGCACAGGTCCGGCGGCACTCTCCGGCTGGCGGCTCACCCTGGTGCAGGGGCGTTTTCTGCCCGCGGACGACAGTGCCATGCCCCGCGCCTATGCGGTGCTGGGTGCCAAGGTGGCGGCTGAGCTGTTTCCCGGTGGTGATGCGCCGGGCAGTCTGCTGCGCGCCGGTGATCGCCGTTTTCGGGTGGCCGGGGTGCTGGCCCCCAAAGGGCAATTTCTCGGCTTTGATCTGGACGACATGATCTATCTGCCCGCCGCCCACGCCCAGGCGCTGTTCAACAAGGAGGGGCTGCAGGAGATCGACGTCATCTATCGCGCCGGGCAGACGGAGGCCGACATCACCGCCCAGATCCGGCGAGTGCTGATCGCCCGCCATGGCGCCGAGGATTTCACCCTCACCTCCCAGCAGGACATGCTGACCAGCCTCGACAAGATCCTCTCCATCATCAAGCTGGCGGTTGGCGGGCTCGGCATTATCTCGCTGCTGATCGGGGCGGTCGGTATCTTCAGCATCATGAGCATCGCCCAGCAGGAGCGGATCCCCGAGGTGGGTCTGCTGATGGCGCTGGGTTGCCCACGGCGGCGCATTCTATTGTTGTTCCTGCTCGAAGCCGTGGTGCTGGCGCTGCTGGGCGGGGCCATGGGGCTGGCCCTGCTCGGCGGGCTCAAGCTGCTGCTTACCCTGCTGGCGGCCGGCTTGCCGCTCACCCTCCATCCTCTCTATCTGCTGCTGGCGCTCGGTTGCTGCGCCCTGGTGGGTCTGCTGGCCGGGGTCGCCCCCGCTTTGCGGGCGGTGCGTCTCGACCCAGTGGTTGCCCTGCGCGGTGACTAGGCCGACCCTTTCGCAAGAGGCGCGTTGCGCTCGGGTCTGAACAGGGGGGACTAGGCGACCCCCTCCGCAACCGACAGGCTGCGTTCAGATCTGAATAGGGGGAAGTAGCGGCGATCCGCCTGACTCATGTGGCCGACCACCAGCTCCTGAATGATGAAGTTGAGCAGTTCGTCGTTGCCCAGCGTCCCCGCTTTGGCGGCGTGCAACAGCTGGCCTGCCTTGTTGAGCAGGCGCTGGTGATCCTGACGGTGGCTGACGAGTTCCTCGTAGTCGATCTCCGCCAGCATCAGCTCTTCAAAGGCGAAGTGATGGCGGGCCATGTCGAACAGGCTCTCCAGACTCTCCAGAAACGGGGCCGGATCCTCGTGCTGATCTTTCATCCGCTCCAGCAGCCGGTTGGTCAATACGAAGAGCTGGCGATGCTCGGCATCGATGCGCGGGTGACCGCACTCGTGGCCGGGTTGCCACAGCAGTGCCCCCTGCTCGGGATCAAGGCCTTCGGTATAGAGGCAGACCCGGCCGCGGCCGCGATTCTTCGCCTGATACATGGCCTGATCGGCGTGGTGCATCAGGGTCTTGGCATCCTCCCCGTGCTCGGGATAGAGCGCCAGCCCGATACTGCTGGAGATGAGCAGCTCCTGTCCCTCCAGCTGGAACGGATGGCGCAGCTGCTGGTGCAGCTTGTCGGCCACCGCCAGCACTTCGTCGCCACTCTCCGGCAGCAAGATAACGAATTCATCGCCCCCCAGCCGTGCCACCAGATCCTGTTTGCGCACGCAGTGGCTCATCCGCTCGGCCACCATATTGAGCAGAATATCCCCGGTCTCATGGCCGAAGGTGTCGTTGATCGGCTTGAAGTGATCGAGATCGATAAACATCAGCGCCAGCGGACGGGGCGTCTCTTGCTCCATCAGCTCCTTGAGCCGTTGTTGCAGCAAGCGGCGATTGGGCAGCCCGGTGAGGGGGTCGTAGAAGGCGAGGCGGCGCATCATCTCCTCTCGCGCTGCCCGCTCGGTGATATCCCGGGTGACCCCGAGGATCGCCTCCGGCTGGGCGTTGTGGTTGCCATGGAGGGTGGTGATGGTCTCGGTCGCCACCAGATGGCCATCCTTGTGGCGCAACTGGGTGCGAATGACCCGGCGGGTCTGGTCATGTTCCCCCCGCTGCCAGGCCTCCAGGGTGGCGGAGATCTCCTCGCGCAGCAGCTGCCTTGAGGCATCCGGCAGCAGCTGTTTGAGGGGCAGGGCAAACAGCTCGGGGGCTTCGTAGCCGCTCAGAGGGGCGATGGCCGGGCTGACATAGCGAAAGCGCAAGCTGGCGGCATCCATGGTCCAGATCACATCGGCGCTGTTCTCCGCCACGAAGCGATAGTGCTGCTCGCTCTGGGCCAGTTCACGGGTCAGCCGCTGGCGATCCCGCGCCTCCTGGCGCAGGCGCAGATAGAGGTGCAAGAAGATGCCGAGCAGGGTCATCAGGGTAAAGGTGATGAGCATGGCCACCGCCACGCTCTTGTCGAGCAGTTGCCGTTGCTGGCGCAGCCGCTCCTGCGCCGGGTCGTAGATAAAGCGGTCGAGGTTGGGCAATACCGTGAGCATGCCCGCCTCCAGATAGGTTTTGGCGATCTGCAGCCAGCGCTCCTGTTGCATGTAGCCAGGTTCGATCAGATCCGGCTGCATCAGCTCTCTGGTTTCGCGCGCCTCGAACTCCAGCTGTTCACGGCCAGCCCCGGTCGGGTACTGCTCCATGATGAGGTTGATCATCTCGTCGGGGTGGTCCATCGCATAGCGCCACCCCTTGAGGCTGGCCTGCTGGAAGGCGTAGACCCGATCCTGTCGGGTGATCAGCTCCCGCTCGGAGGTAAACAGGTTGTCGCCGTAGAAGTCGAAGTCGATGGTGCGCGGACTGAAGACCCGATAGGGGATCCCTTTTTGTTGCAGATAGAAGGGCTCGGTAGTGCTGTAGGCGCTGATGGCATCCACCTTGCCCGCCAGCAGTGCCTGAATCCCCTGTTTGTAGGGAAGGGTGACCCAGTCGCGGCTGCGGGTCTGGTGGGAAAGGTAGGTCAGCAGCTCGTTGGAGCCCGGCTCCAGCATCAGTCGCTTGTTGGCCAGATCGGCCGGGTTGCGAATATCTGGCCGATCCAGCGTGAGCAGAACCAGCGGCGAGTGCTGCAGCAGGGCGGCGAGCACCACCACCGGGCGACCGGCAGCCCGATCCAGCAGCAGATCACTGCCGCTGATGCCAAACTGGGCCTTTCCCGAGATCACCTCGCTGACCACATCGGTGCGGGAGTCCGCTTCGCGCAGGGTGACATGCAGACCGGCCTCCCGATAAAACCCTTTGGCGATGGCCGCGTAGTAACCGGCAAACTGGAACTGGTGTTGCCACGGCAACTGGACGATGACCTGCTCGCCGGCTCGCACGGGGGAAGAGGTCAGGGTCGCGATGACCATACTGACCAGCATTGGCAGAAACCAGCTGAGGGGCTGGCGGGGGGCTGCGTTCTCCGTCATACAACGTTTCTCTCGGGAGCGATGTCTAGGCTAGATTCAAGCAATTTTGTGTCACCTGCAAGGGGAGAAAAGGCGTTTGCAATGGGGTATAGGGGGGTTGGGAAGTCATTTTTGTGTCGTTCATCACACGGGATGGATACATGCCGTTTTTTTGCAAGTTATGTGACCAATAAGAGAGTCATATGGCCTATCTAAGTGGTCGCATTCTAGCCACTTTTTCCCGTTTTTATCGTTGTCATTGTGGCTTGACTGCATTTTTTCCGTGGTTGCACGTCAAGCTGTGTCGTTATATCAATAGATACTTTTATGGGGCAGTCAGGTGTGACGCAAATGTATCGCGGCTGCTGCGCACCGGTTAATGTGCGACAGCTCAGTGATGGTACCCCGTCAGTGTTATCATGCTGCCCCCAGTTCCGGATAAGGTCTTTTTATGTCCCGCTTGCGTCTGCTTCTCTCCGACTCTCACGATCCCCTGTTCAATCTGGCCGTTGAGGAGTGCATCTTCCGCCAGATGGACCCCGGTCAGCGGGTGCTGTTCCTCTGGCGCAACGCCAATACCGTGGTGATCGGTCGTGCCCAGAATCCGTGGAAGGAGTGCAACACCCGCCGCATGGAAGAAGACGGGGTCACCCTGGCGCGTCGCAGCAGTGGCGGCGGCGCCGTGTTCCACGACCTTGGCAACAGCTGCTTCACCTTCATGGCGGGCAAGCCGGAGTATGACAAGAGCGTCTCCACCGCCATCGTGCTGGACGGGCTCAAGCGACTGGGGATCGAGGCCTTTGCCTCCGGTCGCAACGACCTGCTGGTGGGCACCCCGGACGGGGAGCGCAAGGTATCGGGTTCGGCTTACAGGGAGACCCTGGATCGCGGGTTTCACCACGGCACCCTGCTGCTGGACGCCGATCTCGGCCGCCTTGCCAACTACCTCAACCCCGACCCCAAGAAGCTGGCGGCCAAGGGGATCACCTCGGTGCGCAGCCGGGTGGCCAATCTGTGCGAACTGCTGCCGGGGATCGACCATCAACAGGTGAGCAAGGCGCTGCAGGAGGCCTTTTTCCACCATTACGGCGCGCGAGTTGAGCCCGAGCATATCTCCCCGGAGCAGATGCCGGATCTGCCGGGCTTTGCCGAGACCTTCGCCCGCCAGCGCAGCTGGGAGTGGAACTATGGCCATGCTCCGGCGTTCAGCCATCTGCTGGAGGAGCGGTTCAGCTGGGGTGGGGTTGAGTTGCACTTTGATGTGGAGAAAGGGGTCATCACCCGGGCGCAACTCTTTAGCGATACTCTGGAGCCGGCCCCGTTTGATCTGCTGGCGGCCGAACTGGCGGGTTGCGGCTATCGACCGGACGCTGTCGCCGCGCGCCTGCAGCCCTGGCTGGCGGCCTTTCCGCAGCAGCAGAGCGAGCTGGCGGAGTTTGCCGAGTGGCTGTTGGCCTCCCTGCGTTGAGGGGAGCGCTGCACTGATGGCGGTCTGGTAGTAAGGACTCTGTCAGCCAGGATGGGAGCAAGATCACGAAATATAAAGAGGCGCCTCAAAGGCGCCTTTTTGCCAGCCCTTGTCATGGCTGATACATGACAAAAAGTAGGGTAGGCCATTAGATATTGTCACTGTTGGCCCCGCTGGTACAGGGGTATAACGGCCGCACATTTGCTGTACTAATGGTATAAAAATGAGTGACTTAGTTTATCTGCAAGACGAAAGCGTCAATGCCGTCCACCCCGATTTCTCCGCCCGTTTCGCCACCGTCAAAGCCAACTTTTTCTCGCGCAATCCCGATCTCTGGCCCGTTTTTCGCGAACCCGGATTTGCCACCCTCAACGAATTTCGGGCCCGTGGCCTGGCGCCGGATGCCCGCCTGAACGCCTGGCCTGATGGCCGTGCCCGCCTGGCCGATCTCTGCGAGACCATGCCGGTGCCCGCCACCATGCGCACCCCGGGCGAGCCGATGGCCGAGTTGCTGTTTGCCGCTGCTCTATCGAAGGATTGGGAGAACCCCTCCAGCGTCGAGAACGTCATCACCATGTCGGCGGATCCCGCCATCTACGGTGCCCAGCTGGGCATTCTGGCCAACCCCAATCTGGTCTACTCCGAATACGCCGGGGTCGCCGAGGAGCTGGAAAAGAAGGTGGTGCGCCAGATTGCGCTGCTGGCAGGCTATGACCCCGAGCGGGCCACCGGCATCTTCACCCAGGGGGGGACCTTCTGTAACCTCTACGGCTACCTGCTCGGCATTCGCAAAACCTTGCCGGAGGCCAAGCACAAGGGGCTAGGCCACTATCAGGATTACCGCATCATCAACTCCCAGGGCGGTCACTACTCCAACATCACCAACCTCTCCCTGCTCGGGGTCGATATCGAGAACAAGACTATCCGCATTCAGGTGGGGGAGAACAATGACATCGATCTCGACCACCTCGAGCGCACCCTGACCGCCTGTTTTGCCCTGAAACACGTGGTGCCCACCATCATGCTCACCATGGGCACCACCGACACGTTCGGGGTGGATCAGGTGAAACCCGTGTTCGAGCTGCGCAATCGCCTCTGCGAGCAGTTCGAGGTGGCGGTCAAGCCCCATATCCACGTCGACGCCGCCATCGGCTGGTCGATGATCTTCTTCCTGGGTTACGACTTTGCCGCCAACCCGCTCGCCATCAACAGCGCCACTCTGGCGGGGATCGAGCGCAACGTGGCGCGCTTTGCCGAGCTCAAATATGCCGACTCCTTCACCGTCGACTTCCAGAAGTGGGGCTATGTGCCCTACACCTCCAGTCTGGTGATGATCAAGGAGCAGGATGACCTCAAGGCGATGGAGAATGACCCGGAGAACTTCTCCTACTTCGAGCGGGACATTCAGGGCCAGACCCACCTGCAATCCACCATCGAGTGCTCTCGTGGCGCGAGTGGTCTGTTCGGTGCCTATGCGGCGCTCAACTATATGGGGGTGGAGGGGTATCGCACCGTGTTGGCCCACTGCCTGCAAAATGCCAACTACTTCCGCTTCCGGTTAAGCCAGCTGGGCAACGTCAAGCTGGTGGCGCAGGAGAATCAGGGGCCGAGTGTCGGCTTCAAGATCTACAACCCCGAGTGGGTGAGCGATCCGGAGGCCGAGTTCGCCTTCGAGCTGGCGCGTTCCAGCGATCCTGCCTACAAGGCGCGGCTGCAGCGCAACACTGACTACCACCGCAGCCTGTTCAAGGGGCGTGGCAAGGTGGGGCTCTACACCAACTGGGTGGAGGCGGTGGCCCACTCCGACTATGACGCCCGCGGCAAGTACTCCTACATCGCCGGGGAGAAGGCGGTCTTTATGAATCCGGCTTGCACTCGCGAGCAGATCGACGCCTTTATCGACCATATTCGCGGTTGATGGATGTTGCCCTGACAGTCGAGCACGGCCTGTGATGGCAAGAGGCGGTCAGGGTACCTCGCCAAGAGATAAACAAAGGAAAGGGCAAGCCAATTGGCTTGCCCTGCTGTTTTTGCAGCACTGTGCGTAAGTAGTGGGGAAGGCCGTGCTCAGAGGGCCAGCAGTTGCTCATTCTCGACAATCTCGCACCCGGCGGGCAGTTTCGAGAGGGCGATCATGGCGCGAGCCACCTGACTGGCCTCGATGGCGCGCCAGCAGGCGAGTTTGCCCACCAGCAGTGGCCGAAACAGCGGGTAGATGGTCTGAAAGATCTGCTCGGAGAGGCGCGGTGGCTGGCGATCCCCGAGCAGCATAGCGGGCCGCACGATGGCGAGCCGTGGCCAGGATTGGGCCAGTAGGGCCTGCTCCATCTCCCCCTTGGTACGCGGATAGAGAGCCGGGGACGATGCACTGGCCCCCATGCTCGAGACCACGATAAGGCGCTGACAGCCGTGACGGCGGGCCAGCTCGGCAAAGGCGACCACATAGTCGAGATCGACCCGGCGAAACGCCTCGGCAGAGCCTGCCTCCTTGCGGGTGGTGCCGAGCGCACAAAAGGCGATATCCACCGGGCGGGAGAGGGTGACGCTGGCCAGATCATCAAAATTGACCGGCAGCCAGTGGTGCGCCTCCTTGCCCGGCTTGCGACAGAGCAGGGTCAGTTCATGTTCGGCAGGCAGTTGCTGCACCAGTTCGCGACCAATCAGGCCGCTGGCTCCGGCAATCAGGATCCGGCTCATGGGGATTCTCCCTGTGTCATTCGATGGTGTTGATGCCATGGTGGCTGCTCATCAGCATCAGTCAATTTGCGGGCAGCTGCAATGGTGAGGTATTGGGCAGGATAAATGGAGCGGGAGCAGATAAAACAAAACCGGCGCGAGGCCGGTTTTGCGGGATATCAGAGCGGGGTATTGAAGGCCGCTGGCAGCGGGAAGTCACCCGTTACCGTGGTGAGCCTGTCATTGGCGAAGGTGACGGTGAGCTCTTTACGCTCCTTGTCGCCGTGGCCCGGCTGGAATTCATAGAGGTAGTACCAGGTGTTGGGGTCAAAGCCGTCACGCAGCATGGGGGTCCCCAGTACATAGCTGACCTGCTCGCGGGTCATCCCCTGGCGCAGTTTGTCGACCTGTTTTTGTTCCACATAGTTGCCCTGGGGAATATCGATACGATAGACCAGGCTGCAACCGGAGAGGGTGAGGGCGGTCAAAGCCGCGGCAATCAGGTGTTTCATCCGCATATCGAGTTCAGATCATCCATACAGTCTTTTTGGCTCGGCAAATCATACCGACTCCCTCCACGGAAGTAAAAAGCCATTGATCCATCAGCCAATAAAAAGGGTCGCACTGCGACCCTTTCTGGCAATCCGCTGCTGTCACATCGCCGCGCGGAAGATGGCGACGATCTCTTCGTGGCTCGCCTGTTTCGGGTTGGTGAAGCCGCAAGCATCTTTCAGGGCGTTGCTGGCCAGGGTATCGAAGTCATCGGCCTTGACGCCGAGCTGCTCCAGACCGGCCGGGATCTTCACATCCAGCGCCAGCTGCTTGATGGCGGCAATGGCAGCGGCGGCGCCCTGCTCGTCGTTCATGGCGCTCACATCCACCCCCATGTAGCGGGCCACATCCTTCAGACGAGCCGCGCTCACCTGGGCGTTGAACGCCTGAACGTGGGGCAGCAGCACGGCGTTGCAGACACCGTGGGGCAGGTCGTAGAAACCGCCCAGCTGGTGGGCCATGGCGTGCACATAGCCCAGGCTTGCGTTGTTGAAAGCCATGCCGGCCAGGAACTGGGCGTAGGCCATCTGCTCGCGGGCATGCAGGTCATCGCCATGGTGAACGGCGGTGCGCAGGTGCTTGGCAATCAGCTCGATGGCCATCACGGCGCTGGCATCGGTCACCGGGGTGGCGATGGTGGAGACATAGGCCTCGATGGCGTGGGTCAGGGCATCCATACCGGTGGCGGCGGTGAGACCGGCTGGCTTGGCCAGCATCAGCTCGGGGTCGTTGACCGACATCAGCGGGGTAACGTGCTTGTCGATGATGGCCATTTTCACGTGGCGCGCTTCGTCGGTGATGATGCAGAAGCGGGTCATCTCGGAGGCGGTACCGGCGGTGGTGTTGATGGCGATAAGCGGCAGTTGCGGTTTGGCGGAGCGATCCACCCCTTCGTAATCCTTGATGCTGCCACCGTTGGCGGCGACCAGCGCGATACCCTTGGCGCAGTCGTGGGGCGAGCCGCCACCCAGCGAGATGACACAATCGCAGCCGTTGGCCTTGATCATGGCCAGACCCGCTTCGACGTTGCTGGTAGTGGGGTTGGGTTTGGTCTCATCGAAAACAGCGCTTTCAATACCATGTTCAGCCAGCAGGGTGGTGAGCTTGGCGACCACGCCGATCTGGTTGAGAATTTTGTCGGTGACGATCAACGCCTTGCGATAGCCGTAACCCTTGATATCGGCGGCTGCCTCTTGCAGACAGCCGGCACCCATCAGGTTGATTGCGGGAATATAGAATTTGAATGTAGCCATGATGGACTTCCTATAGTTAGCCATTAAGTGGTAGTTGAGAGTTAGGCTACCATCTAGAAAGGGATACAAAAGCATCTTATTTACAACTTTACGGGGTCGATCACGAGTCGTTAATTAAGCGCTGAACCAGGCTTGACTTTCCCGCATCTGACTCGATTAGCAGAAAAACGTTTGTCAATTATTTCATTGAGTTAGCAAACGTTTTGCGCAATGTTTGTCACTGTCAATGCGTGGAAGTGTGAGGCGCTTCAAGGAATTGGAAAGCGCTTTCGACCATAGTTGGCGCCTCCCCGAAGAGGGGGGTAAAGGCTTGAAAGTATCATAAAGAATCATCTTAACTTGTGCCCTGACCATGCTGGCAGGGGGCAACCAGAAGAATCATCTTAACTTGTGCCCTGACCATGCTGGCAGGGGGCAACCAGGAGTCCAATATGTCTGATGTATTTCACTTGGGTTTGAAGAAAGCGGATCTGCAAGGCGCCACCCTGGCGATCGTCCCCGGTGACCCCGAGCGCGTGAAGCGTATCGCAGAGCTGTTGGATAACCCGGTGCACCTGGCCAGCCATCGTGAATTCACTACCTGGCGCGGCGAGATGGACGGCAAGGCCGTGATCATCTGCTCTACCGGTATCGGTGGCCCGTCCACCTCCATCGCGGTAGAAGAGCTGGCCCAGCTTGGCATCCGCACCTTCCTGCGTATCGGCACCACCGGCGCCATCCAGCCGCACCTGAACGTGGGTGACGTGATCGTGACCACCGGTTCCGTGCGCCTCGACGGTGCCAGCCTTCACTTCGCACCGATGGAGTTCCCGGCTGTTGCCGACTTCGACTGCACCACCGCGCTGGTGAACACCGCCAAAGAGATGGGCTCCAAGCTGCACATCGGTGTGACTGCCTCCTCTGACACCTTCTACCCGGGTCAGGAGCGTTACGACACCGTATCAGGCCGTGTAGTGAGCCGTTTCCAGGGTTCCATGAAAGAGTGGCAAGCCATGGGCGTGCTGAACTATGAGATGGAGTCCGCAACCCTGCTGACCATGTGCTCCAGCCAGGGCCTGCGTGCCGGTATGGTGGCTGGCGTTATCGTCAACCGTACCCAGCAGGAAATCCCGAACGCCGAGACCATGGCGAAGACCGAATCTGATGCCATCAAGATCGTATTGGGCGCTGCCCGCAAGCTGATCTGATAGCACCACAAAGAGTGGGGGGTGGGGGCCGTTGCGAAAGCGCGGCCCCTATCTTTATCCGCCGTTTGCCGCTTTTCCTCTTCCGTCACCCCTTTCACTGATTCCATCGCACTTGCGCTGGTTGTCTCTACTTATTGCTCCTAAAAAGGCGCTGCACAGCGGATCTGCATCGGCTCGCCGCTCACCTGATGAGTAAAATCCAGCTCGCTGGCGTGCAGCATCAGCCGCGGCGCCTGTTCGCAGCCGGGGGGAAGCAGGCCACCATAGAGATCGCAACCGAGAATGGGATGACCCAGCAGCTGACTGTGGATGCGCAGCTGATGGGTGCGACCGGTCTCCGGCACCAGTCGTACTCGGGTCAGTGGCACGGTCTGTCCCTGCATCTGCTGCGCCAGCCGCTCAATCACCCGATAGCGGGAGCGGGCGGGTTTGCCGCTGGCGGCGCAGATCTTCATCAGCGGGAAAATCGACGGATCCTTGGCGATGGGGGCGTCGATAACCCCTTCGTCGTCAATCAAATGACCGCACAGCAGGGCGCTGTAGGCCTTGCTCACCGCCCGCTGGCTGAACTGTTGGCAGAGCTGGGCGTTGATGGCCTTGTTTTTGGCCACCACCATGATGCCTGAGGTGCCAAAATCTAGGCGATGCACCAGGGTGCAGCCTGGGAAATCCTGCACCAGTCGATAGTGAACCGAGTCGAGGTTCTGCGGGTTCTTGCCTGACAGACTCAGCAGGCCGCTTGGCTTGTTGATTAGCAGCAGGTGTTCATCCTCGAACAGGATCTCGATGGTGGCCTTGCAGGGCGGGGCGATAAAGGTGTCGACGATAACGGACATAGGGCACACGGGCTGGAAACGGGGGACGATCATACCCGAACCGGCGCGGCCGGGCGAATGGGCGGTGCGCTGCCTCGGAAAATGAACGGCATGACGCCATGCAAACTTTTGATAGTGAGCCGTGTTGAGCTAGGTGGCGTGCCGTGCAAACCGCCCAGGTCAGCAACAAGGCCCCGTTTTGTGACCCCTTCCCGAGTTCATCCGAGGCTTGCTTGTTAAGGTATGGCTCCCTGTTATGTTGTAAGGACTCATCCCATGGCACTGCCCGTTATTCTCGATTGTGATCCCGGCCACGACGACGCCATCGCCCTCATTCTGGCGCTGGCCAGCCCTGAACTGAAGGTGCTGGCGGTCACCACCAGCGCGGGCAACCAGACACCGGACAAGACCCTCAACAATGCCCTGCGCATCCTCACCTTGCTGGGGCGGGACGATATTCCGGTGGCGGCCGGGGCGCCGAAACCGCTGGCCCGGGAGCTTATCATCGCCGACAACGTCCATGGCGAATCGGGTCTCGATGGCCCCAAACTGCCGGATCCCGCTTTTGCCCCGCAAGCGATGACGGGGATCGAGCTGATGGCCAGATGTCTGCGCGAGAGCGCGGAGCCCGTG
Organism: Aeromonas sp. R5-4; assembly: GCF_040908215.1. NCBI lineage: Bacteria > Pseudomonadati > Pseudomonadota > Gammaproteobacteria > Aeromonadales > Aeromonadaceae > Aeromonas > Aeromonas sp. R5-4. The sequence continues at coordinate 88,495 of NZ_JBFODG010000001.1, read as the reverse complement.
ACTCTGGTGCCGACCGGCCCGCTCACCAATATCGCCCTGTTGCTGGCAGCTCACCCGGAGCTAAAGGTCAAGATCGCCCGCATCGTGCTGATGGGGGGCGCCGCAGGGGCCGGCAACTGGACACCAGCGGCGGAATTCAATATTTATGTGGACCCGGAAGCGGCCGATATGGTCTTCAAGTCGGGCATCCCCATCACCATGTGCGGCCTCGATGTGACCCACGAGGCGCAGGTAATGGACGAGGATATCGAACGGGTACGCGCCATCACCAATCCGGTGGCCCAGTGTGTGGCCGGTCTGCTCGATTTTTTCATGATCTACCATCGGGATCCCAAGTGGGGATTTGCTGGCGCGCCGCTGCACGACCCCTGTACCATTGCCTGGTTGCTTAATCCCGCCCTGTTCCATGGCGTGGAGTGCCGGGTCGATATCGAGACCCGGGGCGAGCATACCGTGGGGATGACGGTGGTGGATCGCTATGGTCTCTCCGGCAAACCAGCCAATGCGCTGGTGTTGCTGGGGCTGGATCGGGCAGGCTTTATCGATCTGCTGGTCGAGCGGCTGCGGGCCTTTGGCTGAGCGCCGATTCACTTTTTGCAAGAAGGGGCAGGGAATGTGGAAGAGAGGCTTGGTGCTGCTGGCCGGGTTGCAACTGACAGGCTGTGCGACGCCATTCGAGCGGATGTGGCAGGGGCTGGCGACCTGTGAATTTACCGATCTCTATGTGGATGAGACGGGCAGGCCCGCCAATCTACAACTGGCCAACTACACCCCCTACAAGGTGAGCGACGGCTTTGCCTGGTACAAGGTGCACGAGGAGCTGCACGGCTTGCCGGTGGTCGGCTTTATCGTGCCCGCTTCCAGCTTCGAAGTGCATGCTCTCTTTGTCGATACTCCCATCGCCAACGCTCGCCGGTTGACCCACAACGCCTACGGCAGCGAGTTTAGCGACGAGCAGCAGCACGATGAAGGCTCCGCCCCTTTGCTGCTGCGCGATCCCAACAACCCCAAGCGCTCCATCATCGATTGCACCAAGGGGGAGTCTGACGAGGAGTTGCAGGATTCGGCCATGCCCGAGTAGGGCGACCTGCCACACTATCGGCATGGAAATCGGCCTGGAAATAGAGGGGCCAGCCTTGTCGGCTGGCCCCTCTATTTATTTAGTGCAGAGTGATATTGCAGAGCGGTTTCCGGATCAGGGATAGCTCAGCGTCTCTTTGATAAGCGGCAGCTGGGCCTTGATCCACGCTGGATTGCAATAGGGTTCCCCAGTCGCAGGCCTGACTCGACGTCATTTCAGGGATAGCTCAGCGTCTCCTTGATAAGCGGCAGTTGCGCCTTGATCCATGCCGGATTGATGGGACCCCAGTCGCTGATGCGGTAGTGCCCCTGCAGGTGGCGAGCCCCCTCGGTCTGCTCGAAGGCGCAGCTGATATCGAGTTCGGCAAGCGCGCTCAGGGTATCTTGCGCAGTGCGGCGCGGCATACCGGTCGCCTCCATGATGGCGGGCACCGTATCCGTGCCCTGGCTGATCAGCCAGGCCACGTAGAGCCGCCGGTAGAAGCTGGTGCGGGTTTTACTCGGCTCACTCATATCTCGTCCTCAAGACGATCGAAATAGCGCCAGGTCGCAATGGCCGCTTTGCCCATCACCAGTGCCCAGAGGCCGAACCAGAACCAGCGGAAGAAGCTCCAGGTGGAGGCATCGGGTTCGGTGCTCTCGATCTTGGTGACGTTGGGGAACATGGAGAACATGTTGATGCGCCAGCCGTAGGAAGTAATGATGGCCAGGCGCTTCTCGAACTCCATCGATTTGGCCTTGGCCTGCACGTCGGCGGCGTTGAACTTGAAGTAGAAGGGCCAGCCCCACTCGGTATCTTCATTGCGGAACACCCGGATCTTCTCGCCGGGACGCTCGGTATAGATGTAGTAGACGTCGGTGGTGGGGCCGTCAGCCGGGTTCTTCTGGCTGATGGGGCCATCCTTGTCGGTGCGCTTTACCTCGACTCCGGTGATGGTGGCGATGGTGTGCTCCGGCAGGTAGTAGTCGAGCCAGGCGGCGGAAATGAGGGCGATGAGCCCCAGGGCGATAAAAGCGGGTTTCTTGAATCTCAGGCTCATGGTGTGCTCACGTGAGGGGGAGTAACGTGCCTCTACCATACCGATATTTGACGGGGCAGCCCAGCCCCTTATGGCACCACTGGCCAAAAAATGGCGTTTAAAACAGGGACAAACGGATTGCCCCATGAATCAAAAAGGCCCTCGCGGGCCTTTTTCTCTTGTTCACTTCGTGTGCTTACAGCTGGAATCGGGAGAGCTGCTTGCGCTGCTGCTCGGCGAGCTGCGAGAGTTCGTTGCTGGCACTGGCGCTCTGGCTGATACCGGCGGAGCTCTGGCTCACGATCTCGTGAATATTGGTGATGTTGCGGTTGATGTCGGCGGTGACGCAGGACTGCTCCTCGGCGGCGGTGGCGACCTGGGCGTTGGCGTCGTTGATCTGGCGCACGGCACCGGTGATGCCGCTTAGCAGATCCTGCACCTGAGCCGACAAGCGCTGGTTATGGCTGAGGATCTCTAGGGTCTCCTGCACGCCGTTGTTGGCGGACTGGGACTGGCCCTGCAGCCGCTCGATGATGGCCTGGATCTCCTTGGTGGAGTCCTGGGTACGGGCTGCCAGCATTCTCACCTCGTCGGCCACCACCGCAAAACCACGCCCCGTTTCACCGGCACGGGCCGCTTCGATGGCGGCATTGAGCGCCAGCAGGTTGGTCTGCTCGGAGATCCCCTGGATCACTTCAATTACCTTGCCGATCTGCTCGGACTGGGATTTGAGCTGGGCCACGATGGCGGCGGCATCTTCCAGACTGCCTGCCATCCGGCTGTTGGCGGCGATGCTTTCGGTAAAGAGGGCGAGCCCCTGTTCGACCCGGCCATTGGCATCCCGCGCCAGCTCGTCGGCGATGGCTGCATTGTGGTTGACGTTGTCAGCGGTGCTGGAGAGTTCGGTTACGGCGGAGGCGACCTGTTCGATCTCGCTGTGCTGCTGCTTTGCATTGGCCTCGGACTGGGTCATCACGGCGGCCAGCTCGGTGGCGGCGGAGGCAACGCTGTTGCTGATCCCGGTCAGGTTCTCGATGGTGTTACCAAGTTGCCCCAGAGTGAGATTGATATCTTTGGCCAGACGGGTCAGCTCGTTGTTGCCCTCCGCTTTGGCGCGCACGTTGAAGCGCCCTTGCGCCACGGCGTGCATCACCTCTTGTAGCTGACTGATGGGGCTGACGATGCGCCCGGAGAGGACCCAGCCACAGATCAGCGCCGCCAGCAGGGTACCGGCGGTGAGCAGCAGGGTACGCAGCAGGGTGGCGTCGTAGTGGGCCTGCTCTTCGGCCAGCTCTTGCTGGATCAGCTGGTTGATGTGGGCGGACATGCTGTCGATCTGCTTGATCAGCTGTTCACCCAGCTCGCGGAAATGGAGGCGAGCCGCCTCGTAGGCGACCGGATCGCCGCCACCCTGATGTTTTTGCGCCAGCAGCGGCAGCATGTTGCTGCGGGTATGGCTGAGGTAGGCCTGCAGGGCGGCAGCGACCTGCCGGTTATCCTGCTCGGCACCGGGGAGCACCAGACGGCCGAGGATGGCGTTGATCTCCTGCTCGGCGCTGTTGAGGTTTGCGGGCAGAGCGGCAAACAGCTTGGCATCGTAGAGGCCATAGATGGCGCTGGTGCGCAGCCGGTAGGTGGCGTGGATCAGTTTGGCAATATCGTCCTTGTGCTGGACCACGGTCTGGGTCGTCTCATCTATGTCATTGATGGCTTCATCCAGACCCTGTTTGCTGATGGCGATCATCACCATCATCAGCAGGCTGGCCAGCAGCAAAGGTATCAAGACCTGGACACGTATTGATAGATTATTCAATGACATAAATGGCTCTAATCCGGAATTGGAGGAGCCGACATATTACACATGCACGTCAGGAGCTGTCACAGGCTTTTATTGCTGAAATTTGCTGAAGAAAAGGTTTTTTCTTGTGAGAAAGGAGCCATTTAGGAATGATTGAGCGCTTTATCCCCTGAATATGTGGTACAACTGGCTGGGTTGTGTCAATCCTGTCCCGTTTTCGTGATTTCCCGCTCTCGTCATATGGAGGTGTGTTGTGTCCAGCTGGATCGATCCGGCCATTCTGGCTCTGTTTATCCCGACCTTTTTCTTTGTCTCGGTGACCCCCGGCATGTGCATGACCCTGTCGATGACGCTGGGGATGAGCCTGGGGGTGCGCCGTACCCTGCACATGATGTGGGGGGAGCTGATCGGGGTCGGGCTAGTCTCGGTGCTGTCGGTGATCGGGGTGGCAGCCATCATGCTCAACTATCCGGGGATCTTCGCCGCCTTCAAATATGTGGGGGGCGCCTATCTGGTGTGGCTTGGCATCCAGATGTGGCAGACCAAGGGGAAGATGGCCATTCCGGCGGATCTCTCGGCCGGTCAACAGACCAGCGCCATGGGGCTGGCGCTGCAGGGCTTTGTCACCGCCATCGCCAATCCCAAAGGGTGGGCCTTCATGATCTCCTTGCTGCCCCCCTTTATCTCTGCCGAAAAGCCGATGGCGCCGCAGATCAGCGCGCTGGTGGCGCTGATCCTGGTCATCGAGTTCTCCTGCCTGCTGCTCTACGCCAGCGGTGGCCGCACTCTGCGCCACTTCCTCGCCAAGAGCGGCAACGTCACCTTGATGAACCGCATCGCAGGTACTCTGATGCTGGGGGTGGGAGTCTGGCTGGCGCTCGGGTAAGAGCTGTCAGTGACCCTCGCCAGAAAAGAAAAATGCCACCGATCGGTGGCATTTTTTATGGGCGCCGGGTGGCTCAGTGAGGCTTGAAACGCTCGACCCAGGGGTTGGCGGTGAGGCCGTGCAGGATGACGCTCAATATGATGGTGCAGAGCACGGTGGCGATGATGGGGCGCTGGCCAATCAGGGCTGGCTCGTTTTGCAGCACCATCACCGCAAAGACGATACTGGCAAGGCCCCGCGGCCCGAACCAGCCGATAAAGAGCTTGAGCTCCGACTTGAGGCCGGTACCGATGAGGCTCAGCCAAACCGGCACCATCCGCAGCAGGGTGAGGCTGGCAATGGCATAGAGCCAGTATTGCCAGTGCAGCAGCTCCGGCAGAATGGGCATCAGGGTCGCGCCAAACATCATCCAGATCACCACGGAGAGCAGGTCGCCGTAGCCTTCGCAGCTGTCCATATAGGCGTGCTTGTGTTCGCCGAGGCGGTGGCCGATAAAGAGGCCGCCGACAAAGGCGGCGATAAAGCCGCTCCCCCCGAGAGTCTGGGCCAGCGCAAAGCAGAGCAGGGCCAGCCCCGGCATGGTGAGCTGGCGCCAGAGCGGCAGTTGCCAGCCGTTGAGATAGGAGATTTTCAGTAGCCGGATGGTGAGGCTGGTCAGCACAAAGGCGACCAGCAGACCAATGCCGATCTCCTCCAGCATCAGGGTGATGGCCAGGGTGGCGGTGCCTGCGTGCTGCTCGGTGGGGGCGATAAGGGCCAGCAGCAGAAGCAGCACCGGTACGCAGATGCCGTCGTTGAGGCCGCTCTCCTGATTGAGCCCTTCACGCACCGGTGCCGGCACCGCGGGGTTGCTTACCACCGCCTTGCCGAGCGCCGCATCGGTGGGGGCAAGAATGGTGGAGAGGATCGCCATCTCCAGCAGTGGCAGGTCGGGGAAGATCCAGTGGCCAAAGAGGGCACCACAAAGCAGGGTGAGGGGCAGGCCAATCAGCAGTAGCCGGATGGGGAGCTGGCGGTTGGCCAGCAATACCTGCCAGTTGGTGTTGGCGGCATCGTTGAACAGCACGATGACCAGCGTCAGCTCTGCCAGCAGCTTGATGCCTGCGCTGTCGATAGAGAGGGAGAGCAGCTCCAGCCCGCCCGGCCCCAGCAACCAGCCGGTCAGCAGAAAGAGCAGGGGGCCGTTGACCAGTTTTGATTCAAAGCGCCCCGCGATCAGGCTGTAGACCAGCAAGAAGGCGGCGATCACCGCCAGATTCTGGTAAAGCAGGTGTGCATCCATACAACCTCCTTTCTGCCCCCAGCAGGGGTGGTTTAATCGGTCAGGCAGTCGGGGTCGAACACATACTCCCCGTCCAGCCAGCGCACGATTTCGTCTACGCAGGATTGGTCGCGAAACGGCAGATAGCGCGCCTTGAGGGTGGCAATCTGCTCGGGGGTGAGCTGTGCCAGCCCCAGATCCTGAAACAGCGGCAGGTCGGCCTCGATCATTGCCGAGATCTGCGGGCCGCAGGTGGCGTTGAGGGCGGCATGCAGCGCCTTGTCGGGGTCGTACTGCTTGCCGAGGCGGTAGCTCATCGGCAGGGTAGCGAGGGGCAGGGCGGAGAGTGCTGCCTGCTTCATCGGGTTGACCGCATGGCCGGCGAGCAGATCCGCCAGCTCGGCGGGGCGGTTCTCGAAGGCGCGCAGGTGCAGGTAGCTGCTCGCCTTGCTGCCATCGTTAACCGGGTAGTTGTCCCACAGGAAGGGCTTGCGGCTGAGCAGTTCGGTCACCTGCTTGAGGTGACTGGCTGGATATTCGCTGGAGCAGACCTTGGGGCCGGTCCAGAAGATCTCGAAACGGCGGTCGAGCTGTTCGCCAAGCTCCTCCAGATAGCGGGGAGGCATGGCGCCAAACACCTTCTCCAGCACCGGATCGGTCGAGTAGTAGCTGGGGCAGAAGATGAGGCGGGTCGCCTTGCTGTGGGCCGTGATATCGTGGGCGATGGTGAGCTGGTGACGGGCCAGATCCGGGGTATCCCCTTTCATGTCGTCAAACAGCACCGCCAGAATATCGGGCTGCAGCATCTCGTCGATGAGGCGCACTTTTTCAAGCAGTGCCGGGCGCTGCCGCTCGTAGTCATGATGAGCCCCCATGGGGCTCAAGCCCACCCCGAAGGCGAGTCCGTTGGCGCGGCACTGGCGCGCCAGCTCGGCGAGATCTGCCAACTGCTGCTCGGGCCAGGGGAGGGCCCAATGCTTGCGCAGATAGCCATCCTCTTTCGGGGCGTAGATATAGAAGCCGTAACCGTGGCGTGGCAGCCACTGGGCGTAGCGGGCGCGGGCCTGCCAGCTCCATCCCTTGCCAAAAAAGCCTTCAATGACCCCCAGATTGGCTGCGGGGGGCAGGGGGCCGGACAGCAAACTTTGATATGGCATAACTCTCTCCCTTCTTGCTGGGGACTTGATACGGGACGGTCGGTCAGACCGGGTCCTCTTCCTGAAAGCGCACCCCGATCTTGCTCGGCACGCTCTCGTCCATTTCGGCCACGGTCCAGATCAGGCCCTGCCACTCGATGTTGTCACCGACCACCAGATTATCGCCCAATTGACTGGCAATAAAATCGCCCAGTGTCTGATCCGCCACCTCGTTCACATCCAGCCCGTAAAGAGGGGCGAGGTCCACCAGCCGCGCGGCTGCTTCCAGCAGGAAGTCACCGAAGAAGCGGGGGCCGAGATCTTGCTCTGGTGCCTGACTAAAGAGCTGGCCGAGGGCGGGGAGGTCGCGCTCGTGACCGATGACGCAAAGGATGTCATCGGCCTGCAGACAGGTACTGCCCGAGGGGTGGAGCAGCTCACGGCCACGAAACAGGGCGCAGATCCGGGTGCCGGCGGGCATCTGCAGATCCCGCAGTGGCGAGCCGATGCACCACTTCTCCTCCCCCAGCTGGTAGACGAAGGTCTCCCACTGGCTGTCGAGATCGATCTCGAGCCCGGAGCGGTTGATGGGCGACGGTGGTGCCGGCACCTCCACTCGCGCCAGCCTTGATGCCAGCGGTAGCGAGCTGCCCTGCAAAATCAGCGAAACCAGCACCACAAAGAAGGCGACGTTGAAGTAGAGCTGGGCGTTGGGCAGCCCCGCCATCATGGGGAACACCGCCAGAATGATGGGCACGGCGCCGCGCAGACCGACCCAGGAGATAAACCAGCGCTCGCGGGGGGCGAAGTTCTTGAACGGCAGCAGCCCGATCCAGACCGACACCGGGCGGGCAAACAGGATCATCCACATCGCCAGCGCCAGCGCGGGCAGGGCGATGGGCAGCAGCTTGTGGGGCGAGGCGAGCAGCCCCAGCACCAGAAACATGCCGATTTGGCTGAGCCAGGTCAGACCGTCCAGCACCGACAATGTGGTGCTGCGACTGCGCAGGGCGAGGTTGCCGAGCAACAGACCGGTCAGGTAGATGGCGAGAATGCCGCTGCCACCGACCGCCGTGGTGAGGGCGAAGATCAGCAGGCCGCCGCTGACGGTGAGCAGCGGATAGAGTCCCGGCGCCAGACGGGCTGTGTTGATGAGGCGCCACAGCAGCCAGCCGCCACCAAGGCCAATCCCGGCGCCAAGACCAAACTGCTTGACCAGTTGCAGCAGCAGGAAGCCCCCATCCAGCCCTTGCTGGGCGGTGGCGAGCACCTCGATGAGGGTGACGGTGAGAAACACTGCCATGGGGTCGTTGCTGCCTGACTCTATCTCCAGCGTCGCGCTCACCCGCTCGTTGAGACTGCGCCCGCCAAGCAGGGAGAAGACCGCCGCCGCATCTGTGGAGCCGACGATGGCGCCGATCAGCATCCCCTGCATCAGGTTGAGATCAAACAACCAGGCAGCGGCGAGACCCGTCAGGCCTGTGGTGATGGCCACCCCGACCGTCGCCAGCGACAAGGCAGGCCAGAGTGCCACCCGAAACGAGGAGACCAGGGTGCGCATGCCGCCGTCGAGCAGAATGATGGCAAGCGCCAGGTTGCCCACCAGATAGGCGATGGAGTAGTCAGCGAAGTGGATGCCACCTGGGCCATCTTCACCGGCCAGCATGCCGACGGCGAGGAAGATAACCAGAATGGGAATACCGAGGCGGGAAGAGAGGGCGCTCAACAGTACGCTGGCTCCCACCAACAGGGCAGCGACAAAAAAGAAACTGTTGATGGTAGCGGCATCCAAGGGCGAACTCCTTCCTGGTAATGTGCAAAGTAGGCACATTATATGCAGTTAGGCCCCCCTTGTGTGGCTTATTTGTGCATCAATTTGCACTTTCTTACATTTTTCATCCCTTTTTTCAGCATGGTCGCGCCATATTCTGACTGTGACGGGGTTAACGAAAGCGGAGTCAAAGGAGCGTCGATTTCAAGGATGCGCAGGGAGGAGAGGGCGGGGAAAAGCGAAACGGCACAGCAGAGGGAGAGGGGAGCACAAGGGCGCTCCCCACGGGATGGGGCGGGATTCAGTCGTCCTCGTCATCCTTAACTTCGCGGATCTTGTCCTTGTAGTTGGGCAACTGCTTCTCCAGCCGTTTCATGTCTTTGATGGCATTGAGAAACAGCCCGAGCAGGAACAGCAGCGGCAACCCTATCCACAGCCAGAGATTCATGGGATTTTCCTTTCGTCAGGACAGGTGGTGACATAACGGGCCAAAATTTCATCAAGGTTGGCCAATATGGTCGACTTGCCTTCAATATCCGCCTGTTGCAGGCAAAGCGCCAGTGCCGCGGGATCGAGTCGCTGCTCGTCGGACTCCAGCGAGAAGCTGATATGCCAGGGCTCGTAGGCGACCCCGCTCTGTGCCCCGACCGGTTTGGCATAAGGGAGGAAGAAGCCGAAGTCGCTCATATGGTCGCTGAGCCACTCGCTGAGATCCGCAAACCAGCCCCCGGCTTCATACTCCCACGGCTCCAGTGCCAGTTTGGTATCGGCAGGCAAACAGTCCGGGTCGTAGATATCGAGATCGGTCCCCCAGTGGTGACGGCTGGTGCCGGGCAGAGCGCTCCAGCGCAGGATGGCGTGCAGCCGCTCTGTCTCGCAGAGTTGCAGGGCATCGATGGGCTGGCTGTTGGCATCGAGCAGTGGCCGTTCGCCGCGCCACTTGCCATTCCAGATGGCGAGCTGGCGCTCGAAGCTGCGCCAGCTGGAGGCCGCCTGCAGGTTGAACCCCTCATAGGCGGCCGCAACCTGCATGTCGTTGAAGGCCGCCGCGGTGGCGGCGGTCAGACGATGGGGGCCGCGCCCCACCAGAATTAGGTGACTCTCGTCGAGCCCCAGCAGTTGTTCCTGCGTCATGCCAGCAACCTCTCGAGCACCCCTTGGTACATGTCGGCCAGCAGATCCAGATCGTCCGCCTTCACGCACTCGTTCACCTTGTGAATAGTGGCGTTGACGGGGCCAAGCTCAATCACCTCGGCGCCAGTGGGGGCGATAAAGCGCCCGTCGGAGGTGCCGCCGGTGGTGAGCAGGGCTGGCTGCTGGCCATTGACCGCCTCGATGGCAGAGACTGCCGCCGCCAGCAGTTTGCCGGTGTCGGTGAGGAACGGCTGGCCGGAGAGGGTCCAGCTCAGCTGATAATCGAGGCCGTGTTTATCCAGCAGCGCTTCGACTCGCTTGCGGATATCCATGTCGGTCAGTTCGGTACTGAAGCGGAAGTTGAACTGTACCTGCAGCTCGCCCGGAATGACGTTGGAGGCGCCGGTGCCCGCCTGAATGTTGGCTATCTGGAAGCTGGTGGGGGGGAAGTAGGCGTTGCCCTCATCCCACACGGTGGAGGCAAGTTCCGCCAGCGCTGGCGCGGCTTTATGAATGGGGTTGTCCGCCAGATGGGGGTAGGCGACATGGCCCTGCACCCCGCGCACCAGCAGATCGCCGGTGATGGAGCCGCGGCGGCCATTTTTCACCACATCCCCGACCACGGCGGTGGAGGAGGGTTCGCCGACGATGCACCAGGTGATCTTCTCGTTACGCGCTTCCAGGGTGTCGATCACCCGGGTGGTGCCATTGATAAAGGGCCCCTCCTCATCGGAGGTAATAAGGAAAGCGATCGACCCGGTGTGATCCGGATGCTCGGCTACGAAACGCTCGACCGCCACCACCATGGCGGCCAGCGAGCCCTTCATGTCGGCGGCGCCACGGCCATAGAGCACGCCATCCCTGATGGTCGGTTCGAACGGCGGGGTGTGCCATTTCTCCAATGGCCCGGCGGGCACCACGTCGGTGTGACCGGCGAAGCAGAACAGTGGCCCCTCGCTGCCACGGCGGGCCCAGAGGTTGGTGGTGTCCTCAAACACCATGGGCTCGATAACAAAGCCGAGTTTGGCGAGGCGCTCCGCCATCAGGGTCTGGCACCCTTCATCCAGCGGGGTAACGGAGGGGCGGCGGATCAGATCCTTGGCCAGTGCGATGACATCCGACATCAGTTGTCCTTAGTTGTCCTTAACGGGAGAAGAGGGATTGGTAGTGATCGGCCTTGAAACCCAGGGTCAGTTCGCCGTCACGATCCAGCAGCGGGCGCTTGATCATCGCCGGATGCTCCAGCAGCAGGGCGCGCGCCTTGGCGGTGTCGAGCCCCTGTTTGGCCTCGTCCGGCAGGGCGCGGAAGGTGGTGCCGCGGCTGTTGAGCAGCGCTTCCCAGCCGAGCTTGGCCAGCCAGTGGTCGAGATCGTCCGGGTTCAGGCCATCGGCGCGATGGTCGTGAAAGCGGTAGTCGATACCGGCCTCATCCAGCCACTTGCGGGCTTTCTTGATGGTGTCGCAGTTCTTGATGCCATAGAGGGTGGTGGCCATGGGGAGTCCTTCTCTTGTGGGCGCTAGCCGTGGCCGCGCCCGAAAATCCGAATCAACAGAGTGCAAGGGCCCGATTCTGGCATTGTGGCGATCCCATGGCAACGCTGATGGCACCGTCGGGAGGGCCGGGAGGAGGAAAAGCGGGGAGCCAGATAGCCAGAACGCGCCGGGTGGCGCGCTCTGGAGAGGCAGAAGAGTGTCTCTTCTGTGCTGCCAGGGCAGCTGGTATCAGTGCAGCGGATGCCAGGGGTGATCAAAGACCCGGGCGCGCTCCCAGGGGGCGTCGGGCAGACTGGAGGAGAGGCCGCTGTATTTGCCCACATCGTCCACCACGATGGCGGAGAGGATTGGCAGATGGTTTTCGGTGCAGTACATGCGAACGCGCTGCAGCAGGGTGCGCAGTTCGTCCTGACGCTGCTCCAGTCCGGCCAGTTTGGCCAGTTTGGAGTAACGAATGGTGGTGCGTTCCTTTGCAGACTCGACGAGGATATCCCACAGCTGATAATCGCAGGTCGAGACACCTGCGGTGGCTTGGTTTGTCATAACTCTCTCCGGCGCGAAATGGTCGCTATGTGTCGAAGCGCATCTTCGCCAGTTCGGCGCCGTCATATGTTGATCCAACGCAAAAAAGAGGGGAGTCGCGTCACACAATTCCCGGATATGGGGTGATAAAGGTTTTCCGGTAGTTGAAATAACGAAAAATTGTTACATGGCCGACATATTATGCTAATGAATCACGGTGACGGCACCTTTATTGATAGGGATCAAAGGCAAACAGTGGTCAGATCACTAGATTTCGCTCTTCGATAAATTTATCAGGAGTGAATATTGGAACTTTTATTCGTCTTGCTCGTTCTGGTCGCCGTGGTCTACGGCATCATCAAGGATTACAACCCGCAGGCGGTGCTGGCGCTGGCGGGCATGGCCATTTTTGCGGTGGCCTACTGGCTGGGGCTGCACCCCATTCTCCCCGCTGACAAGAGCACCGGTTTCGCCCTGTTCGACCTGTTCGAAGTGTTCAAGGGGATCTTCTCCTACCGCGCGGCGGGCCTCGGCCTCACCATCATGGCGGTGGCGGGTTTTGCCACCTACATGTCCCATATCGGGGCCTCCCAGGCGCTGGTGCGGGTGGCGGTCAAACCGGTGGCGGGCATCCAGTCCAGCTACCTGATGCTCTCCATCTGTTATCTGGTGGCGGTCTTTGTCTCCCTGTTCGTTACCTCCGCTACCGGCCTTGGCCTGCTGTTGATGGTCACCATGTATCCGGTGATGCGCAACCTCGGCATCAGCCCGGCCTCCGCCTGTGGCGTCATCGCCACCTCCCAGGCGTTTGAAATTGGCCCAACCCAGACCAACGCCATCTTCTCTGCCGGTCAATCCGGTATGGATCCGACCAGCTATTTCGTCGACTACCAGATCTGGCTGGTGGCCCCCATGCTGCTGGTGACCATGGTGCTGCACTTCTTCTGGCAGCGTCACTGCGATCGCAAGGATGGCTGGGATCCGGCGCTCCATCGCGGCGATCACGCCGAGCTGGACGAGCAGGGCACCGAGAGCGTGCAGGCGCCCACCTGGTATGCCCTGCTGCCGATCATCCCCTTCGTGCTGATGATGACCTTCTCCAAGCTGCTGGTGAGCGACATCAAGATGAGCGTGGAGGTGGCCATGCTGCTGTCGGTCTTTATCGGCATGCTGTGCGAGCTGCTGCGTAGCCGCTCGGTGCGTACCGCGTTTGCCGGGCTGTCGAGCTTCCTCGATGGCATGGGCAAGGTGTTTGGCCCCGTGGTGGCGCTCATTGTCTGTGCCGAGCTGTTTGCCGAATCCCTCAAGGCCATCGGTGCCATCGATACCCTGCTGCACTCTGCCAGCAATGCCGGTATCGGCAGCGGTCTGATGACGCTGGTGATGGTGGCGCTGATCATGGTAGCGGCGGTCATCATGGGCTCCGGCAACGCGGCGTTCCTCAGCTTCTCGACCCTGGCACCGGCGGTGGCAGCCAAGTTTGGCGTACCTGCGGTAACCATGCTGCTGCCGATGCAGCTCGCTTCCAGTATCGGCCGTACCGTCTCCCCCATCGCGGCTGTGCTGATCGCCTGTGCGGGGATTGCCAAGGTATCGCCCTTTACCGTGGTCAAGCGCACCAGCGTGCCGATGGCGGGGGCGCTGGTGACGGCGCTGGCCCTCAATTATCTGCTGTTCATGTAGTGATGTGGGTTATGTAGTGGTGTTTGGAATTTACCGGTCGGGCGGGTGGCATGGCTGCCCGCCTTTTTCTCACTGTGTCGCATTGTTGCAATAGACGATCGGCCATCAATGCTGATTGTTGCATGGAGAAGATAATGACAGTTGTAAAGAGCCCGTTTTCCCTCGATAGCTATCTGGCCGATTTGGCCCCGCTCATCAACCTCGATTGCGGTACTCGCACCCCGGCCGGGGTAGCGAAAGTGGCCGACATCATGACCGAGAAATATGAGGCCATCGGCTGGCAGGTGACCCGCCACCAGTTCGCTGCCGAGTGCGGCCCCTGCCTCGAGATCACCAATGCGCCGGGTGCCGATCACTACGACGTGATGCTGTGCGGCCACATGGATACCGTCTTCCCCGAGGGGACGGCGGCCAAGCGCCCGCTGAAAATCGAAGGCAATCAAGCCTTTGGTCCCGGCGTCTCGGACATGAAGAGCGGCCTGCTCTCTATCTGGTATGCACTCAAAGAGATGGATCCGGCATTGCTTGCCAAGCTCAAGGTGCTGGTCTGCTACAACTGCGACGAAGAGATTGGCTCCCCCTGGTCCAAGGATTGGCTGGTGAAAAAAGCCAAACAGAGTGGCTGCGTGCTGGTGGCCGAGGCAGCCCGTCCCAATGGGGATCTCATCAGCGCCCGCAAGGGCAATGCCAAGTACCGCATCACCTTCCACGGCAAGGCCTCCCACGCCGGTTCGGCCCTCACCGAAGGGGTCTCTGCCATTACAGAACTCGCTCATTGGGTGCTGGCCATCAACGAGCAGGTCAACATGACCACGGGCACCACCATGAACGTTGGCGTGGTACAGGGCGGCACCGGTGTCAACGTGGTGCCGGACTTTGCCGAGGCGATCGTCGATCTGCGCTTCTGGAGCAACGAAGAGGCCGCTGCGGTGCACGACCGGCTCACCTTTATGGCCAACAACCCCTTCCTCGCCGGTTGTCGGGTTGAGGTGGATCGCCAGACCTTCAAGCCTGCGATGCGCCCGAGTGGTGACACCGAGGCGCTGATGGCGCTGGTGGAGGCGGCAGCCAAAGAGGAAGGTATCCCCTTCAACTGGCTGGAGGCCGGTGGCGGCTCGGATGCCAACTTCACCGCAGCAGCAGGTGTGCCGTCCCTCGATGGTTTCGGCCCCATGGGGGGCGGTTTCCATTCGGAGGCGGAATTCCTGCTGCTGGAGAGCATCGAACCGCGCATCCGCCTGCTGCAGCGGGTGCTGGGCAAGCTGGCGAAATAAGCCGGTTTATCCCTTGTTCGGGTCGTCATGGCCCGCTCAAAACTGGTCCGCTCAAATCCAAATGGGAGGCTGTTGCCTCTCGTTTTTTTATCTCGATTTTTCGCGCGCTAAGTGAGTTGGCTGCTTGCTTGAGGCCGTTACCCCTGTGGCTCGGCCAGATAGGCCAGATGATCCTGCCGCGCCACCTGCCAGCCATCGAGGCGCAGCGGGGCGGCAAAGCCCGGGCCGTCAGTCACCATGGTGTGGTATTCCCCCTGCTCGCCGCAGGCATCGAAGCCCTCGCGCTCGGCCAGTTGCTGCAGATCGCTGAGGGTGGCGGCATCGAGGGTGCGTCCAGTCCACTCGGGAGCCAGCACCCGGGTATCGACGCAGGAGAGGTGGGCGACGATGCCGCGCGCCAGCATATCCGCCAGCAAGGCTTGACGAGATTGCTGCCAGAGCGGGGTGTGGACGGTGAGACCCAGCGGCTGGCAGCGTTCGCGGATCCAGTTTGGTGCGCCCCCCACGCTGTCGATATCGCCGGTGACTACGCCATCGAGTTGCCACTCCTCCTTGAGCCGTGCCAGTGCCCGCTCATAACCGAGATCGAACGGTGCCTCTATGGTGACCAGCAGATGGGGCAGCCCGAGGGCTTCCGCCTGACGGCGCACCAGCGGCAAGGGGTGAGCGAGAAATCGGGGTTCTGGCGGCGCAAAGGTGGCCAGTGCCATCACCTGATGGCCCGCTTGGCGAGCATGACAGAGGGCCAGCATGGCATCTTTGCCACCGCTCCAGAGCAGGATGACGCGAGACATGGATGAGATTCCGGTGGTGAACGAGGGGGCATGCTACCCAGCGGCGGGGGCAGAGGTAAAGGCATGGTGTCCGGAAATGGCGGCGGGGAAAGGGTTGGGGTAACAGAGCGGGAAAAAAGCAGGCCCCCGAAGCGGGGGCCTGTATTGCAATGGCGTGGTAAACGCCGCTGCGATTAGAGCAGGATGCTGGTCAGGATAAAGCCCAGCGAGCAGGAGGTCACCACCCCGATCAGCCCCGGAATGATGAAGCTGTGGTTGATGATGAACTTGCCGATGCGAGTGGTGCCGGAGCGGTCGAAACCGATACAGGCCAGATCGCTCGGGTAGGTCGGCAGCACGAAGTAGCCGTAGCTCGCCGGCAGGAAGGCGATCAGCAGCTTGGGTTCGACACCCAGCGCCAGACCCATGGGGGCGATGGCGGTCAGGGCGGCGGCCTGGCTGTTTACCAGCTTGGAGATAAGGAACAGCACCAGGGCGTAGGTCCAGGGCTGGGCCTGTACCACATGGGCCAGGGTCTCTTTGAGCAGGGGCATGTGAGCCTGGAAGAAAGTCTCACTCATCCATGCCACCCCGAATACGGAGAAGATGGCGACCATACCTGCCTTGAAGACGGCGCCGTTGGCAATCTCGCCCGGCTTGACCTTGCAGCGCATCAGGATGATGGCACCGGCGATCAGCATCATCATCTGGATCACCAGGTTCATGGAGAGCGGGCCGGTCTTGTCCTTGATGGTGAACACCGGACGCAGACCTTCGTTGGCGCCGAGCAATACCACGGCAGCGATGGCGGCGAAGAAGATCCAGGTAGACCAGTAGGCCTCTTTCGGGAACTTGGTATTGAGCAGGGTTTCACCACCGCCGTAGATGAAGGCACGCTGCTCCGGGTCTTTGATCTTGGCCTGGAACTCTTCGTCCTTGTCCAGATCCTTGCCGCGACGCAGGCTCCACAGGGCTGCCACGATGACACCGGTCAGGGAGGAGGGGATGGCGATCATCAGGATGTCGAGCAGGCCGTAAGCCTGACCGATACCGTGACCGGCCGCCAGAATGGAGACCATGGAGACCACGGCAACGGAGACCGGGGAGGCGCAGATCGCCATCTGGGAGGCAACGGAGGCGACAGCCATCGGGCGCTCGGGACGGATGTTCTTCTGCAGCGCGATGTCAGCGATGATGGGGAACATGGTGTAGACCACGTGGCCGGTACCGCACAGGAAGGTGAGGGTCCAGGTCGTGAGCGGCGCCAGGATAGTGATGTATTGCGGGTGACGGCGCAGCAGACGCTCGGCCACTTGCATCATCAGGTTGAGGCCACCGGCAGTCTGCAGGGTGGCGGCACAGCCGATCACCGCCAGAATGGTCAGCATTACCTGAACAGGCGGTTCGCCAGGCACCAGGCCGAAGACGAAGGTCAGCAGGAAGAGACCGATACCACTGATGAGACCGAGTCCCATACCCCCAAAGCGGGTACCCAGCAGCAAGCAGCCGAGTACCACCAAAAATTCCATCAAGATCATTCCGTTACCTCGTGTGATTCAACCCATATTGCCGCGGGTAGCCTGAACCATGAATTGTCATTGTCTGTTTTATTTAGCCCAAAAGGGTTAGTTGTTATTCTGCTCCCCTGAAAAAGTGAAAAAATTGAGTTACTTCAATAACTCGATGAATTTTTGATTAAACCACTTAAAAACCACGTACTAACAAAAACATCATTTTTGTCACCGGGTGGTATCACTCGGGGCCAAGCCATTGGGTAGTCATGGTGGCAGCACAGTTTGGCAACAGGGCTGCAGGGGAGGGGCATAAAAAGGGCTCGATTGCGGCAGAAGAGGGTGAAAAAGCCAGCGCTCAGGCTATTTTTGCCAGCAAGGGCTGACTTCAGCGGGTTGGCTCACTTGGCCGCAGGTGCTTGCTGCAGATAGCGGCGCTGATAATCCTCGCTCAGCTTGGCAATATCCAATCTGGCAATGGCCTGTGCCACCCGTTGCTGCAACGCCTGTTGATCGGGACGAAACATGATGTGCAGGCTCTTGTGTTCGAGGATCTTCGGGTGAAACAGCAATCCGGCGCTTATCAGCTTGCGATCATGGTTGATGAGCCAGTGGAAGACATCCCGGTCGATCACCGCCAGATCGAGCCGGTCGCGCTGCAATTTGCGCAGGTTGAGCAGGTCTGCATCGACGGCGGCAGTGTTGAGGCGCTTGCTGGCCATCAGGGCATCGAATTCACGGGTGTTGACGTACCCCTCCACCACGCCGATCCGGTAGGAGGCGAGATCCGTGAGCTGCTGCCAGGGGATGGGGGGGCCTGAGCGCTGCGCTATGCCCAGCACGCTGTCGCCTACGCTGGGGGAGCTGCGCCACAGAGTGGGCAGGGTGTCGGAGAGGTACTCGGGAAAATAGCCGCTATAAGGCTGGGTCGGGTCGGCCGCCAGCCGCACCGCCCGCTGCCAGGGGTAGAAGTCGAATGTCACTTCCAGTCCCGCTTCGGCAAAGGCGCGTTTGACGATATGACCGGTGAGGCCGCCATCGGGCAGGCTCTGGCTGGTGTAGGGGGGCCACTCCAGGGTGGTCAGCCGAACAGGCTCGGCCCACAGTTGAACAGGCATGCAGGACAGCAATAGCGAGAGCAGCAGGCGATATCCCATAGGCGACGAGTTCCTTGTGCCGGTTGATCCTGAGTATCACCCATAACGGTGACAATAAAAAAGCCGACCCGCAGGTCGGCTTTTGCAATGCAGTGGCAAGATGCCGCTGATCAGAACTCGGCGGTACGCGGAGTTCGCGGGAACGGGATCACGTCGCGGACGTTGCCCATGCCGGTCACGTATACAACCAGACGCTCGAAGCCCAGACCGAAGCCGGAGTGCGGCACGGTACCGAAGCGACGCAGGTCGCGGTACCACCAGTAATCTTCCTTGTTCAGGCCCATCTCGGCCAGACGGGCATCCAGCACGTCCAGACGCTCTTCACGCTGGGAACCACCGATGATCTCGCCGATGCCCGGTGCCAGTACGTCCATCGCGGCAACGGTCTTGCCGTCGTCGTTGAGGCGCATGTAGAAGGCTTTGATATCTTTCGGGTAGTTCTTCACCACCACCGGAGACTTGAAGTGCTCCTCGGCCAGATAGCGCTCGTGTTCGGAGGAGAGATCGATACCCCAGGAGACCGGGAATTCGAACTTCTTGCCGCAGTTTTTCAGCACTTCGATGGCGTCGGTGTAGTCGATCTGGGCGAAGTCGGAGGAGACGAAACGCTCCAGACGGCCGATGGCATCCTTGTCTACGTGCTGGGCGAAGAACTCCAGATCGTCGCGACGCTCGGTCAGTACGGCGTTGAAGACATACTTCAGCATGGCTTCGGCCAGTGCGGCGTTATCTTCCAGATCGTTGAAGGCCACTTCCGGCTCAACCATCCAGAACTCGGCCAGGTGGCGGCTGGTGTTGGAGTTTTCAGCGCGGAAGGTCGGGCCGAAGGTGTAGACCTTGGAGAGCGCGCAGGCATAGGTTTCGGCGTTCAACTGGCCGGATACGGTCAGGAAAGCCTCTTTGCCGAAGAAATCTTCGTTGTAGTCCACCTTGCCGGCGTCGGTGCGCGGCAGGTTTTCCATGTCCAGAGTGGAGACGCGGAACATCTCGCCGGCACCTTCGGTATCAGAGGCGGTGATGAGCGGGGTCGCAACCCAGAGGAAACCCTCTTCGTGGAAGAAGCGGTGGATGGCTTGCGCCAGGCAGTGACGAACGCGGGTCACGGCGCCAACGATGTTGGTACGCGGGCGCAGGTGGGCCTGTTCACGCAGGTATTCGATACTGTGGCGTTTGGCAGCCATCGGGTAGGTGTCCGGATCTTCGACCCAACCGACTACCTTCACCTCGGTCGCCTGCAGTTCGAAAGCCTGGCCGCTGCCCTGAGAGGCGGCAACCACGCCGGTCACTTCCACGGAGCAGGCAGTGGTCAGACGCAGCACTTCATTCTCGTAATTGGCCAGGGTATTGGGGACAACTGCCTGTACCGGATGGAAACAGGAGCCATCGGAAATGGCCAAAAATGAGATCCCCGCCTTGGAATCACGGCGAGTCCGGATCCACCCTTTGACAGTTTGGGTGGTGCCGACCGGATACTTACCGGCCAGCACATCTACTACGGATGCGTGCGTCATCGAAATATTGTCTCCAGCTTGTTCTTGCAGCGCTATTTGCAACACTAGGGAGTCTGGCCCGGGCACAGATGGCCCACCGTGGCAGACTAAGCCGTCAATCTTACCCGCGCGGGTTTGATAAACAAGCAAAAATGTCGGACTCTGGTGGGGTTTTCGGCATGGTTCACTCAACAAGAGTGTCACGGACGCAGGAGAGGTGGGTGAAAGATCGGCGGCATGGGCCAGATTGGCTGACACGGGTGTTACAGGGGCTGGTGATGCTCTGCTGGGGCGGCTTTATCGTGCTGCTCTCCCTTTACCACTATGCCCGTCCCGAAATTGCCTACGGTTTTCTGGTCTATGGCGGGATCGAGGTGCGCGATTATTGGGACCCTGCCCTTACCCCCTGGCTGGTCTACGGGCTCTGGAGCTGTTGCGCCCTGACGCTGGCGGTGTTGCTGCTGGAGCGCAAGCGCAGCCGCCGTCAGGATGACTCCCGGCATGTCAATCTGGCCATCCTGCTATTGGTACTGATCGCCAGCTTGCTCTTCTACTACGTCGGTTAAGCGTTCGTCTTAGCGGGGCTGATCCGGCTCCTGCCTGCTGGCCTTGGTGCGTTTGCCGAGCTGTCGCTCCACGCTGTCGAGCATCTGGTTGTAGGCCACCGCCACTCGGCCAATCTCGTCGCCGTCATCTCCCTCCAGCCGGTGGCCGAAGTCGTGCAGGTCGGTGGCCTCTTCCATGGAGCGGGTCAACTGGTTGAGAGGGCGCACGATCCAGGTGCGGATGACCCAGAGGGTCAGCAGCAGTCCCATCCCGAAGATGCCGGTGAGGATCAGCGCCGAGGTGAGGATATTCTGCTCGACCCGGGTAAACAGCGAATCGAGGGAGTAGTCAAAGCGCACCGCTCCAAGCACGGTATTCTCCGGCACCAGATGACAGCTGGTGCAGTCGGTGCCGCGAAAATCCTTCTTGGCCAGCAGCGGTCGGGTGACCACCAGACGGCTGTGCATGCCGTTGTGCACCACCTCCAGACTCCCTTTGCCCACCAGAGCCAGCTCATCAAACTCATCCTTTACCTGTTCGGTCTCCCGTCCCGGCCCGAACTGTTTGCTCACCGCGTCGCCACGGACGATGCGGGCATCCTCCACATGGGCATGGTCGAGAAATTTGCCGCGCAGGGTATCGCGGGCATCCATCTTGCCGGTCAGCATCAGCATGTTGAGGCCGTCGAAATAGGCTTCGGTCTGCTCGCGGCTCTGCTCCTTGATGAGGGTCAGGATGAGATCGCGCTCGCGCACCGCCTGATAGGCTGCGGAGAACACCAGTACCATGGAGAAGATGAAGAGCAGGAAAAAGTTGATTTTGGCAGCAATGGAGAGGCGCATGAGCAGTCTTTCTTGATGGTAAAACCGCAGCAGTTTACCCCTCTTGGGGCCTCAGGTCTGGTGTTTTGCTCACATTACGGCAAGTGAAACTGCACTGAAGTGGATAAAGTTGCCCTCTTTATATATCAAATGCGGGTAGCCAAACGGGCGGCAGCGATGGCCGCCCGCTATATGAATTAAAACTCGCCCTCGGTGATGGCCTGACGGATGGCGCCGGTCAATACCCGCAGCTCTTCGGGGGTAATAACGAAGGGGGGCATCAGGTAGACCAGCTTGCCAAAGGGGCGGATCCAGGCACCCAGTTCGACAAACTTGCGCTGGATGCGCGCCACATCCACCCGCTCTTTCATCTCCACCACCCCGATGGCGCCGAGCACCCGCACATCCGCGACCGCCGGGTGCTGGGTCAGCTCTACCAGTTCTGTTCGCAGCTGATGCTCGATGGTGCGCACCCGCTCCTGCCAAGGTGAGGCCAGCAGCAGATCGATAGAGGCGTTGGCCACCGCGCAGGCAAGCGGGTTGCCCATAAAGGTGGGGCCGTGCATAAAGACGCCCGCCTTGCCGTCACAGATGGTGCGGGCGACATGCTCGGTGGTCAGGGTCGCCGAGAGGGTGAGGTAGCCGCCAGTGAGCGCCTTGCCCAGACACATGATGTCGGGGCTGATCCCCGCCCAGTCGCAGGCAAACAGCTGGCCGGTGCGGCCAAAGCCGGTGGCAATCTCGTCAGCAATCAGCAGCACGCCGAATTCGTCGCACAGGGCGCGTACCCACTGCAGATAGCGGGGGTGATAGAAGCGCATGCCGCCAGCGCCTTGCACTATGGGCTCAAGCACGATGGCGGCGATCTCCTCGTGATGATCGGCCATGAGTGTGGCCAGCTCCACCACGCACTGCTCGTCCCACTCGGCGTGGAAGCGGCAGCTGGGTGCTTCGACAAAATGGTGCTCGGGCAGGAATCCCTTGTAGAGCTCGTGCATGCCGCCATCGGGATCGCAGATGCTCATGGCGCCAAAGGTATCGCCGTGATAGCCGTTGCGCAGGGCGACAAACTTGGCTCTGGGCGTCCCCTTGGCGTGCCAGTATTGCTGCGCCATCTTGAGCGCCACTTCCACTGCCACCGAGCCGGAATCGGCCAGAAATACCCGATCAAGCCCCTTCGGAGTGATCTCCACCAGCTTGCGGCAGAGCTCGACCGCCGGAGCGTGGGTGAGGCCGCCAAACATCACGTGGGACATCTTGCCGAGCTGGGCGGTGGCGGCGGCGTCCAACTCCGGCACCTGATAGCCGTGCACGCAAGCCCACCAGGAGCTCATGCCATCCACCAGTTCGCGGCCGTCGCTGAGGGTAAGGGTCACCCCTTTGGCGCTGGCCACTTCATAGCAGGGCAGGGGGTGAGTGAGGGAGGTATAGGGGTGCCAGATGTGGTGCAGGTCGAATTCTTGATTGGTCATTTGTTGTTCTGTTGTCAATTGTTTTGATCTGGTCGGTGTTGACAGTCTACGCGTGCTCTCTACACTAGCCAACAATTTCAGCCACTTGGCACTGCGCATCACCTTGAGCGCGCGGGCCCGGCGGCGGGTTTTGTGGCCGTCCATCCCAAGATGGCGGGCGCAGGATCCCACTAATAACAACCGGAAGCCATGTATGAATGCTCTCACCGCGGGCGGTCACGCCCTTCGTCATGACTGGACCCTCGCCGAGGTTCAGGCCCTGTTTGCCCTGCCGTTCAACGATCTGCTGTTTCAGGCCCAGACCGTCCACCGCGCCCACTTTGACCCGAATGAAGTGCAGGTGAGCACCTTGCTCTCCATCAAGACCGGCGCCTGCCCGGAAGATTGCAAATACTGCCCCCAGAGCGCCCGTTACCACACCGGGCTTGAGGCCGAGCGGCTGATGGAGGTGGAGAAGGTGCTGGAGCGGGCCCGCGAAGCCAAGGCCAACGGCTCGTCACGCTTTTGCATGGGGGCCGCCTGGCGCAACCCCAAAGAGAAGGACATGCCCTACATCATCCGGATGATTGAGGAGGTGCGCGGGCTCGGCATGGAGACCTGCATGACGCTCGGGATGCTCACCGCCGATCAGGCGGCGCGTCTTGGCGCTGCGGGGCTCGATTACTACAACCACAACCTCGATACCTCGCCCGAGTTTTACGGCGAGATCATCTCTACCCGCACCTATCAGGATCGACTCGATACTCTGGAGCATGTGCGCGGTGCCGGGATGAAGGTCTGCTCCGGCGGTATCGTCGGCATGGGCGAGCAGGCCAAGGATCGGGCGGGCCTCTTGATGGCGCTCGCCAACCTGCCGCGCCACCCGGAGAGCGTGCCAATTAATATGCTGGTCAAGGTGAAGGGCACGCCGCTGGAGGATCAGGAGAACCTGGACCCGTTCGAATTTATCCGCACCATCGCCGTGGCACGGATCATGATGCCCGCCTCCCACGTGCGCCTCTCCGCCGGGCGGGAGAAGATGAACGAGCAGATGCAGGCCATGTGCTTTATGGCCGGGGCCAACTCCATCTTCTATGGCTGCAAACTGCTGACCACCCCCAACCCGGACGAAAACAGCGATATGCAGCTGTTCAAGCGGCTCGGCATTCGCCCTGCCCAGCGGGCCCAGAAGCCGGATCAGGTTCAAGAAGAGGAACTGCTGGCCGAGGTGAGTCGCCAGAGCGAGCCCACCGAGATGTTTTATGACGCCACCCGCCCCCGTGCAGGGGCTGCGCGGTCATGAACGGCCCTGCAGTAACGGGCCCTTTTGTGTTGGGCACAGCGCTGGCCGAGCGCGAGCAGGTGGGTCTGCTGCGCAACCGCATCGCGACCGACGGGGCGAGTGGCGGGCGGCTCAGGGTTGCAGGGCGCGAATACTTCAACTTTTCCGCCAACGACTATCTGGGACTGGCGGATCACGGCGCCATCAAGGCCGCCTTCAACGCGGGGATTGAGCGTTATGGCACGGGCTCCGGCGCCTCGCCGCTGGTGACCGGTTACAGCCGTGCCCACCAACAGCTTGAGGAGACCCTGGCCGAGTGGCTCGGGGTGGAGGCGGTGCTGCTGTTCAACTGCGGTTTTTCGGCCAATCAGGCGGTGCTCAAAGCCCTGCTCGGCAAGGAACATCTGCTGTGGCAGGACAAACTCAACCACGCCTCTTTGCAGGAGATGGGCAGCCAGCTCCCTTGCAAGATGAAGCGCTTTGCCCACAACGATATGGCGGCCCTTGAACGGCAGCTTGAGCCAAATCGCGGGCTCATCGTCTCGGAGGGGGTGTTCAGCATGGACGGGGATCAGGCCCCCTGGGGTGAACTCGCGGCATTGGCAGCCCGGAGCGGCAACTGGCTGATGATCGACGATGCCCACGGCCTCGGCGTGCAGGGGCCCGAGGGGCGCGGCACTCTGGCTGCGCAGGGGGTTCCTCCTGCCAGCGTACACATCCAGATGGGCACTTTTGGCAAGGCGCTCGGGGTTGCCGGTGCCTTTGTCGGCGGCAGTCGCGAACTGGTGGAGTATCTGGTCAACTTCGCCCGCCACTATGTCTACAGCACCCATATGCCCGCCGCGCAGGCTTGCGCGGTCAGCAAGAGCATCGAACTGGTGCGCGCGGCTGATGAGTCCCGCGCCCATCTTGGCCAGCTGATCGCTCGCTTCCGGCAAGGGGCAGAGGAGTTGGGTTGGCAGCTTGGCGCGAGCAACACCCCCATCCAGCCGCTGCTGGTGGGGGAGAGCAGTGTTGCCCTGCAACTGGCAGAACGGCTGCGCGAATGCGGCGTCTGGGTGAGCGCCATCCGCCCGCCCACTGTGCCGGTCGCTACGGCCCGGCTGCGCATTACCCTGAGCGCGGCTCACCGCGAGCAGGATGTGGATCGCTTGCTCGATGCCTTGGGGGTCTGCCCTGCTGTGACAACGGTTGGGGAGGCTTGCCATGGCTGAGCGTTTTCAAACGGTCGACAAGGCGCAGCTTGCTCGCCGTTTCGGCGCCGCCGCTCGTCATTACGATGCCCATGCCCACTTTCAGCAAGAGGTGGGTCAGGCGCTGCTGGAATGGATGCCAGACAGGCTGGTTGGCACTGATCTGACGGTGAGCGGGCTGGATCTGGGCTGCGGCACCGGCTTTTTCTTGCCCCAACTGGCGAATTGTTGTCACCAGCTGGTGGGGCTGGATCTCGCCCCCGGCATGCTGGCGCAGGCCGCCTTGCGTGACAGCGGTGCTCGCCTGCTCTGCGGCGATGCGGAGCAGCTTCCTTTCGCCGATAACACATTCGACTGGGTTTTCTCCAGTCTGGCGTTGCAGTGGTGCGAGCGTCCGGCCCAGGCTTTTGGCGAGCTGCTGCGGGTGGTCAAACCGGGCGGCCAGATCTTTTTCTCGACCCTGCTCGATGAGTCGCTCTGGCAGTTGCGAGCCGCCTGGCAGCAGCTTGATGGTCGCGCCCATGTCAATCGCTTCCTCAGCCTGCCACAATTGGAGCAGGCGCTGGCGAGCGCCGGGGTATCTGCTCCCGAGCTGTGTTGTATCACCTGGGATCTCGCCTATCTTGAATTGCCGCAGTTGTTGCGTGATCTCAAGGGGATTGGGGCCAATCAGGTCAATGACAATCAGGGGAGTGCCGCCCCGGCCGGTCTGAGCGGTCGCGCCAGATTGCAGCAGCTGGCGCAGGCGTATGAAGCGTTTCGCCAGCCAGATGGCAGGCTGGTCGCCAGTTATCGGGTGTGCCTCGGCCGTCTCGGCAAGCCTCGCTGAGCGCCGGGAATCGCATTGTGTGCAGGGTAGTCAACGGGCCCTGCCAAGGAGAGAACCGTATGAAATCATTCTTTATCACCGGCACCGATACCGATGTGGGCAAGACGCTGGTGGCGCGCACCCTGCTGCGCGAATTTAGCGCACAGGGAATCAAGTGCGCGGGTTACAAGCCGGTCTCGGCCGGATGTGCCCGCACTCCGGACGGGCTGCGCAACCTGGATGCCGTTCTGTTGCAGGAGGCAGCGAGCCTGCCGCTGCCCTATGAGGTGGTCAATCCGTTCGCCTATGAGCCGCCGATTGCGCCCCACATCGCCGCCAGCGAGGCGCGCCAGCCTATCACCATGCAGGGGTTGAGCGAGGGGCTACGCAAGATTGAACAGGCCGGGGCCGAATTGGCGGTAGTGGAAGGGGCGGGGGGCTGGTATCTGCCGCTCGATCGCAAGCATCTGCTGTCGGACTGGGTCAAGCAGGAGAACATGGCGGTGATCATGGTAGTGGGGGCCAAGCTGGGTTGCCTCAACCATGCGTTGCTCACCTTTGCCGCCATTCGCAATGATCAGCTGCCGGTGGCGGGGTGGGTAATTAATCGGCTCCATGGTTCCATGAGCCATTATCAGGAAAATCTGGACACCCTGAGGGGCTTGCTGCCAGCCCCCTTCCTCGGCGAAATTCCGTTTATAAACAATCCGCTTGAAGCCGATTTGCAGGGGCGCCTCGATATCTCGCCGCTACTTTGACGGCATATTCAGCGAACATTCATCGAATCTCCCTAGAATGTCGACATTAACATGATCAGGTGGGGATCCCGAGTGATCCCCGGTCATGTCCCTTATCTTCACAAGGAGTCTATATGAAGCGAATTATGCTATTCCTGGTGACCAACCTGGCCGTCATGCTGGTGCTGGGGGTGGTACTCAATATCCTGTTCTCGGTTCTGGGGATCAACAAGTCCAGCATTTCCGGGCTGTTGGTGTTCTGTGCCGTGTTCGGTTTTGGGGGTTCCTTTATCTCCTTGCTGATGTCCAAGTGGATGGCCAAGCGCAGCTATGGTGTCCAGGTCATCGAGCAACCCCGTAACGAGACCGAGCACTGGCTGGTGAGCACTGTGGCCCGTCAGGCCCGCGAAGCGGGTATCAAGATGCCGGAAGTGGGGATCTACGACTCTCCCGAGATGAACGCCTTTGCGACCGGCGCCCGCCGCGATGATTCGCTGGTGGCGGTCTCCTCCGGCCTGCTCTACAGCATGAGCCGTGACGAGGCGGAAGCGGTACTGGCCCACGAGGTTAGCCACGTGGCTAATGGCGACATGGTGACCCTGACCCTGATCCAGGGTGTAGTGAACACCTTCGTGATGTTCTTCGCCCGGATCGTGGCTGGCGTGATCAGCAACTTCTTCAGCTCCAACAATGAGGAAGAGAGCAGCAGCACCGGCGGTTTTGCCTACATGATCACCGTGTTCGTGCTGGAGATGCTGTTCGGTATTCTGGCCTCCATCATCGTCATGTGGTTCAGCCGTCAGCGTGAGTTCCGTGCCGATGCCGGTGCCGCCAAGCTGGCCGGTCGCGACAAGATGATTGCCGCCCTTGAGCGCCTCTCCCGCGGTGCCGAGCCGCAGCTGGAAGGCTCCATGATGGCCTTTGGCATCAACGGCAAGCGCTCCATGAGCGAGCTGTTCATGAGCCACCCGCCTATCGAGCAGCGCATCGCCGCCCTGCGTGGTTGATCGATACTGAATGACGGGGGATGACCCCGAATAAAAAACGGCTGCCTTCGGGCAGCCGTTTTGCTTTTCAGCGTTCTTTAAAGCTTGAAGTGCCCCATTTCCTGGCGCAGTACCCGTGACAGCTGCTTGAGCTTTGCCGCCTCTTGGGACACGTGGCGGGCGGCATCCCCCGATTGCTCGGAGAGAGAGGTGATGTTGCCGACGGTAGAGACCACCTCGTTGGCGGCGGTGGATTGCTCGCGCAGGGTGTGGCTGATCTCCCCCATCAGGCCGGTGAGGTTGGAGGCGTGGCTCTGGATGCTGGCGATCGCCTCGCCGGTCTGGTTGGCCAGCGTGACCCCGCGAGAGACGTTGTTGACCGTGTTCTCCATGCTGCGGATGGAGGCATCCGCCCCGCTCTGGATTTTGCTAATCATCCCGGTGATCTGCTGGGTTGACGCCGCCGAGCGACTGGCCAGATTGCGCACCTCGTCGGCCACCACCGCAAAGCCGCGACCCTGTTCACCGGCCCGCGCCGCCTCGATGGCCGCGTTGAGAGCCAGCAGGTTGGTCTGATCGGCGATACCGCGGATCACCCCGATGATCTCCGAAATCTGCTGGGTATGGCCGTTGAGCTCGGAGATGGTGCTGGCCGCATCCCCCACAGTGGTGGAGATATTCTCGATGCTGCCAAGCGTCTCTTTAATGACCCCCGAACCCTCCTCCAGGGTATTGGCTGAGACCTTGCTCAGCTCGTCGGCATGGGTGGCGTTGTCGGAGAGGTGACTGATGCTCACCACCAGCTCCTCGATGGCGGCGGCCATGGTCTGTGTGCTGGTTTGCTGATCGGTGGCAAACTGGGCTGTCTGCTCGGCGATCTGGGCGATGCTGTCAGCAGAGTGGGACAGCTCCTCGGTGGAGTGGGAGACCTTGGCGATGATCCCCTTGAGGGTGGTCTGCATGCCGCCGAGCAGACCGATCAGGCTCTCTTTCGATCCTGGCGGCACCTTGATGGGGCGCGAGAAGTCCCCTTCCGCCATCATATGGAGATCGGTCTTGAGCTGTTCGACCGAGGTGCCCACCAGATCGAGCAGGGAGCGATAGGTGCGCCAGAGGAAGAACATCAACACCAGACCGAGGGCGATAAAGAGATAGCGCAGCATATCGGTATTGGCGATGGCGCTCTCGACCGCCTCATGGTTGCGCTGCTCCATCATCACGTAGAAGTCATCGATGGGGGACATGATGCGCCCTTTGTTCTGGTGATAGGCCTTATCATGCATCATGGCGATGGCTTTTTGCTGGTTGGCAACCAGGTCGCCATCGCTCTGCTGCACCAGTTTGAAGGCGGCGACCTCGGTGTTGACCAGCGCATCCGAGTTGTTTTTGGCCTCGTTCAGTTTGGCGAGCTCACCGTCGGTGAAACCGGCATCCTTCATCAGGTCGATCAGGCCACGGCGAACATTGCTGTCGGGGCGGGGATTCTGGCCGTTGGCGGCGACAAAGTCCCAGTAGATACGGTTGTAGCCATCCGGCCTCGGCTGTTCGCCGTTGCGAATGGCCAGGATCCGCATGTACTGCTGCTCGTAGGCTGGATCCTTGGTGATGACGTAGGTGCGCCCGAGTCGGGTCAGATCATCGGAGGATTGGCGCAGTTCGTCGGCCAGCAGGTAGGAGACATATTGTTGTCGATAACTCTCTTCCAGTTGTTTACCCGCCCAGCTGTAGGCGAAAAACACCAGTGACAGCAGGATCAGGGTGATGACTGATAGCAGCAGGTTGAGCTGAAAGGCGGGCTTGTTCTGTTCCATGGTATGGGCGTCCTTTCCCTATGGCTGAGTGTCGTATGGAGCATCGCCAAGTCAATGGCTGGCAAGGCTTTTTGCTCTGAGAGTATAGGAAGGGAAACTCACTGATGAAGGCCGTGGGGACAAATTAAGGGCGGATCAGCTGAACAAGTGTGGATAAAGATGACCGGGGTCAATTCCCCGGTCATCTGGGGTGGCGTGAGTTAATGCGGCCCGATCACCCGATCATAGGATGTCAAGGTCAGTGAGCGGCACGGCGCAGCAGGCAAGGATCTTGCCCTCGGCCCGCTCGGCGGCGGTGATGGCGGGGGCGTCGGGGTGATCCACCTCGCCCGAGATCAGCGTCTGTTTGCAACTGCCGCAGATTCCGGCGCGGCAGCTCCATGGCAGCTCTACACCTTGCTTGTTGGCCTGATCCAGCACAGTGCCCTGATTGTTGCCGGTAAAGGCTTGGGCGCCGATACGCAGTTGTACCGCCTGATGGGGGCGGGCCACCGAGAGAATGGCGCCGCCAAAACTCTCCTGTTTGATCCGTGCGGCAGGTACGCCGCGCGCTGCCACTTTTGCCGCCGCATCGGCCATAAAGCCGTGGGGGCCACAGATAAAGACCTCTTTTTCGGCCAGCCCTTTGATCAGTTGCAGATGCTCATCATTGAGTCGTCCTTGCAGCCCCTGCCAGTGATTGTCCGGCTGGCTCAGGATAATGGTGAGTGTCATGCCCTGCTGCGCCATGGCGTGCAGTTCGCTGGCGGCGGGAATGTCCGCTTCGCTGCGGCACTGGTGCATAAAGTGAACCTCTTCCAGCTCCCCGCGAAGGGCCAGGGTGCGGGCTATCGCCAGCATGGGGGTGACGCCGGATCCTGCGGAGAGCAACAGGAGGTTGCGCTCGGACCCTAAGTGAAACTCGCCTGCGGGGTTGGCGGCCAGCAGCCGATCACCCACCTGCAACTGCTGGTGCAGCCAGTGGGAGATGCGGCCACCCTCCACCTTTTTGACGCTGATGCTGTAACGCTCCGGGTGATCCGGCGTGGAGCTCAGGGTATAGCGCCGCAGGATCCGTTCATTTTTGATATCGAGACTGATGGGCAGATGCTGGCCCGGCAGGTAGTCGGGCAGGGGCTCGCCATCGGCTGCTTCGAACCAGAAGGTCTCCAGATCCCGCGCCAGCGGTTCGCGGGCCACGCAGACCAGCTCCCGCTTCTTCGGCGCGGCGGCGGGATAGACCACCGGACGGGTGCGCTCCAGTACTTCTATCTCGCTGCCTGCCTCAATCCAGCCCTCGTTCAGGGCGATCAGATTCTGACCGAAGTAGACCTCGCCATCCTCGCCACGGCGGTAGCGGGTGAGGGTGGCCAGCGGCTCTTTCAGGGCGTTGAAGCGATCGGTGCCTGCTTCCACCGTGGTCATGATGCAGCGGCTGCAGGGCTTGACCACCTTGAATTCCACCTCGCCGATGCGGATACGCACCCAGCTGTCCTCCTCGAAGGGCTGGGTATTGCTTGCCACCAGATTGGTGCGGAACTGGCTCATCTGGTGCAGCGCATCGGAGCGCAGATTGAGATCCTCAAGGGAAGCCTGGCTTATCAGCAGCAGCGGATAACCGTCGGCAAAGCTGACCCGGGTGCCGGTCTTCTCGCGAAAGCGATCCGAGGTTTCACCCAGCCAGAGCAGTTGCACCGTCTCCCCTGCCACCCGGCTTAGCCAGCCATCGGCTTTGGGGTCGGTGTGCAGGGCGGTGAAACGGTCGCTCCAGACTCCGGTAGCTTGCGGGGTGCGGCTGAAGTCGACCTCTTGCAGGGTGAGCGGTTCAAAGCCCGGATAGCGCAGTTGCAAGCCTCCTTCGATGGGGGTGGCCACGACCTGTTGCAGCTGGGGATGGGTACGGGCGGTGATAAAGGTGCCGTCCGGTTTGACCACCATGTAGCGGCGATCCCCTGCCAGTCCCTCTTCGGTCACCCGGGCGCGAGCCAGCGGCATACCTGCAGTCGATTTGATGGGGTAGAGGTGAATGCTGTCTAGCCTGGGCATCTTCATATCCTTGTGACGCGGCGCGATCGCCTGGAAAAAGGGGAACATAACGGTTCCCCGACGATCCGGCAATCCTTTCAAGGGGGCGGTCTATAGTTGGGAAAACAGAACAAGAGGGCATCGGGATGAAAATAAGCTGGTTGCTGGCGGGGAGCCTTTTTTGCCAAGGGCTCTGGGCGCAGGAGCTGACTCTGACCACGGGAGAGTATCCCCCTTACTGCTCCGAGACGCTGAAGTATCAGGGGCTGATCCCCCATGTGGTGAGCGAGGCATTCAGGAGTGAAGGGGTGAGCGTCAAGTTCCAGTTTCTGCCTTGGAAGCGGGCCTTTCGCTTGTCGGAGGAGGGGGTGGTGGATGGCACTGTCCACTGGTATGAGTCGAGCGAGCGGCGCAAAACCCATCTCTACAGCGATCCCATCCTGAGCGAGACCTACGTCTGGTTCTATCTCAAGTCCGATCCGCTGGAATGGCGCAGCTATCAGGATCTGGCGGATCGCAAGCTGGCTGCGGTCAGTGGCTATACCTACAATGCAGATTTTTTTGCAGCCATCGCGCAGGTGCCGCTGCAGGTGCAGTTCGTCACCCGGCTGCGCCAGAGCTTTGATCTGCTGCTCTCCGGCCGCGCCGACCTGACCCTGGAGAACATAGATGTCGGCTACTACTCCCTGCGTCAGTTCTACCCGGCCAGCACGGTCGATCTCTTTGCAACCCATTCAAAACCCGTGATGAAGGTCGAAGGTCACCTGTTGATCAGCCGCAAGCGTGCCAACGCTGACGAATTGATCAAAACCTTCAATCGGGGGCTCGCCAAACTGAAAGCCAGCGGTCAGCTGGAGAAGATGTTACTTGAGTCACGTTCTGGTCTCTATGAACCATAAAGTGCAACATTTTTTGATCCTGATTCGCTAATCAGTACAAAAAAGCGGCCATTATCGACTCAGTTCCCAGTTTCTAACGCTTTCGCTTCTTCCCCATCCGGCCACCGTCCGCCTCGGCTACACGGTATCAAGCGCCATCGGGTGGGGCCTGTCACACAAAAAGAAGAAAGCAATGTATGAGCAAACAACTGGACATGACCCCATTGCCGGATCTCTCCCTGAAAACGGGAACAGGCCCGGTGCGTACCCGGCTACCCGTTTGGCGGCCAGCCCTGCCACCCTGCAATCACGCCTGCCCGGCCGGAGAAAATATCCAGGCCTGGCTCTCTTTGGCGCAGGCCGGCCGTTTTGAGGCGGCCTGGCAGACCCTGACCGAAGAGAACCCCTTGCCCGCCATTCATGGCCGGGTCTGCTATCACCCCTGCGAGAGCGCCTGCAACCGCGGTCAGGTGGATGAATCCGTCTCTATCCATGCCATCGAGCGTTTCCTCGGCGACGAGGCGCTGGCCCGTGGCTGGCAGCCTGCGCCACCTGCCCCTGCCAGCGGCAAGAAGGTGCTGGTGATCGGTGCCGGCCCCTCCGGCCTCTCCTGCGCCTGGCACCTCAACCGGCTCGGCCATCAGGTGGAGATCCGCGAAGCCGGGCCGCTTGCTGGCGGCATGCTGCGCTTTGGCATTCCCGCCTACCGTCTGCCCCGCGACGTGCTGGATCGGGAGGTGGCCCGCATCGTGGCGGCCGGGGTGACCCTGACCCTCAACCACAAGGTGGAGGATGTGCTGCGTGAGCGCGACGAGGGGGGCTTTGATGCCGTCTTTATGGCCATCGGCGCCCATCTGGCCAAGCGGGTCGATATTCCGGCCCGTGAAGCGGGCAAGATCCTCGATGCGGTGAGCTTCCTCGAACAAGCCAGTTTGGCCGAAGAGCAGGGCTTACCGCCCCCTAAACTGGGACGACGGGTGGCGATCTACGGCGGCGGCAATACCGCCATGGACGCGGCCCGCACCGCCCGCCGTCTCGGGGTCGAGGAGGCGATGATCATCTACCGCCGTGACCGGGATCATATGCCCGCTCACGCCTTCGAAGCCGACGAGGCCGAGGAGGAGGGTATCAAGATCAACTGGCTGCGCAGCATCCGTCAGCTCGACAACACCAATATCGAGGTGGAGGTGATGGCGCTGGGTGCCGAGGGCAAGCCGGTGCCCACCGGCAAGTTTGAAACCCTCGAAGCGGACTCCCTTATTCTGGCGCTCGGTCAGGAGGTCGACCTATCGGTGCTGGAGAGCATCCCCGGCGTGCGGGTCAACAAGGAGGGGGTCGTACAGGTGGCGGGCAACCTGATGACGGATGTGCCGGGTCTGTTTGCGGGCGGCGACATGGTGCCCTCCGAGCGCACCGTCACCATCGCCACCGGCCACGGCAAGAAGGCGGCGCGCCATATGGATGCCTGGCTGCGCGGTCGCCACTACCACAAACCGCTCTCCTACCCGCTGGTGGGGCCGGAGCAGTTGCAACTCTGGTTCCAGACCCACGCCTCGGCCAGCAGTCAGCCGGTCAAACCGGCGTGGGCGCGGGATGACTTTGGCGAGATCATCGGCGGGCTGGATGAGGTGGCCGCCCGTTACGAGGCGGCGCGCTGCTACTCCTGCGGCAACTGCTTCGAGTGCGACGGCTGCTACGGCAGCTGCCCCGAGCAGGCCATCGCCAAGCTGGGGCCGGGCAAGGGGTATCAGGTGGATGCCGAGCGCTGCACCGGCTGCGGTGCCTGTCACGACCAGTGCCCTTGTCACGCCATCGAGCTGCGCCAACCGGAGGAGTCCTAATGAAACATGAACTGATCATGGTCGACGGCAACGAAGCCGCGGCCCGGGTGGCGTACCAGCTGAGTGAAGTGTGTGCCATCTACCCCATTACCCCGAGCTCGACCATGGCAGAACTGGCCGATGCCTGGGCGGCGGAGGGGCAGACCAACCTGTGGGGCAACATTCCCACTGTGGTGGAGATGCAGAGTGAAGGGGGGGCGGCCGGTACGGTACACGGCGCCCTGCAGGCGGGGGCGCTCGCCACCACCTTCACCGCCAGTCAGGGGCTGATGCTGATGCTGCCCAACATGTACAAGATTGCCGGTGAGCTGACCTCGGCGGTGTTCCATGTGGCGGCCCGCTCGCTGGCGGCGCAGGGGCTGTCGATTTTTGGTGACCATCAGGACGTGATGGCGGCGCGCAGCACCGGCTTTGCCATGCTCGCCTCCGGCTCGGTGCAGGAGGCGCAGGACTTGGCCTTGGTTGCCCACAGCGTCACCCTGCAGTGCCGGGTGCCCTTTATCCACTTCTTCGACGGCTTTCGTACCTCCCACGAGGTGAACAAGATCACCGCCCTGCATCGGGATGAAATTCGCGCCCTTATCGACAACGACTGGGTACGCGCCCACCGTGCCCGGGCGCTGAACCCGGATCATCCGGTGATGCGTGGCACAGCCCAGAACCCGGATACCTATTTCCAGTCCCGCGAGAGCGTCAACCTCTTCTACGAAGCGGTTCCGGCGCGGGTGCAGCAGTGCATGGACAATCTCGGCGAGCTGACCGGCCGCCACTACCGGTTGGTTGAGTACCACGGCGCGCCCGATGCCACCGACGTCATCGTGCTGATGGGCTCGGGGGCGGCTACCGCCCGCACCACAGTGGATTGGCTCAACCGGCAGGATCGCAAGACCGGGGTGCTGGTCATTCGCCTCTATCGCCCCTTCCCGGTACAGGCGCTGCTCGACGCGCTGCCCGCGAGCGTGCGGCGCATGGCGGTGCTGGATCGCACCAAGGAGCCGGGGGCGGGCGGCGAGCCGCTGCTGCTGGATGTGCAGAGCGCCCTTATCGATGGCTTGCAGCGCGGCCTTATCAAGCGGTTGCCCTGGCTCAGTGGCGGTCGCTACGGCCTCTCTTCCAAAGAGTTCACCCCCGCCATGTGCGCGGCGGTGTTCGAGGAGTTGGCATCCGATGCGCCGCGCCCGCGCTTTACCGTGGGGATAGTGGATGATGTATCGGGCCTCAGTCTGGCCTGGCACCCTATCGGCGATCTGGAGCCCGCCAGCCGGGTGCGGGCGCTCTTCTTCGGCCTCGGCGCTGATGGCACAGTCGGCGCCAACAAGAACAGCATCAAGATCATCGGCGAGCTGGAGGGCTTCCACGCCCAGGGCTACTTCGTCTACGACTCCAAGAAGTCGGGCTCGCGCACCGTCTCCCACCTGCGCTTTGGCCCCGAGCCTATCGACGCCCCCTGGCTTATCGAGCAGGCGAGCTTTATCGGCTGCCACCAGTGGGGCTTTGTCGAATCGGTGGATCTACTGGAACACGCCGCAGAAGGGGCGACCCTGCTGCTCAATGCTCCCTATGAGGCGGACAAGGTGTGGGGCCAGCTACCCGAGCGGCTGCGCGCCCGTGTTCGCGCCCTCAATATCCAGCTCTACTGCATCGATGGGGATCGGGTGGCCGAGCAAAACGGCATGGGCAATCGCATCAACACCATTATGCAGACCTGCTTCTTCGCCCTGGCCGGGGTGTTGCCACGGGACGAAGCCATTGCGCTGATCAAGGAGAGCATCGAGAAGAGCTATGCCCGCAAGGGGCCCGAAGTAGTCGAGCGCAACTTCGCGGCGGTGGATGACACCCTGGCCCATCTCCATCAGGTGGCCATCCCGGCCGGTGAGGAGCAGATCAGCGACTATCCGCTGCCATTGGCTCCCGGCGGCAGCGAGTTTGTCCAGCGGGTCACCGGCGAGATGCTGGCTGGGCGCGGCGATCTTATTCCGGTCTCCATGTTGCCGGTGGATGGCACTTACCCCACCGCCACCAGCCGCTTCGAGAAGCGCGATATCGCCCGCGAGATCCCGATCTGGCATTCGGATATCTGCATCCAGTGCGGCAACTGCGTCTTTGTCTGCCCCCACGCGGCGCTGCGGGCCAAGTTCTACCATCAGGACTGGCTGGCGACCGCCCCCGAGGCAGCGCAGTCGGTGCCCGTCACCGCCAAGGGCTTCCCCGACAGCCGCTACACATTGCAGCTCTATCCGGAGGATTGCACCGGTTGTGGTCAGTGCGTGCAGGCCTGTCCGGTGCGGGCTGGGGCCGATGAGGAACACGAGGGCGAGCGCGCTATCGCCATGATGGACAAGGCCCCCCATCTGGCTGGCCAGAAGCAGGCACTGCGCTGGTTCGAGAGCCTGCCGTGGCCTGCCCGCGAGCGGGTGGACTTCTCTACGGTGCGCGGTGCCCAGTTCCTCGAACCCCTGTTCGAGTTCTCCGGCGCCTGCGCCGGTTGCGGTGAGACCCCCTATCTCAAGCTGCTGACCCAGCTGTTTGGCGATCGCATGCTGGTGGCCAACGCCACCGGTTGCTCCTCCATCTATGGCGGCAACCTGCCGACTACGCCGTGGGCCAAGAACGGCGAAGGGAAGGGGCCAGCCTGGTCCAACTCCCTGTTCGAGGACAACGCCGAGTTTGGCTTTGGTTTTCGTCTCACCGCCGATCAGCATCACGGGCAGGCGGTGGCGGCCTTGCAGGCGATGAAGGGTGAACTGGGTGAGGCATTGGTCGAGTCGCTTATCAACGCTCCGCAGCGGCTGGAGTCGGAGATCCGCGCCCAGCGTACCCGGGTCGCGCAAGTGCGCGAGCGGCTGGAGGAGGTGAAATCCGGCAAGGCTCGCGAGCTGCTCTCCTTGATTGATCAGCTGGTGCGCCGCTCGGTCTGGATCATCGGCGGCGATGGCTGGGCTTATGACATCGGCTCGGCGGGGCTCGATCATGTGCTCGCCTCCGGCCGCGATGTGAACGTGCTGGTGATGGATACCGAGGTCTACTCCAACACTGGCGGTCAGATGTCGAAATCGACCCCGCTC
This sequence comes from Aeromonas sp. R5-4, assembly GCF_040908215.1. Classification (NCBI taxonomy): domain Bacteria; kingdom Pseudomonadati; phylum Pseudomonadota; class Gammaproteobacteria; order Aeromonadales; family Aeromonadaceae; genus Aeromonas; species Aeromonas sp. R5-4. The sequence goes on along the minus strand of NZ_JBFODG010000001.1, from coordinate 51,083 downwards.
GGCGCCGTCGCCAAGTTCGCGGCGGGAGGCAAGACGCTGGCCAAGAAGGATGTGGCGTTGCAGGCCATCTCCTACGGCAACGTCTATGTTGCCCGCATCGCCTTTGGTGCCAACCCGCAGCAGGCGCTGCAAGCGTTGCGTGAGGCCGAAGCCTATCCGGGGCCGTCGCTTATCATCGCCTACAGCCACTGTATCGCTCACGGTATCGATATGGAGTTTGGCCTGACCCAGCAAAAACGCGCCGTGGCCTCCGGTCACTGGCCGCTGATGCGCTACAACCCGGTATTGCGCAGATCGGGGCAGAACCCCTTTAGTCTTGACAGCCTGCGCCCCTCCATTCCCCTTGCTACATACCGGCAGGAGGAGACCCGCTATCGGGTGCTGGCCCAGAGCCATCCGGAGGAGGCGCAGCGGCTGATGCAGGTGGCACAAAAGGTGGCGTGGCAGAAGTGGGCCACTTACGAGGAGATGGCCACCCGCGAGGCCAGCCATTTCCATCCGCCGGTGTAATGATAGGGTGAGTGAAATATAACCAAGCGGGCCAATGGCCCGCTTTTTGTATTGGAAATACACGAATTGTTCTTAGGAAAAACGCATTTTGTCCGATGGTAAGTACCGTTACAGAATCATCACGATATTGATCAAAATAACAAATTTATTGATATGTAAGCCCCAAGTGGGCATTATTCACATATGAAATAATTTTAATTCATCTATTCTATAAACAATATTTGTATTTGGGGAGAGGTTATGAGACTAACAGTTCCAGAATTAAAAATTAATGATGGTGAAGGATTTTCAACAGAAAAAGATTTGTTTAATAGAAAGCAGTTTGGTGACCGACTTTATAATTTGATAATTAATTCTGATGAGAATTTGGTACTGGCCTTGGATGCTCAATGGGGTGAAGGCAAAAGCACATTTATAAAAATGTGGTCTGGTGAAAATAAATATAAGCAAGAGCCACCTCTTGAAACAATATATTTCGATGCATTTGAAAATGATTACCAAAAAGAACCATTCTTAGCTCTCGCCTCAGAAATATATGAGTTACTAGAGGACAAGGCTGAAAGTAAGAAAGTAGAGTTCAAGCAAAAAGCAGCTCAGGTTTTTAAAACTTTTAGTCGGGGGATGATTAAAACTGGTATTCGGCTAGGTACTGCGGGTCTACTTGATGGATCGATTCTCGATCAAGCTGAAAATGATATTTCTACATTGGTTTCTGAGCAAGTAGATTCCGTTATTGCATCAAAGTTTGAGAGTTCTAAAGCAGATAAATTAGCATTGAGCAATTTCAGAGAGTTTTTATCAGATATAGCGATCAATCATACACCTGGACAACGCATAGTTTTTGTTATTGATGAGCTCGACCGTTGCAGACCTGATTTTGCATTAGACCTACTTGAGAATATTAAACACCTATTCTCAGTATCAGGTATCACATTCTTGCTTGTTATGAATAGAAAGCAATTGGAGGAGTCGGTCAAGTGTCGATATGGCAATGGAATTGACTCTGTTACATATCTACAGAAATTTATTAATGTTTGGCTATCTTTGCCTCGTACATCTGGAAAATATCGGCAAGATGATGGAGTATTATATCTAATGAATTCATTTAATTTAATGAAGGAAGGGCAATCTATTCAAAATCAGAATACTATACTCGTACTAAAGTCATTGGTGAGACATTTAAAGCCATCATTGCGTGATATAGAGAGGATGTTGACCTATTTTGCGATCATTGAAAACTCTTGTAATGAATCTATGAATGAACTTTATCAGAGTGTGATGGCGACAATTTGTTTCATGAAAGTAGCTAATCCAAGGATACTGGATGCAGTAATTAGTAAGCGCGCTAATGTTCGAGAATTACTTGATTTTCTTCAATTGTCTAATGGTTCGGATCACTCAGAGGAGTATACTTTGCAGTATTTGGCTTCAGCGATAGAATTTGATCTTTCCTCTGAAGAACGTAGGGGAGAAATAATTGCGGCTAAGGTGATAAATCCCCCGTATGGGTATCAATCAGGCCAAGTTTTTGATTATTTTTATCAGATGTTGAATAACATTCAGCCCGTTAGGTGATGTGCATATTTAGTAGTTCGAAATGCATTGTTGAATATGACATTTATCTATCTGCAGGCCAAGGCTTCCTTTTCCTACCAAGGCAGGTAAGCTGCGGGGCAAATAGCGTCAAGCAGGAGAAGGGACGATGACAGAACAACATATCGCCGGGACGATCGGCATTCTGGGGGCGGGGTGGCTGGGGCTGCCGCTGGCGCGGGCCCTGCTGGCGGCAGGCAAGTCGGTGGCGGTGACGGTCAGTAGCGCCGAGAAGGCGGCCCGTTTGCAGGGGGAGGGGTTCAACGCCCATTCGCTGACCATCTCTGCCAACATGGGCTCTGCCGAGATGCCCGTCGCTGATCAAAAAGCGCCGTGGCCCATCCCCTGCGAATCGCTGGTTATCTGCGTACCGCCCAGCAAGACCGATGACTATCCGCAGGCGGTGGCAAAGACCTGCGCGTTGACCAAAGCAAGCGGCACCCGGCGAGTGCTGTTTGTCAGCGCCACCTCGGTGTGGGGGGCGGGGCAGCAGGAGGGGGAAGAACCCCAACCCCGCCATGCCCGTGGCGAGCGGATGCTGGCGGCGGAGCAGGCGGTGCTGGCGGCCGGTTTCGAGGCGGTGATGATAGTGCGCCCCTCCGGCCTTTATGGCCCGGATCGCCATCCCGGCCGTTTTCTGGCGGGCAAGACCCTGGATGGCGGCGCCCAGTCGGTCAATCTGGTCCATCTGGACGATGTGGTGGCGGCTTGCATGCTGCTGCTGGAGCGGGGCAAGGACGGGGATGTTTTCAACCTGAGCGCGCCTGTGCATCCGCGCCGCGAGCAGTTCTACCCCTTTGCAGCCCGCCAGCAGGGGTTGCCCGTGCCGATCTTTATCGAGCCTGCCGGTGAATTTCAGCCCATCGACGGTCAGTTGATTTGCCAGCAGATGGGATTCAACTATCGCTGGCCCGATCCGGCCCACTGGTTTGCCGAGCTCGCCGCCTCGGACAATTGAGGTTTGCCAAGGGGGTGATCGCCCCCTATCATGCCGCCATCCATGAGAGAGAGGCGGTAATGATGGTAGATACAAAACGTCACCCCGATGGGGAGTTGTTGCTGAGAACCCTGGCAATGCCAGCCGATACCAACCCCAATGGCGACATCTTTGGTGGCTGGATCATGTCCCAGATGGATATAGGTGGGGGCATTATGGCCAAGGAGCTGGCAAAAGGACGTATTTGTACCGTATCCGTCGAAGGCATGACCTTTCACAGTCCGGTCAAGGTGGGCGATGTGGTCTGCTGCTACGGCCGCTGCATGAAGATCGGCCGCAGCTCCATGAAGCTCAAGCTGGAGGTGTGGGTCAAACCGGTACTGCGGGAAAACGATGCCCAGCGCTACTGCGTGACCGAGGGGATCTTCACCTATGTCGCCATCGACGAACAGGGCAAATCCCGCCCGGTTCCGGTGAGTGCCTGATTAAATCAGCCGGGCATTGATGATGGATATTTCCTGCTCAAGCCCGGTTTTTTGCCGTATCATGCGTTCCAGCATCTCTTCCGAGCCCACATATTGCAGGGTGTCAAACAGGCAGAGATCGCATTGAGGGTCCCGTCTTATCTGATAGACGGTGGACAGCTCCACTTGATGACAATTTCCTTGTTGATCATAAAACGTCACGTTGTACCGAAGTTCTTTCGCCATGAGACAAGGTCCTTCTGGTTGGGTGGAACAGGGACTATCAGCTTAGTCGGCGTGGATGACGTTTGTGATGGTCGCAACAAAAAGCAAAGGCGGGCGGTTGTTAGCCAATGAAAAATAGTTATCGCATTCTTGGCACCTCCCTGCTGACCCTGGGGTTGGTAGGCTGTTTTGAGGTGCCTGATCAGAACCATCTGGTCACAGCTCAAGGGATTGTGCCGGGACTCGACTGCCAGCGTCCGCCGCTGGTGGCGTTGGCGACCACGGCGCTGCCCCGTGAATTCGGGGTGACGGTGTGGAATCTCTACAAGGGCCAGCGCAAAAACTGGCGCGAAGGGATGGACAGTTATGCCAAGGGGCAGGATCTGGTGCTGCTGCAAGAGTCGGCCACCCGTCCCGAGATGCTCGACTGGCTGCGCGCCGGTGATTTCCAGTGGCAACAGCTGCAAGCCTTCACCCAGGGCGGCGTCTCGTTCGGGGTGATGACGGTGGCCAAGACCCCGCAGGCGTTCGTCTGTGGCGTGCGCTCCCCCGAGCCCTTGCTGCGCATCCCCAAATCCGGACTGGTGAGCCTCTATCCGCTGCAGGGCGATCCTGACGGCGTCATGGTCATCAATATCCATGCGGTCAATTTTGAGCTGGGGATGGCCACCTTCCGCGAGCAGCTCAACGATTTGACTGCCTTGGTGCGCCGCCATCAGGGGCCGGTGATCCTGGCCGGTGATTTCAACACCTGGAGTGACAAGCGTCAGTTCTGGTTAAGCAAATTGGTGGACGAGCTGGGTCTGCAAGAGGCCGTGCCGGTGCCTGATTTGCGCCGCACCGCCTTCGGTCGCCCGCTGGATCACCTCTACTACCGCAATCTGGACCTGGTTGAGGTGAGTTCACCGGCCACCGACAGTTCGGATCACAACCCCATCATTGCGCGCTTTGCCGCCCAGTCTGTAACTCCCTGACAAGAGATGGTGCGAGTTCCGCTCATAAAAAAATCCGGCGCCTGATGGCGCCGGATTTTTTATACGTTCTGGCGGTCAACCCGCTCGGGATGACCCGCAGGCATTACTGGTAGAGACCCAGATTCGCTTTGGCGTAGGCTTCGAAATCGGTGCAGCCACCGATGTGCTGCTCGTCCAGGAAGATCTGCGGCACGGTATTGACCGGCTTGCCGGCGCTCTTGGCCAGATCTTCTTTGGTGATGCCTTCTGCATGGATATCCACGTAGCGGAATTTGAAGTCATCGCGCTGTTCGGTCAGCTGCTCGGCGATCTGTACGGCACGGACACAGTAGGGGCAACCCGGGCGACCAAAAATCACTGCAAACATATTTTCTCTCCGTTTTTTAAGCCGTTTATGTATGGCCGTTGATATGAGGCAGGCAACAGCATAGCCCTGCCTTGTGGCGACTTGAAGCCGAAATTATCGATACCCTGATCCGAGTGGGCCTATTGGCTCAGCTCTCATCGGCGATCTGGATCGGCTGCTGTTGATAGATGCTCTCCAGCACCCCCTTCTCGAATACGGTCCAGGGCCACGGCGCTTTGCTGGCACGGTAGCGCTCATGGGTGGCCGGATCTTGGGACAGGCCACGCTGGAACATCACGAACGCCTTGCGCTGGCCGCCTGCCGTGTCGATAAAGCCCACCAGATTGGAGGTGCCGGTGATGGTACCTGTCTTGGCATGGACCTTGTTCTTCATCATGGGGGCGGTGACGCTGCGGCGCCACGCCAGGGTGCCATCCACCTGAGAGCTTGGCAGCAGCTTGATCAGGCCAAGCTCGGCATCATTCTTCTGGATGAAGTTGAGCACCGACATCATCTGACGGGCGCTGATGAGATTGTGAGCGGAGAGACCGGAGCCATCGGCCAGGGTGGCGTTGCCCAGATCGATGCCGTTCTTGGTCAGGATGGCGCGCACCGCCATGGTGCCGCTGCGATAGCTGCCCGGCTTGTTGTAGTAGTGACGACCCACGGTTTTGAGGAAGGTATCGGCATAGAGGTTGTCCGATTTCTTCAGCATCTTGGCCAGCATCACCGGCAGGGAGACCGAGTAGTGGGTGCCGAGGGTCTCAGCCCCTTCAGGGGCCTTGTGGGTGACCCGCAGCAGGCCATCATGCTTGATACCGGCCCGGTTCATCGCCCAGCGGATGTTGTCCCAGCCCCAAGCCTCCACATCGTGAATGGCGAAACGCAGACCCTGCGGCTCCTTGTTCGGAGTGATGCAGCCCTTGAGCTCGTAGAAGTTGCCCTTGGCCATGTCCACTTCCAGTGCGCAGAACTGGCGTGCCATGTCGCCATAGCTCATCACTTCCACGTTGTCGGCACCGATGCCGATGGGCACGCCTGTAGCTACATTGCCGACCGCCGGTTTGCCAATCTGGGTGGCAGTGATGGTGCCGTAGGCGCAGTTCTTGTCGATGATGACCGAAGAGACGGGCGCTGCGAAGCAGAGGGTCTGATCCCCCCACGACCAGCCGTTGCCGCGCTCGTAGCCGTTGTAGGCGCCGGTGTTGACGTAGACATTGCCCTTGATGCTGGTGACGCCGAGCTGCTTGAACAGGGCCAGCAGATCCATGCGGGAGAGGGTGGGGTCGCCGACGAAGTTGATCCAGATATCGCCGTTGATGGTGTCACCCTGTTTGGCGCCCGGCTGGGCCTGAATGTCGGTGGCGAAGCGGAAATCGGCACCCAGCTCGAGGCGGGCTGCCAGTGCGGTGAGCACCTTCATGGTGGAGGCGGGGGCGATCATCTGATCGGCGTGGCGGGCGAACTCGACGCCGTTATTGCCCTGCACCATGATGGCGTACTGGCCACCCTGAGGGGGCGTCAGCGGGGCGGCATGAGCCGCCAGAGAAGAAAAGAGAGCACAAAAACCAATCAACAGCCGCTGCATAACATCCTCTAACGTGACGAAGGGCCCGGCAGTGGTGCCGACCCTGATAATTCAACCAGCCGATGCGGGATCGACGGGATAACGCAATTCATGCCATGTATGCCGGTCGCCATCATGCCAGCGAGTTGGCGGTACGATAGCGACCCTCATAATCAAAAATTTTCTCTTTTATCTGCCAGAAGCGACCCGATTTGCGGGCGATGACAAAATCTGGATGACGGAACTGGCTTTGCGCGGCCAGCACGCTCGCCAGGGTGGTAAATTCGGGCTCCAGCCCCGGGGCGGGCCAATGATGACGCACAAAGTGCTGTTGAAACAAGCGCCGTGCGCCCGGGGAGTGAAATCCGAAGTATTCACTGAGGGTCAGCCCATCCTCATCGTGGTAGGTCACCTCCAGCCGCTCCCCCTGTTTGCCGCGCCCTGCTGTGAGGGTTAGCCCGGCGCAGCGGATCACCATGCAATCCTTGAGATTGAGCGCCTCTTTGAGCTTGTCGTCAGGGTCCACCAGCAGCTGATCGCAGCTCTGGCAGCGGCGGGCGGCGATGTCGTTCTCGGCGCCACAGCCGGGGCAGATCTTGGCGCGAAAGCGGTAGTCACACTCCTCGCGGTTACCCTCATCATCTTCAAACAGCCCCTGACAGCGGCGGCCGTAGTGCTCGATCACCTTGCCATCCTCGTCGGTCTTGCCCCAGAAGGTGTTGGCAAAACCGCAGGCGGGGCAGGGCACCTGCACCGGCTCGGTACCGGCGTGGGGGCGAGTCTCCCCCACTTCGGGGGCGAACAGGTTGAAGTTGTTGCCCGCATAGTCGAGCACCAGACAATCGCGCTTGCCCGGCGAGAGACGCAGGCCCCGCCCGACGATCTGCTGATAGAGCGAGACCGACTCGGTGGGGCGCAGCATCACGATAAGATCGACGTGGGGGGCGTCGAAGCCGGTGGTGAGCACCGCCACGTTGACCAGAAACTTGAGCTCCCGCGCCTTGAAGGCGTTGATGAGGGCATCGCGCTCCGGCCCCGGCGTTTCGCCGGTAATAAGGGCTGCCTGCTGACCTCTGGCGCCAAGCAGGCCGTGAATTTCACGGGCATGCTCGACGGTGGCGGCGAAGATCATCACCCCCTGCCGGTCGGCGGCATACTCCAGCACCTGACTAAGGATATGGGGGGTGACCCGCTGCTGGCGCTTGAGCTCGCCGTTGAGATCCGCCTCGCTGAAGAGGCCATTCTCCCGCGGCACCAGCTTGCTGAAGTCGTAGTGAACTATGGGGGCATCCACCATGCGCGGTGGGGTCAGGTAGCCGTTTTTGACCATAAAGCGCAGGGGCAGCTCGAACACGCAGTCGCCGAACAGCCGCTCGCCGTGGCTCTTGACCATGCCGTGGTAGTGGCGCCGGTAGATCCAGCCCAGCCCGAGCCGATAGGGGGTGGCGGTGAGGCCGAGGAGCTTGAGGGCGGGATTGGCGGCCTTGAGGTGGTCGATCACCTGATGGTACTGGCTATCGTCATCGAGCGAGACCCGATGGCACTCATCGATGATGAGCAGCGAAAACGCCCCGTCGAAGGCATCCAGATTGCGGGCAACCGACTGCACCGAGCCAAACACCACCTGGGCGTTCGCCTCCTTGCGATCCAGACCGGCGGCGAAGATGTCTGCCTTGAGCTCCCACGCCTCGTACTTGGCGTGGTTCTGCTCCACCAGCTCCTTGACGTGGGCCAGCACCAGCACCCGACCGCGTGCCTTGCGGGCCAGCTCGGCGATCACCAGACTCTTGCCAGCCCCGGTGGGCAGCACAACCACGGCGGGATCCGGGTGTTTGCGAAAGTGGTTGATCACGGCGTTGACGGCGTCGGTCTGATAGGGTCTGAGAACGAACATGAGGGCGTGGCGTTTGGGCATGGTGCGGCGCAGGGTGGCGCCATTATAGGGTGCTTGCCGTCACAAAAACAGCGGGCCGGCATGATGCCGACCCGCAGGGTGCTTGGTTGCTGATCAATGGAACGGGAAGATGTAGTTCATCCAGCTTGCCATGCGCAGCAGCACTTTGCGCATCACAGATACATGGTGGAAGTAGTGGGTATAGATGGCAGCCTGTCCGCTGGAGCCTGCAATTACCTGATACTTGGCCCACTCTGGGTCGGTGATGGAGATAACCACCGGCAGACGACCTGGGCGCACCGCAGTGGTCTGATCCAGCAGACCGGCGTTGGCCTGCACGTTACCGGCGGCAATGGCCGGAACCACGGCTGTCACCTTGCCTTTGAAGATCTTGCCGGGTACGCCATCGATCACCACTTCTGCCTCATCACCCACCGCCAGTCGCTGCATGCTGTTCTGCCAGAACCAGCCGACGTAGGCGGTGTCATCCTTGTGGATGAAGGTCATCACCGGACGATACATGAAGGGGGTGGCGATCATGCCGGGGCGCAGGGCCAGCTGCACCACATGGCCATCGCTCGGGGCATAGACCACGGTTTGGGACTGCTGGTACTTGGCTTCCATCAGCTGGGCCTGCAGATCATTCAGGGTGGCTTTCTGCTGGTCAATCTGGGCCACGATGTCATCCACGTTGGCCTGGGTGACGTCGAGGTCGCGCTGCTTGCCCACGCCACGACGCATCAGGTCGCTGGCGCGATCTCTGTCCAGCCTGGCGGAGCGCAGTCTCGCCTCGATGGACTTGAGGTGCTCGCGGTTGGATTCGACCCGTGCGGTGAGGCTATCCACTTTCAGGCGGAACGGCTCGTCATCGAGGCGAAACAGCACATCCCCTTTCTTCACCGGCTGATTGGCCTGAACCGGAACCTCAACGACCCGGCCCTTGACCAGCGGCACTATGGGGGTAGAGACGTAGTAGTTGCGCGCCATCTCGGAGTAGGGGTGGTTGTAGTTCATCAGCATGATCAGGGTGCCGATGAGCAGCACGCCACCCAGTGCTGCGGTGGGGACGGTCCACTTGTTGAGCGGGATGCGGAAGATTTTGAAGATGGCGACACACAGCGCCGTGTAGGTCAGGATCAGTAGCAGGTCCATGGTTTATCCCTGTTGCTCACTCTGTTCGATAGTGTTGATACGGCTCTTCAGATCCGCCAACTCCTGCTTGAGGGCTGCCAGCTCCTCTTCATCTTTTTGCAGCCGCTGGCTAAAGCCCCAGCCGCGATCGGGGCGATAGATGGTTGCCCAGATCCAGAGGAAGGGCCACAGCACATGCAGGGTAAACAGGCTGACCCAACCTGCCACGTGAATGGCATCCTGATGAGGGTGATTCCGATGTTTGGCAATCTCGTAAGGAATATCGTGGATAACGATGACTCCATAAAAAATGACCAGCCCGACAAAGACGAGCAGACCAAGTGCAAAGTAATCAAGGGCCATTTATAACCTCCACTGGCATGACGCACAGCTTAATCATTGGTTCCAACAAGCACGAAAGCAATTAAGAATCACACATTTATCGTCAGTTCGCCCGGAATCTTAAAGCTATTCGCTGTATTGAAGCTGAAGCCATTCAACAGTTGCATTATTAGTCTTTTTGTCATTAAAAAAGGCGCCATCAGGCGCCTTTTTTGTGCTGCTTTCGCTGCATTTTTTGCTGTTTTTACCCTTCGCTGGTACTGCTGACCAGCGGCTGGCGGAACTTCATCAGGAAGGCCACGGTAATGGCCGCCGTTGCAGTCAGGCCGATGATGGTGGAGGTCCCCATCTCCAGCCCGAACCCGATGGGGGCGTTGGCCAGATAGGTGATCACCACAGCAGTCATGAACATGGCGGGAATGGTGCAGATCCAGTGCAGCTTGCCCTCTTTGATGAGGTAGGCAGCCGCAGCCCACAGCATGATGACGGCGGTGGTCTGGTTGGCCCAACCGAAGTAGCGCCAGATCACCCCGAATTCAGCCTTGGAGATGATGAAACCAAGGATAAACATGGGGATGGCGATCAGCAGACGCTTGGCCAGCGGCTTCTGTGTCATCTTCAGGAAGTCCGCCACGATCAGGCGAGCACTGCGAAACGCGGTGTCACCGGAGGTGATGGGCAGGATCACCACGCCGAGGATGGCCAGAATGCCGCCGACTGTGCCGAGCAGGCTGGTGGAGACTTCGTGTACCACGGCTGCCGGGCCGCCGTTGGCCATGGTAGCGTTGAGCGCTTCGGTGCTGTCGTAGAAGGAGAGACCCAGGGTGCACCAGATAAGGGCGATGATCCCTTCACCGATCATTGCGCCGTAGAAGATGAAGCGGCCGGATTTTTCGTTCTGCATGCAGCGCGCCATCAGCGGTGACTGGGTGGCGTGGAAGCCTGATACCGCGCCACAGGCGATGGTGATGAAGAGCAGCGGCCAGAGCGGCAGTTCGGTCGGGTGCAGGTTGGAGAAGTCCATCCCGGTGTTGTAGAAGCCTTTGCCGGAGGCGATCAGGCCAACGATGAGGCCGACCGACATGAAGACCAGCAGGGCGCCGAAGATGGGGTAGAAGCGGCCGATGATCTTGTCGATGGGCACTATGGTCGCGAGGATGTAGTAGGCAAAGATTGCCACGATCCAGTAGACCAGATCGGTGGAGGTGAGGTTGGCGAGCAGCCCTGCCGGGCTCAGCACAAATACCACGCCCACCAGCATCAGCAGCACCACGGCAAACAGGTTCATGAAGTGCTTGGCGGCGGTGCCCAGATGCTCACCGACCACGGTTGGCACCGAGGCCCCCTTGGCGCGAACCGACAGCATGCCGGAGAAGTAGTCATGTACCGCACCGGCGAAGATGCAGCCAAAGACGATCCAGAGCATGGCGACCGGGCCGTAGAGGGCACCCAGGATGGGGCCGAAGATGGGGCCAACGCCTGCGATGTTGAGCAGTTGAACCAGATAGACTTTCTTGTCCGACATCGGGACATAGTCCACCCCGTCAGCCATGGTGATGGCGGGGGTTTTCAGCTCGGGTTTCGGGCTGAATATCCGTTCGATGAATTTGCCGTATATGAAGTAGCCGGCCACAAGTAAGCCGACACAGAGGAAGAACCAGATCATTGCTACGCTCCTGCATTGTTATTTTTTAGTGTGCAGAGCGAGTCTAAAACGGTTGCGCCTGGCTGGCAGGTGAAACTCCCCGAGCGGCGCTTTGGCGCGCCGAGCGGTCGGCGGCTGTGATCAGGCGCACACTCCGCGGCTCAGTCCAGCCCCAGCTGATCTTTGAGCTCCTTGAGATAGCGACGACTGACCGGCACCCGGGCGCCGCTCGGGGTGACGATCTCCGCCAGCTGGTTATCCAGCAGCCGGATCTCGAAGATGGCGTTGGGGGAGACCAGATATTGGCGGTGGCAGCGCAGCAGCGGGCTCTTCTCCTCCAGCGATTTGAGGGTGAGCTGGGTGTGGAACAGCTCGCCCTGGCAGGCCACATGGACCCCGCCCAGATCGGAGAAGGCATATTCCACTTGCGCGATGGGCAGCAGCCTGACCCGATTGTGCAGATAGCCCGGAATATGTTCGATAGTCGGGGCCAGCCGCTCGATGGGCTGCGGGGAGATATCCTGCTTGAGGCGAGCGAGGGTCTTGGCGAGCCGGGCGGGCTCCACCGGTTTGAGCAGGTAGTCGAAGGCGTTCTCTTCAAATGCCTGAATGGCATATTCGTCAAAGGCGGTGACAAAGACGATGCGGGGCAGGGGGTCGAGCATAGCGACCAGCTCCATGCCGCTCAGCTTGGGCATCTGGATATCGAGGAACACCACATCAGGCTTGAGGCGCTGAATAAGCGGCAGCGCCTCGATGGCGTTGGCCGCTTCCCCCACGATCTCGATGGCAGGATCGCAGGCCAGCTGCTGCCTCAGCTCTTCGCGGGCGTAGTGTTCGTCATCGACTATCAGGGTGCGGATCATGGTTGCTCCTTGGGGATGGTGAACGAGCCCCGGGTCCACTGTTCAGGCTCGCAGGCAATAGTCACGCCATAGCGCTCGCCAAAGGCGCTTTTCAGTCGCCGATCGACGATGGTCATGCCCAGACCGTCGCCAGCGGGATGCGCTTGCCAGGTGCCTGCATTATCTTCCACATGGATGGTGACGCTGGTGGGATGCTCATCGGTATAGAGGCGAATGCGCCCTTGCTCCAGCAGAGTCGAGATGCCGTGCTTGATGGCATTCTCGATCAACGGTTGCAGGGTGAAGCTGGGCAGTCGCAGTGTGGCCAGATGGGGCGGGATCTCGTTTATCACCGTCAGCCGATCGCCAAAGCGGGCAAGCTCGATCTCCAGATAGGATTGGCAGTGCTCCTGCTCCTCCTGCAGCGTCGCAAGGCCGCTCTGGCGCTTGAGGTTCTTGCGAAAGAACAGTGAAAGATGCAGCAGCAGATCCCGCGCCTTGTCCGGATCGCGCCGGGTGATGGCACTGATGGTGTTGAGGGTGTTGAACAGAAAGTGGGGGTTGATCTGGGCCTGGATAAGTTTCAACTCGGACTGCACCAGCAGCCGCTGATGTTGCTCCAGCCGACCGGCCAGCAACTGCTGTGACAGCAGGTTGGCAATCCCTTCCCCCAGGGTGTGGTTGATCTTGAGAAACAGCCGCTTCTTCGGCTCGTAGAGCTTGATGGTGCCGATCACTCCTTTATCCCCCTGCAGCGGGATCACCAGCACCGAACCCAGCTGGCATCCGGAGGAGAGGCTGCAGCGATAGGGTTGACTGTTGCCATCGGCAAACAGCACCTTGTTCTGGGCGATGGCCTGCATGGTGATGGCTGACGCAATGGGGGTACCCGGCAGATGGTGATCTTCGCCGGTGCCGATAAAGGCGAGGATCTGCTCGGTGTCTGTGATGGCGACCGCCCCCACGCCGGTCTCCTCCTGAATGATGCGGGCAATCTTGTTGCTCGCCTCCGGGGTAAAGCCCTGACTCATGATCCCTACTGTGCGGTTGGCGATATTGAGCGCCTTGGCGGAGAAGACCCGGGAGAACTTCTCATACATCCGCTGCTGGTCGCGGATCATGCTGATAAAGAGCGCTGCGCCGCAGGAGTTGGCCAGAATCATCGGGGTGGCGATGGTGCGCACCAGCAGCAGGGATTTGTCGAACGGGGTCGCCACCAGCAGGATGATGACCATCTGCATGATCTCGGCATAGAGAGTGGTAAAGAAGGCGATACGCGGTTCAAACAGGGCATCCGTTCGCCCCGAGCGCATCAGGCGCCAGTGCACTATGCCCCCGAGCAACCCCTCGCAGGTGGTGGAGATGGCGCAGGCGAGATCGGTAAATCCCCCCAGCGTATAGCGGTGCAGGCCGCCGGTCAGCCCCACCAGAAAGCCCACCAGCGGTCCCCCCAATAAGCCCCCCAAGACGGCGCCGACCGCCCGGGTGTTGGCGATGGCATCGTCGATATCGAGGCCCACATAGGTGCCGAGGATACAAAAGCTGGAAAAGATGATATATATCAGTATCTTGTGAGGTAGTCTCACGGAATAGTTGGCAAGCGGGCGCAGCAGCGGGCTTTTCGAGAAGAGATAGGCGATCACTAGGCTGACGCTCATCTGTTGCAGCAAGGAGAGGACCAACTGCATAAAAAACGCTCCTCATAAGCCAGCTGAAAAAATAGCCAGTCCGTGAATAAGTGTGATCAGGATCTTGTTCTGTTGGCCCAACTGGGCGCAACGGGCCGTCAGTTTGCCAGAACAAGTGGATAAAACCATATTAAATCAGCATGTTAAATTGATATTTGTGTAAGCGGCAGCGGGTTGATATTGATGGATGGAGCATGAATGTATCCGCTGGATACGCCACACGGAGGTGGCATGCTCCGCCCGGCCCCTTGGCTGGGCGTTTTTTATACATGGTCAGTTGGCAACCTTCTGATGGGGGTTTGAGCAATTATTCCGGTTTGTCCAATGAGTTATCCCCAGCTTCTGGGGATAACTCAGAATGCAAAGTAGTAGCAGAAGCGGCGGGTCAGGTTGAAGAACTGCCGTTGTCCCTCATCGAGCTCTTCCTGTTTGATAAAGGCAGTAATGGTGCGTTCATCTTCCCGCAGATCGATCATGGCGACGGCTTCAGGCCGCTGGGCCTTGATATAGGGCAGGATCTTCGGCTTGAGGGGCATGGTGGGCTCGGTGGAGAGCACCAGCGCGATGCTCTCGTCCGAGAGTTTCACCAGTGATCCCGGCGGATAGACCCCCAGCACCTTGACCAGCAACTTGACCAGATTCTGGTCGAACTTTTTCTGGGATAACTTGTAGAGCTGGCTGATGGCCTGACTCGGCGCGGCCGGGTTGCCGCTGTTGCGCGGATGCAGCAGCTCGTCGTAGAAGTCGACCAGCCCGATCAACCGCGCCAGCGGCGGGATCTCCCCGCCCTTGATCCCGAGCGGATAACCGCTGCCGTCGAGCCGCTCGTGGTGCAGATGGGCGACCTGACGGATTTTCGGTTCAAAGGCGTTGAGCTGGGTCAGCATCTCCAGCCCGTACTGGGGATGCATATTGAGGAAGTTCTGCTCGGCCTTGTTGAGATCCCCCCGTTTTTGGGTGATCTGGCTAGGGATCTTCAGTTCACCGATATCGTGGATAAGTCCCGCAAGTCCCGTCTCCTCAATCTCGATGGGGTTCATGCCGAGTTCGCGGGCCATCAGCATGGCAATAAAAGCCACATTGAGGCTGTGTTGCAGCAGGATATCGGTGTGGGGGCTGCGAATAAGGTGGAGCCCGAGAGGCCCTTCATGCTGACTGAGGGTGAAGGCGGCATTACGAACGATCTGGGCGGTATTGGCCAGCCCCTCATCTGGTTTGAGGTTGAGTGCCCCGAGTGCATCGCGCAGCTCGCTCATGGATTGGCCAAAGGCTTTGTCGGCGGCGCGCATGGAGCGGCGAAAGGCTTTCTCGTCAAAGGGGGGCGGGCCCGAGGCAATCAGCTCTTCCAGCTCGTCAAGGTCAGGCCCGGCATCCGGGATATCGCCGCGCAGCAGCGGCTCGATGGGCAGATCGCTCTTGTCGGGGTCGACCATCAACAGGGTGAGATCAAGATGACGGAGAATGTCGAGTTGCTGCTGATCCTTGATCTTGAAGGTATTGAACATAAACGGGTGGTTAGTCCATCCCGTGGGGAGATGGATATAGTGGCCTACTCTCAATTGCTCTATCGAGGCTTGGATCAGTGCCATCGGTTAACCTGCATTTCATGAATGCCTACTCAACAAGCTAGCAAAATCCGATGGATAGACAACTAAAAATCCATTTCGGGGCTGCGGAGCACCCCGTGCTGTGATGGGGCGCACGAGCGCCGTGCTTCTCCTCTTAATTCGCGCTTAAGTTTTACTTCCTACGCTGGCCCCGTCGTTTTTGTTGGCTTGACCGGCCCGCTGCGCTGCAGGCCGGTATGTAGGAGTTGTTTATGCGTGTAACCCTCGGTGTACTGCAGACCAATCTGTTGCTGGTGCTCTTTTTCGCCCTGGTACTGAACTGGCCAATCTTTTTGCATTTCTATACGGTGCTCAGCGCCCTGACCCATGTCAAAGCCGGATTTGCCATCTCGATCCCGCTGGTGCTGATCGCGGCGCTCAATGCCGTGTTTATTCCCTTCACGTTCCGGTTTGTGCTCAAGCCCTTTTTTACCGTGCTCATTCTGACTGGCTCCATCGTCAGCTACGCCATGCTCAAATACGGCGTCATCTTTGATGCTGGCATGATCCAGAACATAGTGGAGACCAACAGTGGTGAGGCGGGGGCCTATTTGAATGGCTCGGTTGCGCTCTGGTTTCTGCTGACCGGGCTGCTGCCTGTTCTGGTGCTCTGGTCACTGCGGATCCGCTATCCGGCTCGCTGGTATCAGGGGTTGGCGTTGCGGGCTGGTGCACTGGCTATCTCTCTGCTGTTTATCGGGGGCGTCGCGTCACTTTACTATCAGGATTACGCCTCGGTCGGGCGCAACAACAAGTCTCTGGCCAAAGAGATTGTGCCTGCCAACTATGTGCACGGCCTCTACAAATATGGGCGGGATGTGCTGTTTGCCACGCCGATCCCCTACCAGCATCTGGGGACAGATGCCAGGGTGGTGGCACGGGGAAGCAAGCCGACTTTGATGTTCCTGGTAGTGGGGGAGACGGCGCGCAGCCAGAACTACTCCCTTAACGGGTATGGCAAGGCGACCAACAGCTTTACGGCAAAAGAGCAGGGGGTGGTGTCGTTCAAAGATGTGCGCTCCTGCGGCACGGCTACCGCTGTCTCGGTGCCCTGCATGTTCTCCAACCTCACGCGCCGTGGCTACGATGACCAGCTTGCCAGCTCCCGTGACGGCCTGCTCGATGTGCTGCAACATGCCGGAGTCTCGGTATTGTGGAAAGAGAACGATGGCGGCTGCAAAGGGGTATGCCGCAATGTGCCGACCATCGAGATCCTCCCCAAGTCCTATCCTGCGCTCTGTCAGGGGGAGTCCTGCTATGACGAGGTGCTGCTAGAGGGACTGGATCAGCAGATTGCCGGCATGAAGGGCAACAAGCTGGTGGCTTTTCACCTGATGGGCAGCCATGGCCCGACCTATTTCCGTCGTTATCCCGCCAGCGAGCGCGTCTTTCTGCCGGACTGCCCGCGCAGCGACATTGAAAACTGCAGCAACGAAGAGCTGGTCAACACCTATGACAACACCATCCGCTACACCGACAAGGTGGTGGGGCTGCTGATAGACAAGCTCAAATCGCTGGAGAGCCAGTACGATGTGGGACTGGTCTATCTCTCCGATCACGGCGAATCCCTCGGGGCCATGGGGCTCTATCTGCATGGCACGCCTTACAAGTTTGCGCCGGATGATCAGACCCGGGTGCCGCTGCTGACCTGGTTCTCGCCTCAGTTACAGGCCGATCGCCAGCTGGATATGGGTTGCCTGGCGGCGGAGGCGAGCAGTCAGCGTTTCTCCCACGATAACCTGTTCCACTCCATGCTGGGGATCATGGATGTGCAGACCCGTGTTTACGACAACAAGCTGGATCTGTTCAAGCCATGTCGGGCGAGCTAAACCGCCAGCAAGCACACAATAGAAAACGGCAGCCAGTGGCTGCCGTTTGGTTATCTCGCAAGATCAGTGTCTTACTTCTGCTCCATGATGATCTGCAGCAGATCTCCCTCCAGCAGGGCGCGCTTGACCAGTGCAAAGCCGCCATAGGTCGGCTGGTTCTGGAAGCGGGCTTTCACGATGGGCAGGCCACGGTGGAAGCTCGGCAGGGATTGATGCTCGACGCAGCGACGGATGGCCGGGAAGAGGATCTCTTCGGCGGCGGTGATTTCACCGGCGATCAGCACCTTCTGCGGGTTGAACAGGTTGACCGTGATGGCCACCGCCCGTCCCAGATGCTCACCCACGTTCTCGATGACGCTGCGGGCCAGTTCATCGCCCGCCAGCGCCGCCTTGCACACCTCCTGAATGGTGATGTGCTTCTCCTGCAGCGCGCTCTGGTGACCGCGGCTGATGAGCTCCTTCACTTTGTCGATGATCGCTTCGTTGGAGGCGATGGTCTCGAGGCAGCCGAAGTTGCCGCAGTGACAGCGCTTGCCAAGGGGCTCGACCTGGATGTGGCCGATCTCGCCGACGTTGCGGTTCTGACCGAGGAACACCTGACCCTTGGTGATGATCCCGGAGCCCGTCCCTTGGTGGACACTCACCAGAATGGAGTCCATGCAGTCGCGGGACTCGCCGAAGAAGTGTTCGGCCAGCGCCAGCGAGCGGGTGTCGTTGCCCACGTAGCAGGGGAGGTTGAAGTGGTTCTCAAGCAGCTTCGCCAGTCCCAGATTGCGGATCTGATACTTGGGGGTGTAGATGACCATGCCGGATTCCGGGTTGACCAGACCCGGCATGGTCAGCGCGATGCTGATGAGGTTGCGACAACGTTCGCGGTTGGCATCGATAAAGGCGCCAATCTCTCGCAGCAGCATGTCGACCACGGGTTGCTGGTCGATCTCGGTCACCTGAATGACGTGCTGGTCGAGCTCCTTGCCATCTAGGTCATAGAGACTCAGTTGCAGGTAGCCGCGGCCCAGCTTGGCAGAGACAAACTGAAAGCGATGTTTGATGGTGGTCAGGGAGATGGCACGCCGCCCGCCTGTTGAGGCTTGCGGAGAGGTCTCCTTGATCAGGCCATGCTCGATCAGTTGCCGGGTTATTTTGGTCACGCTGGCCGGGGCCAGCTGACTCAACTCGGCAATCTTGACCCGGGAGATGGGGCCTTGCAGGTCGATGAGCCGATACACGGCTGCACTGTTGACCTGCTTGATAAGATCTACGTTTGCTATTTGTCCGCCAGTCATGATGTCACTGTTGTGTGTAGTGTCCGTTAACCACGGTCCCACGGACCGTGAAGTCCTGATCGAAGACAGTGAGGTTGGCTACTTTACCGACCTGGATACTACCGAGACGTGAGTCCCATCCAATGGCGCGAGCGGGGTAGAGGCTGGCCATTCTCAGTGCTTCATCGAGCGGTAATCCGACCTGCTTGACCAGATTTTCCACCCCCTCAATCATGGTGAGGGAGGAACCGCCGAGTGTACCATTCTCGTCGACACACTGACCATCGCGTAAAAAGACGGTGGTGCCACAAAAATCAAATTTCTCAAAGCCTTCCGGTGCACCGGCTGCCGCGGTGGCATCGGTGACCAGCACCAGTCGCTCCCCCAGCGCCTTGTGAGCCAGACGCACGTTGGCCCAGTGCACATGGTGGCCATCGACGATGATGCCCGCGTAGACATCCTTGCGATCATAGATGGCGCCCACAACACCCGGCTCGCGACCGTTGAGGGTCGGGGTCATGGCGTTGTAGAGGTGGGTCGCAAAGCGAATACCGTTATCGAACCCGGCCATCGCCTGATCGTAACTGGCGGCAGTGTGACCGGCCGAGACCAGAATGCCCGCTTCCACCAGACGGCGGATATGGGCCGGCTCGTTGCGCTCCGGAGCCAGGGTGATTTTGGTGATGGCATCCGCGTTGGTGCAGAAGAAGTCGATCATCTCGTCCGCTGGCTGGCGAATTTGCGCGGCAGGGTGGATCCCCTTGCGCTTGAGGTTGGTGTAAGGCCCTTCCAGATGGACGCCCAGCACCTCGTTGGGGTGTGCCGCCATGTAGTCACGGGTCACCGCAACGGCCTGCTTCATGTCGGCATCCGGACTGGTGATCAGGGTCGGCAGGAAGCTGGTGGTACCGGATTTGAGGTTGGCCGCCTGCATGGTCGCCAGGGTCTCGACCGTAATGTCAGTGTTGAACATCACACCGCCACAGCCGTTGAGCTGCACGTCGATAAAACCGGCGGTCAGGTTGGCGCCTTTGAGGTCAATCTGCTCGATGCCCGCAGGCAGTTCGGCCAGGTGAGAGATGGCGACAATCTTGTCGCCCTCGATAAGCACCCCATAGCCGGTCAGCACACAGCTGCCGGTGTAGAGGGTGCAGTTGGTCAATGCGTACATGACGACTCCTTACAGACGGCCGATGTTGGCGGCTTCCAGCTGCTGGAAGTAGCGAACGGTCTTGACCTTGAGCTCCATGGTGGAGGGCTCGTCGCACACCATCATTCCCTTCGGATGCAGTTGCAGGGTGGAGATGGTCCACATGTGGTTGACGCTGCCTTCCACGGCGGCCTGCAGGGCCAGTGCCTTGCCGTGACCGGTGACCA
This sequence comes from Aeromonas sp. R5-4, assembly GCF_040908215.1. NCBI lineage: Bacteria > Pseudomonadati > Pseudomonadota > Gammaproteobacteria > Aeromonadales > Aeromonadaceae > Aeromonas > Aeromonas sp. R5-4. Next base: position 30,844 of record NZ_JBFODG010000001.1, on the reverse strand, counting down.
GGATCATGATCTCTTCCGCATCCATCAGGGTGCCGACACCCACGGTCAGGGCCAGTTTGGGCACCTGCTCCATGTCGCCACCGAAGAAGCGGGAGTTGGCGATACGGGTATCTTCGGTCAGGGTCTTGACCCGGGTGCGGGAGGAGAGGGAAGAGGCCGGCTCGTTGAACGCGATGTGGCCGTCGTTACCCACGCCACCCATGAACAGGTGGATCTTGCCGTAGGACTTGATTTTGTCTTCGTAGCGCTTGCACTCGGCCACCAGATCCTCGGCATTGCCGTTGAGGATGTTGATGTTTTCGGGACGAATGTCGATGTGGCTGAAGAAGTTGTTGTGCATGAAGCTGTGGTAGCTCTCCGGGTGATCTTCCGGCAGGCCGACGTACTCGTCCATGTTGAAGGTGACCACGTTCTGGAAGCTCACTTCACCGGCTTTGTGCAACTCGATCAGGCGCTTGTAGGTATTGAGCGGGGTGCCACCGGTGGGCAGGCCCAGTACGAAAGGGCGATCGCTGGTCGGCTTGAACGCGTTGATGCGGTCAACGATGTAACGAGCAGACCACAGGCCTACTTGGCTGGCAGATTTCAACGGGATCAGGCGCATATGGGATACCTCTGTGTCGGGTTGCGACCGGTTTGGCGGTGGCAATTGGCTAAGACGGATTCAAGTTGTTTTATAGCGTAAATAAAGATTGCGAACTAAGCCACATCTATCCACCACCTTTATCTTGTTTGGGTGATAACGATCACGATTATCGGTTTATTAATTTGCGCAGCGAAATAAAAGCCCTAGACTGCCAATCAAGCCTTGATGGCTTATGCGTCAAACGTGATAAGCACTTAATTTCTAGAAAAACATTAACTAAGGAGAGGAACCGTGAACATTCTCGGTTATTTGCAAAAGATCGGCCGTGCCCTGATGGTGCCGGTAGCGGTATTGCCTGCCGCCGCGATCCTGATGGGGGTTGGCTACTGGATTGATCCGAATGGTTGGGGTGGTGACAGTGCGCTGGCTGCCTTCCTGATTAAAGCGGGCGCAGCCATTATCGATAACATGTCCGTACTGTTCGCAGTCGGTGTCGCTTACGGTATGTCCAAGGATAAAGACGGTTCTGCTGCGCTGGCAGGTCTGGTCGGCTTCCTGGTCGTTACCACCCTGCTGAGCCCGGGCGCTGTGGCCCAGATCAAGAGCATCCCGGTGGAGCAGGTTCCTGCCGCGTTTGCCAAGATCAGCAACCAGTTCGTGGGTATCCTGTGTGGTGTTATCGCCGCTGAGCTGTACAACCGCTTCAGCAGCGTCGAGCTGCACAAGGCACTCTCCTTCTTCTCCGGTCGTCGTCTGGTACCGATCGTAACCTCCGTGGTGATGATCGTCGTATCCTTCATCCTGATGGCCGTATGGCCGGCAATCTACGGTGGTCTGGTCTCCTTCGGTGAGTCCATCGTGAGCCTGGGCTCTACCGGCGCCGGTATCTACGCCTTCTTCAACCGTCTGCTGATCCCGATCGGTCTGCACCACGCCCTGAACTCCGTGTTCTGGTTCAACGTGGCCGGTATCAACGACATCCCGAACTTCCTGGGGGGTCAGGCTACCATCGATGCCGCTCTGGCCGCTGGCAAGAGCCTGGAGCAGGTGAAAGGCGTGGTTGGTATGTACCAGGCTGGCTTCTTCCCCATCATGATGTTCGGTCTGCCGGGTGCCGCTCTGGCCATCTATCACTCCGCCAAGAAAGAGAACAAAGAGAAAGTTGCTTCCATCATGATCGCAGCTGCCTTTGCCTCCTTCTTCACCGGTGTTACCGAGCCGCTCGAGTTCTCCTTCATGTTCGTGGCGCCGGTACTGTATGTCATCCACGCCGTACTGACTGGTATCTCCGTGTTCATCGCTGCCTCCATGCAGTGGATGGCCGGTTTCGGTTTCAGTGCCGGTCTGGTGGATATGGTGCTCTCCAGCCGTAACCCGCTGGCGACCAACTGGTACATGCTGATCCCTCAGGGTCTGGTCTTCTTCGGCCTCTACTACACCGTGTTCCGCGTAGTGATTGCCAAGCTGAACCTGAAAACCCCGGGTCGTGAAGATGATGAAGAGACTGCTCCGGCTGCCGCTCAATCTACCAACCGTACCGAGCTGGCCAAGCAATACCTGGAAGTGCTGGGTGGTCAAGAGAACCTGGTCTCCATCGATGCCTGCATCACCCGTCTGCGTCTGACTCTGAAAGACCGCAGTATCGTCGATGAGCGCAAGCTGAAAGCCCTGGGCGCGGCCGGTGTGGTCAAACTCGGTGAGCAGAACCTGCAAGTGATTCTGGGCCCATTGGCCGAAATCATCGCCGGTGAGATGAAAGCACTGCGTTAATCGAGCGACTCGCTCACCTCAAGTCTAAGTCCATTGTTGACATAACTAAGGGCCCCGCTCAGGGGCCCCATATAAAAAAGCCAAGAAAATCCAACCTTTACTTCAAATGAGAGCAGCAGTTATGAACTTGAAACATTCTCTGTTAGCCATTGCCATGTCTACCGTTTTTGTCAGCCAGGTCCAGGCAGCCGATGCCGCCAAGCAGGCCGTGGTCGACTCCCTCGCCAACAACCTGGTGGTCAAGTATGAAGTGGTCACCAACGACGGTGCTGGTGCCGGCCTCGATTGCCAGGCGCTGGGTTCCGAGTGGGCGAGCTGTGGCGTTGCCAAGCTGCACCTGACCAATACCGGTGCGGACGTCACCTCCAAAGACTGGAGCATCTACGTCTCCTCCATCCGTCGTATCCAGCGTGTGGATAACGACCAGTTCACCATCACTCACCTGACCGGCGATCTCTATCGTTTGACGCCAACCGAGAAGTTCCAGGGCTTTGCCAAGGATGCCACGGTCGAAGTGCCGCTGGTGGTGGAATACTGGGTGCTGTTCGAATCCGACATCATGCCGAACTGGTATGTCGCCAGTGAAGGTGCCGAGCCGAAAGTACTGGCCAGCATGAGCAACATCAATGATGCCAGCACCTACGAGAAGCCGATGCCGGCTGATGGCTGGAAGCGTACCAAGGATGACAAGAACATCCTGATGAACAGCGAGACCCGTTTCGCGGCTAACCAGACCAGTACCCTGCTGCCGGCTGGCAAGATTGACAACCAGATCCTGCCGACCCCGATGAAGCAAGTGGTCAAGGCTGGTCCGCAGGTTGACTTCTCTACCATCAAGCTCAATGCCCTGGACTTGCCGAGCGATCGCGCCGAGGCCCTGAAGGCTCAACTGACCAAGCTGGGTGTTACCCTCTCCGACACCGGCTACCCGGTGACCATCAAGCTCGGCAGCAAGCTCAAGCAGGCTGAAGGCTATGACATGACCATCGGTCAGAAGGGCACCGTGATCCAGGGTCGCGACATCGACGGGGCATTCTGGGGGGCACAATCCCTGATCTCCCTGCTGGGTGTTGATGACAAGCTGGTGAGCCCGATGACCGTCGAGGATGCGCCGCGCTTTGAATACCGTGGCATGCAGACCGACGTGGCCCGTCACTTCCGCAGTCTGGATACCATGAAGAAGCTGGTTGACCAGATGTCTGCCATGAAGCTCAACGTGCTGCACCTTGGCCTGACCAACGATGAAGGCTGGCGTCTGGAGATCCCGGGTCTGCCGGAGCTGACCCAGGTCGGTAGCCAGCGTTGCCACGACGAGTCCGAAACCAAGTGCCTGATGCCGCAACTGGGTTCCGGCCCGACCAGCGACAACCAGGGTTCCGGTTTCTACAGCAAGTCTGACTACGTGGATCTGGTGCGTTATGCCAAGGCCCGCGGTGTGACCGTGATCCCCGAGATCAACATGCCGGCCCACGCCCGTGCTGCCGTGGTCTCCATGGAAGCGCGTTACAAGCGTCTGATGGCGGAAGGCAAAGAAGCGGAAGCCAACCAGTTCCGTCTGACTGATCCGGCTGACACCTCCAACGTCACCTCGGTCCAGTTCTACGACAAGATGTCCTTCATCAACCCTTGCCAGCCAGGTGCTGCCACCTTCGTGGCCAAGGTAATGGATGAAGTTGCCCAGATGCACCAGGCCGCCGGTCAGCCGCTGACCGCATGGCACTACGGTGGTGATGAGGCGAAGAACATCATGCAGGGCGGTGGCTATCAGGATCCGGCCGTCACCAAGAAAGAAGAGCTGGTCGCCTGGAAAGGTAACGTCGACTCCAGCAAGCAGGACAAACCGTTTGGCAAGTCCCCGATGTGCCAGAAGATGATCGATGAAGGCAAGATCAAGGAAGTGGGCGAGCTGCCGGTTTACTTCGCCAAGGAAGTGGGCCAGATGGTCAAAGACCGCGGCTTCTCTACCCTGCAGGCGTGGGAAGATGGTCTGAAGTACGCCAGCGGTGCCAAGGACTTCGCCACCGACAACACCCGTGTCAACTTCTGGGAAACCCTCTACTGGGGTGGCTTCAACGAAGCGATGAAGTGGGCGCACAAGGGTTACCAAGTAGTGCTGTCCAACCCGGATTACCTCTACTTCGACTTCCCGAACGAAGTACACCCGGCCGAGCGTGGCTACTACTGGGCAACCCGTTTCAACGACACCCGCAAGGTGTTCGCCTTCGCCCCGGAAAACCTGCCGCAGAACGCCGAGACCTCGGTTGACCGCGACGGCAACGCCTTCGTGGCCAAAGGTGACCAGGATCCGGTCAAGTTCAAGGGGATCTCCGGTCAGCAGTGGAGTGAAACCGTGCGTACCGATGCTCAGTACGAGTACATGGTCTACCCGCGTATCTTCTCCGTGGCCGAGCGTGCCTGGCACAAAGGTGGCTTCGAGCTGAACTATGTGAAGGGTCGTGAGTTCTCCGGCGAGACCAAGTTCGTCAACAAGGCCACCCTCAACAAAGAGTGGAACCAGTTTGCCAACGTACTGGGTCAGCGCGTGCTGCCGAAACTGGATCAGGCCGGTGTTGAATACCGCCTCTCCGTACCGGGTGCCAAGGTAGTGAACGGTGTGCTGGAAGCGAACGTGGATCTGCCGGGTCTGCCCATCCAGTACAGCCTGGACGGTACCAACTGGAGTGCCTATGATGCCGCGGCCAAGCCGACCGTGAATGGCAAGGTCTACCTGCGTACCACCAGCTTCGATGGCAAGCGCACCAGCCGAGTCACCGAACTGAACTGATAGCAGTCAACCGTTAACATCAGGTGGGTCGCAAGACCCGCCTTTCCCAAGGGCGATGGCGTATCGGATTTGGGAAAGGTTGACTGTGCGTGTGAGCCTTTGTTGTGTGTAATTGTCTGTTTTGTGTTTTTCATCACTTTCAGCCCCGCCTTGTGCGGGGCTTTTTTATGCATTTGGTGTGCAATGTGCCAAGCCACGCCGTTTTTAGTGGCGCAATGGCCGGGAAATGGCCCGGAAGTGCCAAATTCAGGTTGAGACAGCGCCCGTAATAAGGGATCATACTCGGCTTGACGGCGGGGGGATGAGGGTGCCAGCCGGCACAACTTCCGCCAGTGACGCTTTTTTGAGGTGAGCCATGAGTCAGGCGAACAGCCCAACTAACTTTATTCGTCAGATCATTGATGAAGATCTGGCCAGCGGTAAGCACAGCAGCGTGCATACCCGTTTTCCGCCCGAGCCGAACGGTTATCTCCATATCGGCCACGCCAAATCCATCTGCCTGAACTTCGGCATCGCCCGCGACTATCAGGGCCAGTGCAACCTGCGTTTCGATGACACCAACCCGGTGAAGGAAGATATCGAGTACGTAGAGTCCATCAAGCAGGACGTACAGTGGCTCGGCTTCCAGTGGAACGGCGAGATCTGCTACTCCTCCGACTATTTCGACAAGCTGCACGGCTACGCCATCGAGCTGATTGAAAAGGGTCTGGCCTATGTGGACGAGCTGACGCCCGAGCAGATGCGCGAGTACCGTGGCACCCTGACTGAAGCTGGCAAGAACAGCCCGTTCCGCGATCGCAGTGTGGAAGAGAACCTGGCGCTGTTTGCCAAGATGAAGAACGGCGAGTTCGCCGAAGGCACCGCCTGCCTGCGCGCCAAGATCGACATGGCATCTCCCTTCATGGTGATGCGTGATCCGGTTATTTACCGTATCAAGTTTGCCCACCACCACCAGACCGGTGACAAGTGGTGCATCTACCCGATGTATGACTTCACCCACTGCATCTCGGACGCGCTGGAAGGGATCACCCACTCCATCTGTACCCTGGAGTTCCAGGACAACCGTCGTCTGTACGACTGGGTGCTGGACAACATCACCATCGACTGCCACCCCCGTCAGTACGAGTTTTCTCGTCTGAACCTCGAATACACCGTCATGTCCAAGCGCAAGCTGAACCTGCTGGTGACCGAGAAGCACGTCGATGGTTGGGATGACCCGCGCATGCTGACCGTCTCCGGTCTGCGTCGTCGTGGTTACACCCCGGCTTCCATCCGCGAGTTCTGCAAGCGCATCGGCGTCACCAAGCAGGACAACATCGTCGAGATGAGCATGCTGGAAGCCTGCATCCGCGAAGACCTCAACGAGCATGCGCCGCGCGCCATGGCCGTGCTGCATCCGGTGAAAGTGGTCATCGAGAATCTGGTTGCCGACGAAGTGCTGACTGCCCCGGCCCACCCGAGCAATGCTGAGATGGGTACCCGCGAGCTGAACTTCACCCGCGAAATCTTCATCGATGAAGCGGACTTCAAAGAAGAGGCGAACAAGCAGTTCAAGCGTCTGGTGCTGGGCAAGGAAGTGCGTCTGCGCAATGCCTATGTGATCAAAGCCGAGCGTATCGAGAAAGATGCCGATGGCAAAGTCACCTGCATCTACTGCTCCTACGATCCCGAGACTCTGGGCAAGGATCCGGCCGATGGCCGCAAGGTGAAAGGGGTGATCCACTGGGTCAGCGCCACTCACTCCCTGCCAGCCGAAGTGCGTCTCTACGACCGTCTGTTCAAGGTACCGAACCCGGGCGCCGAGGATGACTTCGAAGCCGCGCTGAACCCGGATTCACTGGTGATCATCGAGGGTGCCCGTGTCGAGGCCTCCCTGAAGAGTGCCAAGCCGGAGCAGGCTTACCAGTTCGAGCGTGAAGGCTACTTCTGCGCCGACAACAAGCTCTCCAGCCCAGAGCATCTGGTGTTCAACCGCACCGTTGCCCTGCGTGACTCCTGGGGCAAAGTCGAAGGCTAACTCAGTAGGGCAGGGGAGACCCTGCCCGGTGTGATGCCAAACGGCCTGCGCCTGACAATAAAAAAGCCAGCATCAGCTGGCTTTTTTATTGTCCGTTATCTGCAAGTCACGGGCGACTTATTCGTCGTGCTTGCACTCACCAGTAGCACAGTGACCGTAGAGGTAGAGGCTGTGGTTGGTGAGACGGATATTGAATTTCTTGGCGATCTCGCGCTGACGCTGTTCGATCACTTCGTCGGAGAACTCGATCACCTTGCCGCAGTCGAGGCAAACCAGGTGGTCGTGGTGCTCCTGAGTGGCCAGCTCGAATACCGACTTGCCACCTTCGAAGTGGTGACGGGTAACGATACCGGCATCATCAAACTGGTTGAGAACGCGATAAACGGTAGCGAGACCAATCTCTTCACCCAGGTCGATCAGTCGTTTATAGAGATCTTCGGCGCTGGTGTGCTGGCAGTCCGGCTGTTGCAGGATTTCCAGGATTTTGACCCGGGGCAAGGTGATCTTGAGCCCGGCCTTTTTTAACGCTTGGTTGTTGTCTGCCATATTCTACTTATTCGCATTCTCGAAGGTGGGGTTATTCTGATGGACTGCCGCAGGAATGGCAACCTTGAACTCGCTTGGCCTGTCATTATAGGTCGTAGCCTCCCTAAAAATAAACCCAGCAATTCAAGGGGTTTAGCCATAAATGGCCGGTTGGATTGAAATAATCAATCGTGTCGTCCGACTTGCTGGCATGGCAGATGTTGATAAGATGTAACTTTCATATTTCTGGTCGGATGAGATCCATGGATTGGCTTTTTGACAATGCGGCCTGGGTGCGCCGCGCACTCAACGCCTGGCCCCCTTTCTGGGGCGCCGGTATCAAGATAGAGACCCTGAGCGATGACTTTCGCTACTGCCGGGTGACCCTCAAATCCCGCTGGTGGAACAAGAACGCCAACCGCACCCAGTTTGGCGGCAGCATGTTTGCCATGACGGACCCCATCTATCCGCTGATGCTGATGGGCTACTTCAAGAATCGCTACTACGTCTGGGACAAGGCGGGCAGTATCAACTACATCAAGCCGGGCAAGGGCAAGCTGGTGGCCGAGTTTAACCTGACCGAGGTCAAGCTGGCCGAAATCGTGGCGGCGACCGAAGGTGGCAACAAGCACTTCCCAGAATTCGAGGTCACGGTACAGGACAAAAGCGGCGAACTGGTTGCGCAGGTCAAGCGCACCCTCTATGTGCGAGCCAAACCGGAGCACAGAGGTGAATAACAAGAGAGAATAAAGGCAAGCATCGCAGCAAGCAGATACAACAAGGGCCCCGACGGGGCCCTTGTTGCTTCAAGCAGGGGGAGGAGATTACTCCAGCTCGCCCAGGCACATCTCTTCGTGCAGCTGCTTGCACCAGCCCTTGACGCGTTCGGCAGTCAGCTCCGGCTGGCGATCTTCATCGATACCCAGACCGACAAAGTGCTTGTCATCGACCAGTGCCTTGGAGGCTTCGAACTCGTAGCCGGCAGTCGGCCAGTGACCGATGATGATGGCGCCTTTGGCTTCGACGATGTCGCGCAGGGTGCCCATGGCATCGAGGAAGTACTCGGAATAGTCTTCCTGATCACCGCAACCGAAGATGGCGACCAGCTTGTTGGTGAAGTCGATTTCGCCCAGATCGGGGAAGAAGTCGTCCCAGTCGGCCTGGGCTTCGCCGTAGTACCAAGTCGGGATGCCGAACATCAGCAGATCAAAGCTCTCGATGTCGGCCTTGCTGCTCTTGGCGATGTCACGGACTTCAATCAGGTTTTTGCCCAGCTCTTTCTGGATCATCTTGGCGACAGCTTCGGTGTTACCGGTATCGCTGCCAAAAAACAGACCTACACTTGCCATAGTGTTTAGTTACCCGTATTTGGTGTTAATGCTCAACGCTCAGACTGCAATGTCCACCGCAAAGGCGGACTCAATCTGTTGTTTCAGGATAGATTGGATCAGCTCGGCTCGGCTGATGTTCTGTTGTAACGCAAGTTGGTTCAGGCGCTCCAGCAACTCGGCCTCCACCTTTAACTCTACCCGCTTCAGCCCATTTTCCCGATCGCGCTTAAGCTGGTTACGCTTGTTGATCTTGAGCTGGGTCTCGCGGGGGAGTGGATTGGTCTTTGGCCTGCCGGGGCGCTTCTCATTTGCGAACAGATCCAGTGTTGTTCGATCAGTTTGCTGTTTGGCCATACATCACAGATGAAAATAAGTTAGCCGAGTCCTGAGCCTTCCCAGCCCAGTTCGATCAGCCCCTTGGCGACAAAACCCGCACAACCCAGAAACAGTACCAACCAGACGATAAAACGACCGAAACGGGGCACGTTGCCGCGCTTGAGCACGTCCTGAATGGCCAGGCCAATCAATATGAAAATGGCCACAAAGAATAACTTGAGGCCCAAACTTTCGATCAGGTCGATATGTTCACTTAGCATGGATTGCGCACACTCCTTATGACGGGCGCACTATATCACAAAGGATTTGAAACTGTTAACCGCCTGTCGACAGGAAATCCACAACCAATTTGTTGAACAGAGCCGGTTTTTCCGCATGCAGCCAGTGGCCGGTACCCGCGATGACACGCACCTTTGCCGCCGGGAATTGAGCCAGTGCCGTCTCGCTGTATTGGGGCTGCATATAGTCAGAATCCTCCCCTTTGATAAAGAGCACAGGCCCCTCGAAGCGGTGCTCATCCTCTGGCCAGCCCATGATGTTGGCGTAGTTTTGCTCAAGGGCGGGCACATTGAAGCGCCAACCCCAGCCATGCTCGCCTCTGGCGAACGATTTGAGCAGGAACTGGCGCACCCCGGCGATCTCGATGTGCTGCGCCAGCATGGCTTCCGCTTCACTGCGGCTTAGCGGCGGCGTGCGCAGGGTGGCGTTGAGGCCGGCAAAGACATTCTGGTGGCGGGAGTGGGGATAGGCGACTGGCGCCATATCGGCCACCACCAGCTTGGTCACCCGCGCTGGCGTCAGCTTGGCGAGCTGCATCGCCACCTTGCCGCCCATCGAGTGGCCAATCAGGGTCGCTTCGGCAATATTCAGCCGATCCATCAGGGTGAGGATATCGGCCGCTTGCGCCGGATAGCTCATCTCGTCCGAGTGAAAGGAGGCACCGTGGTTGCGCAGATCGACGCTGATGACCCGGTACTGTTCACAGAGGGCACGGACCAGCAGGCCGAGGTTGTCGAGGCTGCCAAACAGGCCGTGGATCAGAATGACCGCCGGGCCCTGACCCTGCTCCTTGAAGTTCAATATGCTGTTTTGTTGCAAAATGACACCTTGTCGGTCGTGGGTGCGTATCGCTGTTTTATTTAACGCACTGGAAAGAAAAGGATTTCGTCCAATGGATTGGGATTTTATGTGGTTTTTTTTCTAAAAAATCCTGTCCGGATCGGCTATCAGTGCGGCTGATCACACACTTGGCCCGCTATTATGCCGTATTCTCGGTGAGATTCATGTACATCTGCCAGCCCCTTGCTTGGGCTGTCGGGTTTGCCTATGTATAATCGCCGCATCCGAATTTCGACGAGTCCAGCGCATCCCTATGAAAACCATCGAGCTTGATGACGATCTCTACTTCTATATCGCCAGCCAGACCCGGCACATCGGTGAGAGTGCCTCCGATATCCTGCGCCGTCTGCTGGAACAGCCTGCTCACCAACGTGTGCCGGTTGCCGAGCCCGTTGCCGTCGCGCAGCCCAGTACGGTAGCCACCCAACAAGGGCTGCAAGCCCTGCTCGATTCCGGTGAGCTGCAAAAAGAAGAGAAGTCCATCAACCGCTTTATGCTGGTGCTGAGTACCCTCTACCGGGATAACCCGGAAGGCTTTACCCAGGCCACCGAAATCAAGGGGCGCAAGCGCGTCTATTTCTCGCAGGATCCCGAGGCTCTGCGTGCTAGTGGCAGCACCACCAAGCCCAAGCCGGTACCGGAGACCCCGTTCTGGGTGATCACCAACACCAACACCAGCCGCAAGCAGAACATGGTGGCCCAGCTGATGGCCAGCATGGGCTATGGCGAAGAGGTGATCGCGCAGGTGTGCGGCGCCATTTAACGATTCTTCAAGACTCAGGCCTTGCCCGGCAAGGCCGCCATTACGCAAGGAAAACGCCATGGCTCAGCATTCCCACGCCGGTCAACCGGCCCGTTTAAGCGACCTGACCAACATCCCCCGTCTGGTCAGCGCCTACTACCTCAACAAGCCGGACATGAGCCACCCCGAGCAGCGGGTTGCCTTTGGTACCTCCGGCCACCGTGGCAGCGCCCTGCACAACGCCTTTACTGAATCCCACATCCTGGCGGTGACCCAGGCGCTGGTGGAGTATCGCCAGCAGGCCGGTATCACTGGCCCGCTGTTTGTCGGCATGGATACCCACGCCCTGTCCGAATCCGCCTTTGCCAGCGCCGTCGAAGTGCTGGCGGCCAACGGCGTCGAGACCCGCATTCAGGCTGGTCTCGGTTTTACCCCGACCCCGGTCATCTCGCACGCCATCCTGCGCTACAACTCTGGCAAAGAAGGGGCCAGCAAGCCTGCAGCGCGCGCCGACGGCGTGGTGATCACTCCGTCCCACAACCCGCCGGAAGATGGTGGCTTCAAGTACAACCCGCCCCACGGTGGGCCTGCTGAAGGGGAGATCACCAAGTGGGTGGAGGACCGTGCCAACGCCATTCTGGAAGCGGGTCTGGCCGGCGTGAAGCGGATGCCGTTCGCCGAAGCGCTCAAGAGCCCGTTCGTGGTCGAGCACGACTATGTCACCCCTTATGTGGATGATCTGAAGAACGTGCTGGACATGGACGCCATCAAGAACGCGGGCATCAAGATCGGTGTCGATCCGCTGGGCGGCTCCGGCGTCGCCTACTGGGACGTTATCGCCAAGACCTACGGCCTGAACATCGAGGTGGTGAACTACAAGGTCGACCCGACCTTCTCCTTCATGACCCTGGATAAAGACGGCAAGATCCGGATGGACTGCTCCAGCCCGTTCGCCATGGCGAGCCTGATTGCCCTCAAAGACAAGTTCGACATCGCCCTTGGCAACGACCCTGACTACGACCGTCACGGTATCGTCACCAAGTTCGGCCTGATGAACCCGAACCACTATCTGGCGGTGGCAATCCAGTATCTGTTTACCCATCGCACCGGCTGGTCTACCGATGCGGCCGTCGGCAAGACGCTGGTATCTTCTTCCATGATCGACCGGGTTGCCTGCGAGATTGGCCGTACCCTGAAAGAGGTGCCGGTCGGCTTCAAGTGGTTCGTGGATGGCCTCTACAGCGGCGAGTTCGGTTTTGGTGGCGAAGAGAGCGCGGGCGCCTCCTTCCTGCGCAAAGATGGCACCGTCTGGACCACCGACAAGGATGGCTTCATTCTGGCGCTGCTGGCGGCGGAAATTCTGGCGGTGACCGGCAAGGATCCGCAGTCCCACTACGATGCACTGGAAGCCAAGTTTGGTCGCTCCAGCTACCGACGTATCGACGCCCCGGCCAACAGCGCCCAGAAAGCGGTGCTCTCCAAGCTGGATCCGGCACTGGTAGAAGCCTCCACTCTGGCGGGTGAGCCCATCATCGCCAAGCTGACAAAGGCGCCGGGCAACGATGCCGCCATCGGCGGCCTCAAGGTGGTGACCGAGAACGGCTGGTTCGCGGCGCGCCCCTCCGGCACCGAGTCCATCTACAAGATCTACATGGAGAGCTTCAAGGGCGACGCGCACCTCGACCTCATCCAGCAGGAAGCCCAGCAGATCGTCTCTGCTGCGCTGGCCAAGGCTGGTGTATAAGCCACCTTCAAGTCACTGACCGCTGACTAAAAAGAGGAGCCGCAATGGCTCCTCTTGTTTATGCGCGGATTGAGGTGGTCTGGTGTTTACGCCTCGTTACAGATCCCTGTACTCGCTCGGCGGGCTTGCCAACGTTTGAAGAAGAGGCGTGCTGGCAGCTTCATCAGGAACAGGGAGAGCAGGATCACCCCGATGCCGATCCACTGGCTGACATCCAGGGTTTCACCCACCATCAATACCCCAAGCGACACAGCCATCATGGGATTGGTGAGGGCTAGCATGCCCATCACCTTCGGGCCGTGGTGCTTTAATCCCCACAACCAGGCCCAGTAGCCCAGCGCGGTGTTGAGCAGGATCAACCAGAGCAATCCCGGCACACTGGCCGGATCCGGTAACGGCATTGGGCCAGCTAGCCACCAGGCGAGCGGGATCAGCATCAAGCCCCCAAGCAGCAATTGCCAGGCGGTCAGCGCCAGCAGATCGTTTACCGGCCAGTGGCGCATCCAGCGGCTGGATTGGCCGATCAGCACTGTGGCCAGCATGGCGCATGCAACTCCGACAGGATCCAGATTGGCAGAGGGGTTGAGCAACAGTAATACCCCAGCCAGCCCCATCAATCCCAGCAGTAGCCATTTCAGGCTTGGTCGTGTGCCATCTTGCAACCAGGCCAGTAGCATCAGCACCAGCGGCAGGGTGGCACCAAGTGTACCTGCTACTGCCCCCGGCAGCCGGAAGGCCGCCACAAACAGCAAAGCGAAGAAGGCGGCAATGTTGCAAAACGCCAACAGGAACTGCTTGCCCCAGGGCAGAGGCGGCATGCGCGGATGCAACAGTAACAAGAGCAGCCCGGCAGGCAGTGCCCGCCATACGGCAACCCAGTAGGGTGAGTAGTCAGTCAGGTAGAGGCTGACGACAGCATAGGTGCTGCCCCACAGCAGTGGAGCCAGCAAGGCGATCAGCATTGGCATTATTTATCTCTTCATAAAGTATCTTTAAGTGAAGATAAATTAGCGCCAAATTGATTTATCATCAAGTATCTCGATATAAAGATAAGTGGTTGGCGATGGAATTAGATCATGTAGACCTGCTGCTGGCTCAGTGGGCCCAGCAGCGACCGGATCTCGACTGTTCTCCTATGGGGGTGCTGGGTCGGGTAGCCCGGATGGCGGCAATTGCCGGTCGTGAGGTGAGTGAAGAGCTCAAGGAGTGTGGCCTGCTTGGCACGGACTTCGACATTTTGGCGACCCTGCGTCGGTCGGGTGAGCCACTGACGCCGACAGTGCTCTACCAATCGGCCATGTTGAGTTCGGGTGCCATGACGGCTCGGCTCGACAAGCTGGCCGAGCGGGGACTGATAGAGCGGCAAGCGGCGCCTAGCGATCGGCGCAGCCTGCTGGTCTGCCTCACCGAATCGGGCAAAGCGCTTATCGACCGAGCGGTTGAGCTGCACGTGGCCAACGAGCGTCGCCTGCTGGCGCCACTGACCGAGGCGGAGCAGGCTCAGTTAGCGGCACTGCTCAAACGCTGGTTGCTGGAAAACGAATAACAAAAACGGGCCAGCAGGCCCGTTTTTGTTGGCAAATCAGTGCTTGACTCAGTAACCGCCTTTGGCCTCTTTCACCGCCAGACCCAGCTGCCACACCGCCATAGCGTAGTGGGTGCTGTGGTTGTAGCGGGTGATGGCGTAGAAATTGGGCAGGCCGTACCAGTATTGGTAGCCGGTGCCCACATCGAGGCGCAACAGGCTCGATTCGCTGTGATTGCCCAGGTTGCTGGTGGGGGTCAAACCGGCGCTGCGCAAGGTGGCGACCGGGTAGCGGGTCTGGAAGCCGTGCTCGTAGCCGGGCAGTTGCCCCTGACCGCGTACCGCCACCGGTTGGCCTTTCTCCCAGCCGTGGGCCTTGAAGTAGTTGGCGACGCTGCCGATGGCATCCACCGGATCCCACAGGTTGGTGTGGCCGTTACCGTCAAAGTCCACCGCATAGCGCTGGAAGCTCGACGGCATGAACTGGCCATAACCCATGGCGCCGGCGTAGGAGCCCTTGGGTTCTGCCGGATCCATCCCCTCGTCGCGGGTCATCACCAGGAAGGCTTCCAGCTCGCTGGTGAAGAACTCGGCGCGACGCGGATAATCAAACGCCAGGGTGGCCAGCGCATCCAGAATGCGGGTCTTGCCCATCACCCGGCCCCATCTGGTCTCGACCCCGATAATGCCGACGATGATCTCAGGCGGCACCCCGTAGACCTGCTCCGCCCGGTTCAGCTCGCTTGCGTATTCACGCCAGAAGTTGACGCCATTCTGTACGTTGTCCGGGGTGATGAACTTGGCGCGATAGCGGTTCCAGGCGCCGGTCGGGCCGGTGGGCTTGGCTGTAGTCGGCGCCTGGGCATCCATCAGGCGGATGATCCAGTCGTAACGCTCTGCCTGTGCCAGCACCTGATGCAGCTGGGCGTTGTCAAAACCGTGCTTCTCGACCATTTTCTGGACGAACCGGTCCACGTTGGGGCGATTGGCGAAGTCCCCCTTGCTAACCCCTTGTGTATAAATGGGTTTGCTCGATGGTGCCTGATTGATAAAGGCGCTCTTGGGCTGGGGGACGACCACGGGTTTTGGCGCTGGGGCGCTGCTGCAGCCACCGAGCAGGGGGAAGAACGACAGAGTGAGAAGAGAGGCAAGGCGACGCATAGGGTTCTCAAAGAGACTGATAAAAGTGTCGCAATGGTAAAACATTGTCATCCCCGTGCAAGTGTTCCGTGCGCCTTGTTTGCCGCCAATTCATCGTGCGATGGATTAGCCCTTCTGTGAGGGCTGTGCTGTTTAGGGCTGGGGGGGACGCAGGGTGTGGTAACCGCTCCAGAGCCGGGTCAGGGTGGTGATGAGGCAGAGCAGGGCAAAGCCGTAGGCGAGCGGGGCGAAGGCGGCGGGCCACAGGCACATCAGCACAAAGAGGGCGATGGTTTCGCTCCCCTCGGTGAGGCCGCCCAGATAGTAGAGGGATTTGTGGTGGTAGACCGGATTGTCGATCCCCCGTTTGCCCGCCATGATGGCAAACGCCAGAAAGCTCGACCCTGTGCCCATAAAGGCAAACAGCAGGGTGGCGGCGGGCAGTGCATTGGCGGGGGCGGCGAGGGCAAAGCCCAGTACCACGGCGGCGTAGAAGATAAAATCCAGCGTGATGTCGAGAAAGCCGCCGCAGTCGGTGATGCCGGTTTCCCGCGCCACGGCGCCATCGAGCCCGTCCAGCAGCCGGTTGAGCAGGATGGCCGCAAGCGCCCACGGATAGCAGCCAAAGGCCAGCAGCGGCAGCGCCAGCATGCCGATGGCAAAGCCGGTGAGGCTCACCTGATTGGCACTGATCCCGGCGCGGCAGAGCGGTTTGGCAAGCTGGGTGAGGGGGCTGCGGATCACGGGGATCAGATGGCGATCAAACAAGGTGAACACTCCTCGGTTAAAAACAGGATTCGGTGAGGTGGAGTATGGTGCCCGGCGCGTCTTCCGCATCGTGGGTCACCAGAATAGCGGGGATGGCCAGCGCCTTGATCTGGGCGAATACCAGCTCGCGAAAGGCGGCCCGCAGCGGTTTGTCGAGGCGGGAGAAGGGCTCATCCAGCAGCAGGGCGTCGGGTTCGGCCAACAGCGCTCGCAGCAGACTGACCCGCGCCCGCTGACCCCCTGACAGCAGCTGTGGCAGCTTGTCAGCCTGATCTGCCAGTGCGACCTGCGCCAATGCGGCCAACGCCTTTTCCCGCCGCGCACGTTTTCCCTTGATGGTCGCTGGCATGCCGAACATCAGGTTCTCCGCCACCGTCAGATGGTCGAACAGCAGGTCATCCTGAAACAGCATGCCGATGCGCCGCGCCTGCGGCGGTAGGGCGTTGAGTGGCCGCTCGCCGAGCATTATCTCCCCCTCCAGCCGAATCGAGCAGCTCCTCGTCAGCGCGCCCGGCAGTACTCCGGCCAGCCCCGCCAGCAGGGAGCTTTTACCGCAGCCGCTTGGGCCCATCAGGGTCAATACCTCTCCGGCGGCCACCTGCAGGGGGGGCAGCGAAAGCAGCAGATTTTCATCAAGATAAAGTCGAAGAGGTGTGGTGCTCAGCATATGGCTGTTTCCATCATCAGAGTTCATCGTGAGCCGCCCCCCTTGAGCGCCGGATTGATCCGCGCCGGCAGCCAGAGTGCCAGCAGGTAGATAACGAGTGGCAGCAGCAGTTGCAGCAGGCCGTAGAGCCCCGCCAGCCGCCGGTTGAGGCCGCTGCCGATGGCCACAGCTTCGATGGTGATGGTGACCACTCTGCCAGCCCCAAACAGCAGGGTCGGCAGGTATTGGGCCAAACTCACCGCCGCCCCGACGCCGAAGGCAAACAGCAGCGGGCGCGCCAGCAGAGGCGCTTTGACCTGCCACCAGGCTCGCCATGGCGTTGCCCCCAGCAGTAGGGCGCTCTGAGTGATCCGCGGATCGAACTGGCGATAGGGGCCGTGCAGACACAAATAGACATAGGGAAAGACAAACAGCAGCTGGCTCCAGAGCACCCAGCCCCAGCCAATGCCGCTGCTTATCGAGTCATGTGCAAGCCAGTCCAACCCGAGCCGGATACCAAATAGCAGGCTCGCTTGCGGCAGCAACAACGGCAGGCAGATAAGCCAGAGCGGCCAGGGGCGGCGGCCGGCTTGTGCCTCCAGACTGCACACCGCCATTCCCAGTGCCAGCAAGCCGCTCACCAGCGCCAGCAGTGTGCTGGTTGTCAGCAGTGGCAGCAGGGTTGGCAGCAGATCCAGCCAGTAGTGACTGCTCCACTGGCTGGGCCAGAGGGCGGGAAAGGGCCAGCGGCGCGCCAGTGACCAGAGCAGCAGCGCCGCCAGCACCGCCAGATTGAGGGTGATCAGGGTGAAGGCAAAGCCCGCTGCGAGCCGGTTGGCAAAGAAGTGGGGCGCCGCCCGTTTGCCATCGAGCCAGCAGCCTTTGCCCATCTCTTTATGAAGCCACTCCAGTAATCTGAGCAGAGCGATGAGCAACGCCGTGATGGCGAGCAAAAGCAGGGCGCCGCTGGCGGTGGCTCCGCGCCAGAGCAGATCCGGGTCCTGATACCAGAGCCACAACCGCACCGCCAGCGGGGCGGGGGCATCGGGCCCGAGCAGCTGGGCGAGATCCACCACCGCCACTCCGTAGGCCGCCACCGCATAGATGGGCAGGCGCAGGGCAGGCCACAGCGCTGGCAGCAGCAGGCGCCACCAGATCTGGGGGGCGCTGAAACCGAAGCTCGCCCCCAGCCACTGCTGGCGTGCCAGCAAGATGGGCTGCTGCGCGGCCATCGCCATCAGCAGCAAAAAGGGGGTCTCCTTGAAAACGAGCAGTGCAATCAGCCCGAGCCCCCAAGGGTCGCGGATGGTCTGCCAATCGGGGGGGAGATCAAACCCCGTTAGAGCTGGCGAGAGGAGCCGCAGCAGCCAGCCGGAGGGAGCGAGTAGAAAGGCAAAGCCGATGGCAAAGGCGACGTGGGGCATGGCCAGCATGGGCGAGAGCAGGCGACGGAGCAGGCCGAAAGCCCGGCTGTCGCTGTGGGCCAGCAGCAGGGCGGTCAACAGCAGGCTGCCAAGGGTTGAGGCGGCGCCAATCCACAGACTCAGCGCAGCTGAGTGCCAAAGACCGGGTTGGGCGAGCAGCAAGGCGAGATGAGAGGCGGCCATCCCCTCCGCCAGCAGTTGCCACAGTCCCGCCAGCAATGGGATGACGAAGATCGCCAGATAAATGACCGCCATCCCCGTACTCATACTGGGGTGGCGTGTCAACCGGCACCACGGTCGGGAGCGGGAAAGCGGGTGACCAGCGGCACTCATCAGTGACCGTAACGCTCGGCCCAGGCCGCTTCCAGCTTGAGCTGCCAGCTGGGGTGAGGCTCGGCTACCGCTTTGAAGCGCAGTGCCGGTTGCCCCTTGGCTGAATCAGGCAGCGCATCGGCCTGCAGCACGCTGGGATCACCCCAGAAAGCCGGATTGGCTTTTCGTGCCTGCGCCGCCGGGCTCAGCAGGAAGTTGGCCACCACCTTGGCACCTGCACGGGCACTGGCGTTGAAGGGGATGGCGAGAAAATGGCTGTTGGTGAGCGCCCCTTTCTCCATGGCGACTGCCTCCACACTGGGGGGCAGGGCACCAATCTGAGCGGCGCTCTGCGCCTCCTGCGGGTTGAAGCTGATGGCCATGGCCAGTTCGCCATCATCGAGCAGTTGGCGGGTCTCGGCGGCGCTGGTAGGGAACAGTTTACCCTTGCGCCAGAGCGCCGGGTGCAGCTCATCGAGCCAGGCCCAGAGCGGGGCGGTGAGTTGGGCAAAATCGCTCTCGGTCGCCTCCCGATAGAGGGGGGCGGGGTTTGGCGTCAATTCCAGCAGGATCTGCTTGAGAAAGCTGGAGCCATGGAACTGGGGCGGCTTGGGATAGGTGAAGCGGCCGGGATGGGCCTTGGCCCACGCCAGCAGGGCTGCAGCCGAGGTGGGCGCTCTGGCGACCTCTTCGGTGTCGACCATCAGATTGAGCTGGCCGATGCCCCAAGGGGCTTCCAGCCCTTCCACCGGCAGGGTGAAGTCCTCACTTACCGGCAGGGTGCTGTCTACCAGCGCCATGTTGGGCAGCTCGGTGGTAAAGGGCGCGCCGAGCAGCCCCTGCTCCTTGAGCGCCTTGAAATTCTCGCCGTTGACCCAGAGCAGGTCGATGGGGCCGCCAGCTTGCTTGCCCGCCAGCTTGTTGGCCAGCAGCTGGCTGACGCTCTGGGCGATATCATCCACCTTCACCTGCACCAGCTTGACCTGATAGTCGCGCGCCAGCTCCTGCCCAGCCCACACCAGATAGGCGTTGATCTCCGGGCTGCCGCCCCAGGCGTTGAAGTAGACGGTCTGCCCCTTCGCCTCCTCAAGGGTCCGTTGCCAGTTGTCGTCTGGGTTGGCCGCCAACAGCGGGCCGCTGGCCAGCAGGGGCAGGGCGCACAGCAGCGCATTTAGCCGCTGTTTGAGCCGAGATCTGCGGTGTGAGTTGAGGTGTGAGCCGAGCAGTGAGAATGGCTTTAGCATAAACGTTTCTCTGGTTGTCAGGCGCCACGGCGCCAGCGGTGATAACGGGCCAGCAACGCCAGCACCCGGGTGGGCCGGTGGGCCCGTTTCCATTCACCCGCCACATATTTGTTCCCTTCCATCAGGGTGGGATAGGCGTGAATGGTGCCGAGGATCTTGCCAAGGCCGAGGTGGTGACGCATGGCGAGCACGAACTCGGCAATCCGCTCACCGGCGTGAGTGCCCACTATGGTGGCGCCAAGGATAGTATCCTTGCCCTGCACGGTCAGCACCTCGACAAAACCGTGGCGCTCCCCATCGGCGATGGCTCTGTCCAGCTCGGCCAGCTCGAAGCGGGTCGCCTCGAAGGGGATCCTCTGCGCTTCGGCCTCCTTGCGATTGAGGCCGACCCGGGCAATCTCCGGCGTGGTGTAGGTGGCCGCCGGAATGACCCGATAGTCGGCCCGAAAGCGCTTGAACTGGCCAAACAGGGCATTTACTGCCGCATACCAGGCCTGATGGGCGGCAAAGTGGGTGAACTGGTAAGGGCCCGCTACGTCTCCCACTGCCAGTATGCTGGGGAAGTTGGTGGCAAGAAAACCATCGACCGCTATGGTGCCGCGGGGGGCCAGCTCGACTCCCAACTCTTCGAGCCCGAAGCCGCTGACGTTGGCGACCCGACCCAGTGCCAGCAGCAGTTGATCCCCTTCCACCACTTGTGTCTCATCGCCCCGGCGCAGTTGCAGCCGGATGGGGAGATCCCCATCGGCTGCGGGCAGATAGTCGGCTCGTTCGGCACGCCAGCCGGTGAGTAGCTGTACGCCATCGCGGCTCATCTGCCCGGCCAGGGCGTCGGCTACCTCTCTCTCTTCGCGGGGCAGCAGTTGCTCCGAGAGTTCCACCAAGGTCACGGGAATGCCGAGCAGGGCGAAGCTCTGGGCCAGCTCGCAGCCGATGGGGCCACCGCCCAGCACCAGCAGGTTGCGCGGCGGGGTGCGCAGCTGCCAGAGGCTATCCGAGGTGAGGTAAGGCACCTGATCCAGCCCCGGCAGCTTGGGCACCAACGGTCGGGCGCCGGTGGCGATAACGATATGGCGGCTGGCAAGGCGCTTGCCGTTAACCTCCACCTCCCAGGGGGAGACCAGCCGCGCCTCTCCTTCGATGCACTCCACTCCAAGCCCCTGATAGCGTTCGATGGAGTCGTGTGGCTCGACCTCCTTGATCACCTCAGCCACCCGCTCCATCACGGCGGTAAAATCGGCGCGGGAGTGGCTTGGGCTAAAGCCCAGCTCGTCGGCCTTGCGCTGCTCTGCGGCAAAGCGGGCGCTTCGGATCAATGCCTTGGAGGGGACGCAGCCGCTGTTGAGGCAATCGCCCCCCATCTTGTGTTTCTCGATGAGCGCCACCTTGGCCTTCACCGCTGCCGCGATATAGCTGGTAACCAGCCCACCTGCACCTGCACCGATCACCAGCAGGTTGTAGTCATAGCGAGCGGGTTTACGGTAAGGGGCGAGCAGGCGCCGTTGGGCGAGGTGTGCGGTCAATTTCTTGACCAGCCAGGGCATCAGCCCCAGCAAGGTCAGCGCGACCATCAGTCCGGGGGAGAGGATATTGCCGGTGCTGGTCAACTGGCCAAGCTCGCTGCCCGCCAGCACATAGACGAAGGTGCCAGGCAGCATGCCAAGCTGGCTGACCCAGTAGTAGGTGCTGACTCTGATGGGGGTGAGCCCCATCAGCAGATTGACCAGAAAGAAGGGGAAGATGGGGATGAGGCGCAGGCTCAGCAGATAGAAGGCCCCCTCCTTCGCCATGCCGGACTTAAAGGTGGCCAGCTTGTCTCCAAAGCGGGCGGTGACCCAGTCGCGCAGCAGAAAGCGGGCGCTGAGAAAGGCCAGGGTCGCGCCTAGGGTGCTGGCAAAGGAGACCAGCAGCAGCCCCCAGGCGACGCCGAACACAGCGCTGCCACCCAGGGTGAGCAGGCTGGCACCGGGCAGGGAGAGGGCGGTGCTCAGCACATAGATAAGCACGAACAGCAGGCTGGCCGAGACAAAGTGGCTGTCGACCCATTGCGCCACTGCCGCCTGCTGGGCCTGCAAGGCGTCCAGAGTGAGGTAACGGCCAAGATCGAGGGCAAAAAAGGTGCCGATAAGGCCCCCCATGACCAGTGCAAGCAGCAGGCGGGTTCGGTTCATCAGGCGTCCTTGCTGTCTGGCTGGGCAGGGCGTTCCGGCTGCACCGGCAGCTGGCAGAAGCCCTGCGGCGCGATATCGAGGGCGGCGTTGAACTTGGCCGACATGTTCTGGAAGGCGATAAGGCCGGTCAGTTCCACCATGGCATCGTCATCGAACCAGGGCTTGAGGCGGGCTGCCTGTTCATCGCTGACCCCATCGAGGCCAGTCATCGCTTCGGTGTAGTCGAGCACCGCTTTTTCCCGCTCGTCGAACAAGGGGCTTTCGCGCCAGTTGGCCAGCGCCTCCACCTTCTCGCTGGAGCCAGCTCTCTTTACCAGGGTCATGGCGTTGATGTCGACGCAAAAACGACACCAGTTGAGCTGGGAGACTCGCACCGTCACCAGCGAGCGCAGCACGGGGTCGATGGGGGAGCGCTTGCGGTTGATGACCCCGTAGAGGGTGGCGACGGCGGCAAAGAGGCGCGGCGAGCGGCCCCAGCACTTGCCCGGAATAAGCACCTGACCATAGTTGCGCTTTTGCAGCCAGAAAAAGGGGCGGATAAACCAGGCATATTCCCGGTCGGGTTTGACCTCAACGCGCATCAGTTACCTTCTTGTTGTTTCACACTTACGGTTTCAAATTGGGTTTGTAGGCCTGGCCGAGGCGCTCATTCAGGCGGGTCAGGAAATCCTCGATCCGCGCCCGGTTGGTGCCCAGATCGCTCTGCCCCTGGCGGGAGGCGGAGCGCATGTCGATGCGGGTCTCTTTGGGGCCGGCAAAGACCCGCAGCGCCACATCATCCTGAAAGCCGAACCAGCCGGTGGTAACCACCGCATCCAGACCGTCGGGGCTGGGTCGCACCTGCCAGCCCAGCTCCTGCATCAGTTCGTTGGCTTCAATCACCACTTCGGCAGGAGAGGCCCTGGTAAAGAGAGGACCGGGTTTTGCCTCAAACGCTTTCAGCGGGGCGCTATTAATTGGCAGATCCTGCGCTGTTCTCAGCTCTGCCGCCCAGCGCAGCAGGGGGGGATTGTAGGGATCGGTGCTCACATCGTTGATCAGCGGCATGCGAAGCGCCTGCAGCACAAAGAGCAGCGGCAGCAGCAGTGGCAAGGCGCCCAAACCGCTGGCGTAGCGGTTGCGGCTCCAGGGCAGACGCACCAGCAAGATAAGGGAGACAAGCGCTCCGATGAGACAGATCGCAAAACCCATCCACCAGGGCCAGAGATGAAAGCGGCTGCCAAGGGCGCCAGCGAGCGGGAGTAACCAGGCCAGCAGGGGCCACAAGCAAGAGTGGGGCATAGCACGGGATCCATCGTCGAATGTGGACAATGCCGAGAAGGATAAACTTAATTGCCTGATAACGTTAGTAAATTGATGAGAGTTTGGCGTGGTTTTGGTCAGTTTTGCGAGGGAGATGCAGAGGTCGATGAAGCCCGCCTGACGGGAGCTTCACCGAGAAAATGGTCAATTGCGATGACTTAGTTGCGATAGAGCACTTTGATCAGATGGAAGCCGAACTTGGTGCGCACCGGCCCCAGCACCTTGAGCAGTTCGCCCTTGAAGACGGCATCGTCAAATGCTTTCACCATATCTCCCTTGGAAAATTCTCCCAAATCGCCAAAACGCTTGCCTGAGGGACAGGTAGAGAAGCGCTTGGCCATCTGGCCGAAGTCGGCTCCCTTCTCGATCTTCTCCTTGATCTCCAGACACTGTTTTTCGGTCTTGACCAGAATGTGCTGGGCACAGGCTTTTTTCATCGGGGCGCTCCTGGGAGTGATGGCGAAGGTTGTTAACGCCAAGGGTGGTAGCAAATCGGGGCGCAAGAGTACCCCAATTTGACACAGGCGTCAGCCATCACAGCCCGCCCTTTATCGGCCGTATTATTGGCGAGCGCGGGTGGCCAACACGGCGCGGGGACGCGCTTGCCAGATGATCTCCAGACCGAGCAGGGCGTAGAGGCTCCAGATGGCCAGCGGATTGAGCCACTCTCCCCCCAGTTGCAGGGTCATCAGGGCGCAACCTGCCAGCAGCAAGGTGATGCCCGGCAGCCGCCAGTGGACGGGCAGGGGGGCCAGCATCGCCATCGCCAGCAAAATGCCGAGGCCAAACGGCAGGTTCAGGGCGGTAAAGGCCAGTGCCTGTTGGCCACTCATGCCGGTCAGCAGGGCCAGCAGGGCGCTGCAACAGGCGAGAAAGGTGATGAACTCGAGACGATCGGCAATATAGTCAGCCATCTGTTCGCTACGTGCATGCATGATGTGTCTCCTTCAGTTGATTCTTCAAGTGTGAGGGAGAGGCGGCTGCAAAGGCAGCGGGATAATTCGATTGCGCTGAACGAGCAATTCTTAATCACCCGCTACGGCTGGCTTTGGCGTGTGCCGGGCCTGTTAAACGGTGAGGGTGGGGCGATGCCGACAAACTCTGTCGTGGTGGGTTTCTGGTGGTAATGAGAGGGGGAGAGGTGACAAATGGTGCCTGACGACGAAGTGAACCTTGTTCAGGGCAGGTCAATTCGCTTCCATCGGGAAAGCGGGCGTCGTCATTGTCACCAAAATGTGTGATTTGTGGTCAACCGCTTAAAAGATATGGCGAATTTGCCAATGGCGCCGCGCTGTCGCTGGCCGATGCCTATGTTAGGATAAGGTTCGCCATTTTTCTGGCGCGCATTTTTGTGTCACGGCCATGCACGGCATGGCGTGCTGCGCCGCATTCGGGGTTGGCCCGAAAGGGCGCTGGTTTCCTTCACCACAGATTCAGGAATATTGACCTTTGACAGGATGCATTTCATCCCTGCTGGCAGGGCGTTCACTGTCTGGCTCTGCCTTTCGCCGCGGCCTGCGGGTACTGGGGGTGGGCCTGTTGCTGTCGCTGCTGGCTTCGCCCGCGTTTGCCGCCAAGCTCACCTATCAGGTCAAGGGGTTGAAAGGGGAGAACAAGGATAACGTCGACGCCTACCTCAATGCCCTGCCGGTCTATCAGGAGCGGCAATACCGCCCGGCCCGCGCCAAAATCACCGAGAGCGTGCAAAAGGCGCTGCAGGTTTATGGCTACTACCAGCCGAAAATCACTCTGAGTCGCGACAAGAAAACCCCGTCCAAAGTGGTGATTGAGGTGGACAAGGGGGAGCCGGTCATCGTCTCCCGCCTCGATATTCTGCTGGAGGGGGATGCGGGCAGCGACGAGCTTTACAGCGCCTTGCTGGACAAGTTGCCCCTCAAAGAGGGGGAGCCCCTCAACCACGCCAAATATGAATCCATCAAGGCGGATCTGGGCAGCCTCGGGCTGGCCCGTGGTTACTTTGATGCCAAGCTGAGCAAGAGTCAGGTCAAGGTGTTCCCGGACAAGGGGACGGCGGAGATCTTTATTCTGTTCGAATCGGGCCATCGTTACCGTTTCGGCGAGATCCGCTACGATGCCACCCCCGAAGCGCTTCACCTGATCCGCCCGCTTATCAACATCAAGAGCGGTGACCCCTATCTTGCCATCCGTCTGGCCGAGATGTCGCAGGATGTCTCCTCCACCAAGCTGTTCCGTCAGGTCGATATCAAGCCGGTATTGAGCGAGGCGAGCAACTATCGGGTGCCCATCGCGGTGACGCTGGATAACCGGGTCGATCACGAAATCGAGACCGGTATCGGTTACGCCACCGACGTAGGCCCGCGGATGAGTGCCACCTGGGAGAAGCCCTGGGTCAACCGCTATGGTCACCGTCTGTTTGCCACCGCCAAGGTCTCCCAACCGGAGGCAGAGCTCAGCTTCGACTACCAGATCCCGGTGGGCAACCCGCTGCGGGACTACTACTCCATCCAAACCGGTTACCAGTACAAGGACAACAACGATACCCGCTCCGATCTCACCACTATCGGTGTGCACCGCTGGACGCGGCGGCCGGAGAGCTGGGATCGCGACGTCTTTATCCGGCTGGAGAACGAGATCTATACCCAGGGGGCCGACGAGGGGAACAGCTTGCTGCTGATCCCGGGAGTCTCCTGGTCCCGGCTGCGGGTGCGCGGCACCCTGGTGCCCGACTGGGGGGATCGTCAGCAGTTGACGCTGGAGTTCTCCGATCCCAGATGGGGCTCCGACATCAGCTTTATGCGGGTTTGGGGGCGCAGCAAGTGGCTGCGTACCCTCGGCGATAACCACAGATTCCTGATGCGGGCTGAGCAGGGGGCCATCATAGGTGACAGCTTCTCGCTGGTTCCGCCGTCTTTGCGCTTCTTTACCGGTGGCGATCAGACGGTGCGCGGCTTTGGTTACGAGAGCATCTCCCCCACCGGGCCGGATGGCAAGCTGACCGGTGGTCGTTACACCAGCGTGGCCAGTCTGGAATACAACTACCGCTTCAGCGAGAAGTGGCTGGGGGCCATGTTTGTGGATGGCGGCACCTCCACCACCGATTACAGCGAGCCCTGGAAAATCGGTACAGGCGTCGGTGTGCGCTGGGTCACCCCCATCGGCCAGGTCAGGCTGGATCTGGCGGTCGGGGTATCGGAGGAGGACAAGCCCTTGCGGCTGCATTTCGCATTGGGGCCTGAATTATGATGTTGTCTAAACGCTTTTTTCTTTGGCCGCTGCGGCTGTATCTTGCGCGGGGGTCTGCATTGTGATCTGGCTAAAACGCATTTTTCTCTGGCTGATGGGGCTGGTGTTCCTGCTGCTCATCGGTGTCAGCCTGCTGGGCTTTACCCATCAGGGCAACAAGTGGTTGTGGCAACAGGCCAAGGGAGCGCTGCCCTCCCTCAAGGGAGAGCTGGTAGCCGGTCAGCTTGGCTATGGCTGGACCCTGGAAGGGGCAGGCTGGCAGGATGAGCTGGTGGATGTCACGGTGGATCGCGCCGTGCTCGATTGGGATCTCGGCAAGTTGCTTCAGGGCAAGCTCTGGATAAAATCCCTGGCGGTGACCCATCCGGTGGTCAAGGTAGCCGACTCCGAGCCCGCACCGGAAGAGCCTTCCGAACCCTTTGTCTGGCGCCCGCTGCCACTCAAGATCCAGGTCGACAGCCTCAAGGTGGCCGATCTCGCTCTGGCTGTGCCCGGCGTGGCCGTGACCCTGGGGTCCCTCGATATCGGCGCCACCCTCAACCGCAAGGGGCTGATTGTACGCGGCCCGGTGCTCGATAACCTGAAGGTGACGCTGGATGACGCGGCACCCGCCAGCGCAGCCAAATCCGCCAAGCAGCCGACTGCTAACGAGAAGCAAGCCGGTGCTGCGGTGGCGCGCAACGACAAGGCCAGCGCCAAGACCCCCAAACAGAGCAAAGGGGCGCCAGCTCCAAATACGGCAAAGGCTGCCCCCATTCTCCTGCCCGCCATTCATCTTCCTTTCCCCATCCAGCTGGAAGGGGTCAGTGCGACCCGGGTGCAATATAAGCAGGGCGAGCTGATTGAAGGGCTCGACAAGCTGCTGCTGTCGGCCACTGCTGCCGACGATCGCATCGAGGTGCGCGAGCTCTCGCTGCGCCACGCCATGGCCGATCTGGCGCTCAAGGGACACATCCAGCTCAGTGATGACTACCCGCTGGCGGTGACCCTGGATGCCAAGGCCCGCAAGGGGCTGCTGGATGGCGAGCTGCAGGGTGAGCAGGCCACGCTGGCGCTGAGCGGTTCGGTCGGCAAGCTGGGGCTGGCGTTGTCGGCCAAGGGGCCGGTCGCCGCCAGTCTCAAGGGCTCGCTGGCCGCCCTCGACCCGGATCTCCCTTTTGATTTGGCCCTCGACTGGAAGAGCCTCGGCTGGCCATTTCATAAGCCTGCCAAAGATGAGCCAAGCTATCGGCTGGACAAAGGGAGCCTGACTGCCAAGGGCAAGCTCTCCGGCTACCAGTTTGCCCTCAATACCTCCGGCAAGGGGACCGATGTCCCACCCTTCAAGCTTACGCTGGACGGCAAGGGGGATCTGGAGCGGCTCAGCAAGATCGCCTTGCAGCTCAATGCCCTCAAGGGGGAGCTGAAGCTCGATGGCAAGCTCGCCTGGAACAAGGGGATCGAGTGGCAGGGAACCACCCTGTTCAAGGGGATCAATCCGGCCGAGCTGCTGCCCGAGCTGAAAGGGACGCTGGCCGGTGAGCTGGAGAGCCGTTTCGTGATGAACGAAGCGGGCCACTGGGAGCTGAAACTGCCCAAGCTCAAGGTGGATGGCAAGCTCAACCAGTACCCGCTGGCCCTCAAGGGGGAGCTCAGCGGCAACGACAAGATGGAGTGGCAGATCCCGGCGCTCTCGCTCCAAAGTGGCCCGAACCAGTTGCAGGCCAAGGGCAGCATCAGCACTGCCCAATGGAAGCTCGATGCCAACTTGCAGGCTCCCCAGCTGGGGGGTATCTATCCCGGCCTGAAAGGGGATATCAAGGGGCAGGTGAAGGTCAGTGGCAATCAGCAGACGCCAAAAATCGATGCGGATCTCGCCTCCGAGCGGCTCTACTATGCCGGCACCGACCTGAAGGGTATTAGCCTCAAGGGTAATGCGGTGATCGGCGCCAAACCGGCCGGTGAGCTCGCGTTGTTGGTGGCGCAGCTGAAACAGGGCGAAACCAAGCTCAGCCAGCTGGCCCTGAACCTCAGCGGCGATATCAGTCAGCATCTGTTGACCCTGACCATGAAGGGTGACCCTGTTGCGGCCAACCTCAAACTGGGTGGCGGCGTGCGGGGGGATCACTGGCGCGGGGCGCTCTCCGAGTTGCAGTTGAAAACCCCGCTGCGCCGTTGGGACTTGAGCTCCCCTTGGGCACTGGATCTCGATCTGCCGCGTCAGCGGCTGGCGATGGGGGATCTTTGCCTCGGCTCCCAGGGGGCCAGCCTCTGCGTCAAGGGGAGTCAGGTCTCCGCTGCGCAGGGCACCCTGGAGTTTGCCCTGAGCGAGTTTGATCTCAAGCGGCTGCGCCCCTGGTTGCCGGACAACTTCCGCTGGCAGGCGATGCTCTCGGCCGATGGGCGTGCCAGCTGGCGTGGCAATCAGCCGACCCTGCATGCGGTGGTGCGCACCACGCCGGGCACTTTTGTGGCAGATGGCCTCAAGACCGACTATCAGCAGCTGGCACTGGCCCTGGATTTCGAGCGGCAGCAGGCGGCCATTCGCCTCGATTTTGCCTCCAAACAGATCGGCAATATCGATACCGATCTGCTGATCAGGGAGCCCGCCGGGCGCGGTCTGCTCGGTGGTCAGCTCAAGTTTGACGATCTCAAGCTCAATACCTTTGCGCCGCTCATCCCTGAGGTGCGCTCCCTGCAAGGGATCATCTCCGCCGATGCCCGCTTCGACGGCACCCTGGCGGCGCCCCTGCTGTTTGGCCAGCTCAACCTGCGTGACGGTGAAGTGCAGACCCACTCCGACATGGTGACCCTGACCAAGCTGGTGACCCGCCTCAAGATCGAGGGCAATCGGGCCGAGCTCGATGGCTCCATGCTGGTGGGCAAGGGGCCGCTGGCACTGGGAGGCTGGCTCAGCTGGGCCAAGATGCCGGTCAGCGGCAGCCTCACTATTCAGGGCAAGGATCTGGAGGCGCAATATCCGGGCATGGGCCGGGTCAGAGTCTCGCCCGATATCGCGGTGTCGCTGGGTGAGGAGACCCGCATTACCGGTCAGGTGGATATTCCCTGGGCACGTATTCTGGTCAAGAGCCTGCCGGATTCGGCGGTGGCGGTCTCCGACGATGTGACTGTGGTCTATGACGATCTGCCCCCGGCTCCCAAGCAGGCCAGCCTGCCGCTGGCGATGAAGGTGGCGATCCGCCTTGGCAACGATGTGAAGCTTGATGCCATGGGGCTGAAGACCGATGTCTCCGGCGGTCTCAATATCCGTCAGGATCCCGAGAAGCCGCTGGCAGGCAACGGCCAGCTGGTGCTGACCAACGGCCGCTTCAAGGCCTACGGTCAGAACCTCATCATCAAGGAGGGGCGGATCCTCTTCTCCGGTCCGCTGGATCGGCCGTTCCTCAACATCGAGGCCAACCGGGATCCCGATACCATCGAGGGTCAGGTGACGGTCGGGGTGCGGGTGACTGGCCCTGCGAGCAAGCCTGAAATCACTGTCTACTCCGAACCGCAGATGGCGCAGTCGGAACAGCTCTCCTATCTGCTGCGTGGCAAAGGGTTGCAGACCGGCGGTGAGGATGGCGGTTTCAACGGTCTGCTGGTGGCCGGTGCGGTGAGTCAGGCCAACGGCGTGGTGTCGAGCATCGGCGAGTCGCTGGGGATGAGCGATGTTTCCCTCGATACCGCGGGCAGTGGTGACAACACCCAGGTGACGTTGTCGGCCTATCTGCTGCCGGGTTTGCAGTTCCAGTACGGGGTCGGGGTTTTCAGCCCCATCGCCGAATTCAAGCTGCGCTACGAGGTATTGCCACGGCTCTATCTGCAGGCGATGAGCGGGGTGGCTCAGGCGGTCGATATCTTCTATCGCTTTACTCTGTAACGCTTCATTCCGTAACAGGGCTGATATGAACGTAAACGGGAGGGGCAGGCCTCCCGTTTTTTTATTGCGCGATCGGCTGCAGGTAAATGGCGATAAGGGACTGGAGGGCAGAGGAATTACGGATTAGGCAGACCAGAAATGCGAAAACCCGGCGCCAGGCCGGGTTTTCTGAATGATGGTGGAGGGAGAAGGATTCGAACCTTCGAAGGCAGAGCCGTCAGATTTACAGTCTGATCCCTTTGGCCGCTCGGGAACCCCTCCACGGGGTAT